>CAZLEO010000060.1:0-37171 GCA_964558555.1 uncultured Rickettsiales bacterium | reverse complement strand
CCGCCCGCCCCCGCGCCCGAGCCCGCCCCCGAGCCCGCGCCAGCGCCAGAGCCCGTAGACGACGCCGAGACCGAGCCAGAGGTTGCGGTCCCGCCGTCCGCGGAAGCGGAGCAGCCGACGCAGGCCGAAGAGCCGCTACCGGCCGAGGAGCTCCCGTCCTCAGCGGCGACCTCGTCACTGGAGGACACGGCTCGATCCGTGCAGGCCCTCGGCACCCCCGGCGCCGGTCTGGCCCCGCCGCCGGCGGCGGCCGAGCTCGAGACGCCCACCGAGCAGCCCTCGCCCGGCACCTGGGAAGAGGTGCTGCAGCACCTGGGCAACGAGATCGCGTCCACCAAGAAGCACGCCGGCAAGGCCGTGCTGCACTTCGAGACCAGTCGCATCCTCAGCCAGAAGCTGGGGGACTGGGACCGCGCCGAGGAGTCGTGCCGACAGGCCGTGGACTTCGACGCGACCCAGGTGCCCGCATTGCGGGAGCTGGTCAAGATCTGCGCGGCGCGCGAGAACTGGCCCGAGACCGTCGAGTACCTGACCAAGCAGGCCAACACCATCGAGGATCCCGCGGGCAAGGCCGCGGCCCTGCTGGCCTCCGCCCACATCCGCATGACCCAGCTGGGCGACGACGCCGGCGCCGACGCCGACCTGCACAAGGCCCTGGAGCACACCCCGGGCAACTTCATCGCCCTGCGCTTCCTGCGCGAGATCTACTACCGCCAGGAGGACTGGAACCGCCTCGTGTCGATCCTCGAGCAGGCCGTGGCCGTGGCCGTGGGCGGCCAGCAGCTGCGCGTCCTGTACGAGCTGGGTCGCCTCCATGACGAGGTCCTGCGCAAGCCCCTGGACGCCGCTCCCTACTTCGAGCGTTGCCTCGAGATCGAGGCGCGCTTCGTGCCCGCGTTCCTGGCGCTGGAGCGCATCTACTCCCGCGCCGAGGAGCTGACCAAGCTCGCCGGCCTCGCGTCCACCACGGGCGAGGCTTTCGGCGGCGCGGACCGCCAGTTCTGGAAGACCCTGGCCGCGCGCATCCACGACACTCAGCTCGACGACGCCGACGCGGCCGCCGACACGTATTCAGACGCGATGCAGCACGGCGCCGCCGCCCTGGCGCCGGGCAAGGAGTACCGCGAGTTCCTGGCGCGCCACGGCAAGCACGAGCTGCTGGTCGAGGCGCTCCGCGCCGAGGTCGATGGCTGCGAGGACACGCTCGCGGCCGCTGGACTGCAGCTGCAGATCGGCGAGGTCGCCCTGGAGGGGCTGGACAACACCGACATGGCGCGGGAGGCCTTCGAGGCCGCGCTGGAGCTGGACCCGGACTGTGCGCCGGCGCAGGAGGGCAAGCGGCTGCTGCTGAGTCGCGCGGGTGACTGGGAGGGGCTCATCGAGCACTACGCCAACGCTCGTGAGGCCACGTCCGATCCCCGCGTCCAGGTCACCTTCACCATCAAGATGGGGGAGATCCGCGAGCTGCGCCTCACGGCGCTCGAGGAGGCCGCGGCCGACTACCGCCACGCCCTGGAGCTGGCGCCGAACTACCTCCCGGCCCGCGAGCGTCTCGCTCGCGTGCTGGGTAAGCTGGGACACTTCGAGGAGCAGGCGAGCGTGCTGGAACAGACCGCATCGCTGCTCGACGGCGCCGAGGCCCGCAGCGTGACGCTGTACACCGCCGGGCGCCTGTTCGCCGAGAAGGTGGGCAATCCGGAGCGGGCCATCCGTTGTCTGGATCTGTCCATGGAGTCCCCGCCCGGATCCCTGCTCAACCTCGGCGCCCTGGTCGAGGCCCAGCTGGACGCGGGCAAGTTCAAGGAAGCGGCGGACAGCCTGCAAAAGGGCGCCGCGGCCACCGAGGATCCGGAGACCCGGGTCTCGCTGCTGTACCGCGCGGCCCAGCTGGCCATGGGTGAGCTGGACGAGCCGAAGCGTGCCGAGGGTTGCCTGCGCGCGATCCTCGAACTCAACCCCGCCTTCCTGGGCGCCACCCTGGACCTGCGCGAGATCCTCTCGCGAACGGGTAACTGGGCTGCCGTGGCCGCCATCGAGGAGGCCGAGGCCACCGCGGGTGACAACCCTCGCAGCTCCTACTGGTGGCTGTACAGCGCGGCGCGCAACTTCGAGGCCGCCGGGCAGCTGGACCGGGCGCGCGAGTGCTGGGCGCGGCTGCTCAAGCGGGAGGCCGACTCCCACGAGGGCTTCTTTGCCCTGCAGCGGCTGGCCAAGCGCCAGAAGGACGAGCTGGCGGTCGCCGATCTCTACCGTGAGCGCCTGGAGAAGGTGGAGGACGGCTCCCGCCGGGTCGCCCTCCTGCTCGCGCTGATGGAGACACGATACCGGCTGCAGGACGCCGACGGCTTCACCGAGGCGTGCAAGCAGCTGCTGGACCTGGGGCCGCAGCTCGAGCTTCCGTTGACCTCGCTGGGCATGCTCGCCGAGGGCCTCGAACTCTGGCAGGAGGCAGTGGACTGCTACACCACCGCCACCGAGCGGCAGGGTGACGTCCCGCGCATCACGGCTCGTTACCAGTGCGGCCTCCTGGCCGAGGAGTTCCGCGAGGACGTACAGGCCGCGACAGAGTGCTACCAGCTCGTGCTCGATGACGAGCCCACGTACGCCATGGCCATGGACGGCCTGGAGCGGCTGTACACCCAGGCGGCCGATCGCGAAGGTCTGGCCCGACTGTACGGCCGGCAGGCCGGCGACGCCGCCGAGAACCCGGTGGGCACCTTCTACGCCCTGCTCGCCGGCGACCTGCACCACGAACTCAGCCGCTTCGACGCGGCCGTGGGGTTCTACGAGCAGGCGTTCGCCGATCCGGTGGGCCGCGAGCGCGCCTTCGAGGCGCTGCGTCGCATCCACCTGCGCAACCGCGACGGCGAGGCGCTGGTCGCCCTGACCACCGCCCTGTGCAACGACCTCCCCCTGGTGGACGCCCGTGCGCGGATGATGGATCTGGCGGACGGCCTGATCCAGATCGGCGACGAGGACCGTGTCGTCGAGACCTACCAGGGCATGCTGGTCGACCACGAGGACTTCACGGTGCCGGCGTTCCACCTGCGGGTGCTGTACAGCGACCGTGAGGACTGGAACGCGGTACTGAGCGTGCTCGAGATGTTGCAGGACCGCGTCGTCTCCAAGGCGGTGCGCACCGAGACCGAGGGGCAGATCAACGACGTCCTGCGCGACAAGTTCATCGACCGCCCCGAGGCCAAGGGTTTCTTCGAGCGCCTCACCGACAAGGACCCGGCAAACCCGCTGGCCCTCAAGGGGCTCGGCGCCATCGCCTTCCGCGAGGAGGACTACGAGGCGGCCTTCGCCCACTTCGACGAGCTCAAGAACGTCGCGGACGACGACAAGATGAAGGCCATCGCCGTGTACCACCTCGGCCGCATCGCCGACGTGGTGGAGGGCAAGGCCGAGGAGGCTGCGAAGGCGTACGAGGAGGCCCTGGAGCTCGACGATACCCTGATCGGACCGCTCGACGCCCTGCTCGACCTGCATACGCGCAACGACAACTGGCAGGGGCTGGTCGGCGTGCTCAGCCGGCAGGCGTCCCAGGCGCGCGACAAGGACAAGATCGGCATCTACGCCGAGATCGCCCGGGTCTGGGAAGAGAAGATCGACAACGCCGAGGTGGCCATCAAGAGCTGGAATCGTGTCCTGGCGCAGGACGAGCGGTTCCTCGAGGCCTACGACCGGCTGATGGGTCTCTACGCCGACGCGGGTGATCCGCGCAAGCAGATCGAGATCGGTCGATCCAAGGTGACGCAGCTCCCCGAGGATCGTCGCGCCCAGTTGCTGTTCGACCTCGGCGTCGTCGCCGAGACCAAGGTGCACTCCGAGGAGATGGGGCTGACCTTGTACGAACAGGCAGCGTCGAGCCCGGGCTCACACCGGGAGGCCCTGGAGGCCCTGCGCCGCATCGCCACGCGCCGCGGTGACTGGGAGCTGGTGGTGGACCTGGCCGGCCGCGAGGCCGAGTTGGTCGAGGAGCCCGCCGACCGAATCGACCTGTACCTGGAGCGGGCCAAGGTCCGCCTCAACAAGCAGATCGACCGTGAGGCGGCCTGCCCTGACTTCCGCCGCGTGCTGGAGCTGGACGGGGACAACTCCGAGGCCCTGCGCTTCTTCGTGGAGTACCACTACGATCTCAAGGCCTGGGCCGAGGCCCTGCCCGTGTTCGAGTCCTACAGGCCCGTGGTGGACGCCATGGACGTGGAGGAGGACGAGGACATCCGCGAGGAGGTCACCCTCTACTACTTCAAGCTCGGCCGCGTCTACGCCAAGAGTGGCTCCGGGGATGAGGCCCTCGCTGGCTTCTCCCGCGCCCTCGAGCTGACCCCCACCCATGTGCCGTCCCTGCGCGAGGCCGCGCCGAGGCTCATGGAGCTGGAGGACTGGAAGTCCGCCGCGTCCCACTTCCGACAGGTGCTGCGCCTGCTCAGCGGCTTCGGCGACCGCCAGGCCCTGGACGACGCCAACCTGAACCTGGGGCGCTGCGAGCTCAAGCTGAGCAAGCCCGACGCCGCCATGAAGCGGTTCAAGAAGATCCTCGAGAAGAGCCCCAACGACGTGGGCGCCCTCGAGGGCATGGCCCAGGTGCACTGGCAGAACGAGGACTGGAACACCCTGCTGTCCACCTACAACGCCATCATCAAGTACGCCAAGAGCGCCGAACAGGTCATCGACGCGTATCTGATGAAGGGGGACATCCTCGAGGAGAAGCTGGGGTACTCGGACAAGGCCGCGCTGCACTACGAGAAGGTCTTGATGTACGACAAGACCAACAGCAAGGCCATGCGACGACTCAGCGAGATCTGCCTGGTCAAGGAGGACATGGTCAAGGCGCGCAAGTGGGCCGAGGTGTCCGTGCGCACCGCGTCCGAGCAAGACGACGTGGAAGGCACGGTGCAGGGGCTGCTGCTCCAGATCATCGCCCTGAGCCCGGAAGGCGACGGCGTCGGCGCCCTGCTGGAGCAGGCGCGCACCGAGACGGTGAAGTTCGGCAAGGCGGTCAAGGAGATCGACAGTGGCGTGAGCGACGGCGCCGCCCCCAACGACCTGCTGACCATCTACCGCGACCACTTCGCCCAGCTGTAAGCCCGACCGCGACCCGACGTGTCCGACTCACCCGTGCCCGTCCGCCTGGGCGGCGCGCTCTTTCGCTGGCGCAGCCTCACCCCCCTGCCGTTGATCGCGGTGGGTCTCGTCCTGGGCCGTCCCACCCCGGCCAGCGTGTTGCTCGGCGCCGCGGTCACCGGGATGGGTGAGTTCATCCGCGCCTGGTCCGTGGCTCACATCGGCGCGCGCAGCCGTACCCGGGGCGCCTCGGTGGGGGCCCTCGTCACCAGCGGACCCTATGGACGCTGCCGCAACCCCATCTACCTGGGTAACCTCCTGGTGGGCGCGGGTATCATCTGGGCCACGGACGTGCCCCTGCTGCTCCCGGCGTACGTGCTGCTGTTCGCCGTGCAGTACGGCCTGGTGGTGGCCTGGGAGGAAGACGGGCTGCGTCGGGCCCACGGCGCCGCCTTCGACGCGTACTGCGCGAGGGTGCCCAGGTGGTTACCCCGCGGTTCGACCGCACCGCTGGACCCCGCGCGCTACGGTCCGAAGGTCGTCCTGCGCAGCGAACGCTCGACGCTCATCGGGCAGGTCCTCGCCTTTGCGGTGCTCGTCGCGTGGATGTTCCTGCGGACCTAGAAGATCGCCAGCAGGGTGCCGGCGCAGATGGTGCCCACGAACGTCACACCCAGGGCGAGGATGAGCCGCGCGGGGGTGATGTACGGGCGCGGGAAGGCGCGCGGATCGCGGTCGGGGGAGGTGATCCGGGCCGTGGCGTCGGTGGGCTCCCCGAGCAGCCCGATCAGCCGGCGCAGGCTGCGCTCGATGTACTCCTTGGCGTCGTCCACGAGGGGCTGCGCGCCGCCGTCCCACGCGGACACGGCCCGGTAGCACGCCACGGCGCCCTCCCGGTTGCCGAGCTCCTCGTAGGCACGGCCGCGGTAGTACAGCAGGGGGATCTGGGGCGAGGCCAGGGTCTTGAGGGACTTCCCGCGCAGCAGCAGGCCGGTGATCTTGAGCACACGCCGGGGCTGGCCGCGGTGCAGCTCGCCACGGGCCTGCGCGGCGTTGCGGTGGATGGCGCGACGGGTGGTCTCCCGGCGGTTGACCAGCTCCATGCGCTCGAGCGCGCGCATCTCGGGGTTCTTGAGGGTGCCCTCGGTCGGCGCGGGAGGCTTGCTATCGGTCACGATACCGTCTGCTGAGCGCCACGCAGGCGCGGTACTGGTCCTTCTCGGCCTCGCAGCGCTGCGCATCCCAACCGAGCTGCACCGAGGCCAGCTCCGCGACCTCGTCGAGGCACTCCAGGCCCTGGTCGGCCGCCTTGTGGAAGATATCCGTCCGGCGGACGAACAGATCCTCCAGCGTCAAGGCGCCCTCCTCGCGCAGGGCGTGGACCATCTCGCCGCGGACGTAGGGCAGATCGCCCACGACCCGGTCGGCGTAGCCGTCGCGCGAGACCACGAGCTGCGCCACCGCGTCCCAGTCGCTGCCGTAGCGGCCCGCCAGGTGGTCGCACAGGGGGCGGCCCAGGGTCCTCGACAGCTCTGGGTCGGCCTGGGGCGGCTCTCCGCCGCCGACGAGGGGGTGCTTGCCCGTCGTGCACTCCTCCAGCCGCACGCCCTTGGAGCGCAGCAGCTCGCGCGTGGCCTCCACCACCTCGGCGGCCATGCGGCGATAGGTGGTGAGCTTGCCCCCGGCGATCAGCACCAGGCCGCTGTCCAGCACCTTGAGCTGGTGCTCGCGGCTCACCGCGGAGGCGCTGGCCGATTCCTCGTCCGCCACCAGGGGGCGCAGGCCGGTCCAGGTGGAGACCACGTCGTCCTCGGTCAGGCGGGCGTCGGGGAAGTCGCGGTTGACCACCTCGAGCAGGTAGGTCACGTCCGTGGCCGTGGCGTGGAGGCTGTCGATGTCCGCGTCGAAGTCCGTGTCCGTGGTGCCGACGTAGGTGCGGTTCCCCCAGGGGATGGCGAACAGGATGCGGCCGTCCCCCTGGCCCGCCATGACCACGGCGTTACGCACGGGCAGGCGGTCGTGGCGGACCACGAAGTGGACGCCCTTGGTGGTGCGCAACACGGGGGAGGGTTGGGGTTCGTTGGCGTCGAGGAAGGTGTCGGTCCAGGGACCCACCGCGCAGACCACCACCTGCGCCCGCAGGGAGTGGGACCGCCCGGTCACGGTATCCGTGCACTCCACCCCCTCCACGCGGCCGCGTACCGTGCGCAGCTCGTCCACGCGCATGCGGGCGAAGATGTGCGCGCCGTGGTCGTGGGCGCTCATGCCCGTGGCCAGGGTCAGCCGGGAGTCGTCGGTGGCACAGTCGTAGTAGAGCAGCGAGCCCTTGAGCCCGTCGGTGCGCAGGCCCGGCTCGAGGCGGTGGGTCGATCGCTTCGAGTGACGGCGGTGCATGCGGTACGCGCGCCCCAGCGAGAGCACGTCGTACAGGGTCACGCCGGCGGCCATCATCCACAGGGGCACGCGGTCGCCGGAGAAGCCCGGGAACAGGAAGGGCAGGGGGCGCACCAGGTGCGGCGCGAGGCGGCGGAGCAGCGCCCGCTCGCTCACGGACTCGAACACCAGGCCGAACTCGTAGTGTTCCAGGTAGCGCAGTCCGCCGTGGACCAGCTTGGACGACCGACTCGACGTGCCCGCTGCCAGGTCCTCCTTCTCCACCATCGCGACCTTGAGGCCGCGCATGGCTGCGTCGCGCGCGATGCCGGCGCCGGTGATACCGCCGCCGATGATCAGCAGGTCGTAGACGGTGTTGGAGGCCAGCCGTGTGGCCCGGGTTTGCTGGCAGAACGGGGGAGGGAGCATCATCGAGAACCTCGCCCGGCTGTGTTACCAAGCGCGTCCGGACCGGTCAAGCCGGTCAGACGGCGGGTTCGCGGCGGCCGAAGCGGCTGAGGATGCCCGCGCCCAGCCCCAGGGCGAACAGCACGGTGAAGAGGAACGGTCCGATGAGCTTGTAGGTGAACATGGGCAGCAGCGCCATGAGCACCGCGCCCAGCAACCACGCGCCGGTGGAGCCGCTGACGCGACCCAGGGGGAGCTTGCGCGCGATCACGCCGCACATGCCCATCACCCCGGGGAAGCCCACGAGGGCCAGCACGAAGGGTACGACCGCGGCGATGGGTATGCCCACCACGGACACCACGAAGAAGAGGAACACCAGACCGAAGGCGGTGAGCGTGAGCGTGCCCGCCAGCAGGGAGCGGCCCGGCTGGATCTCCACCGTGCGGGTGATGTTGAGGATCCGATCCGGATTGAACTCCAGCAGGATCAGCACGGCGATCAGGGCCATGTAGGCGATGTGGCAGTACATGAAGAAGGCCTTGAGCTTCTTCCAGAATCCACCCTTGGCCTTGGCCTCGTGCACGTGCTTCGTGTGTGCCGGGGCCAGGGCCTCGGTCAGCTGCACCTCGATGGTGCCCTCCAGCTCCTCGAGCGCTTCCAGTTCCTCGAGCTCCTCGAGGGCCCGCAGGTGTCCCGGGCCCTCCTGGACCTCCACCGATCCCGCCCCCAGCGCCGTGGAGTCACCCCCCACCTTACCCTTGCGATCGATGGAGCCGCCCATGGTCACCAGGTCCCCCTCGACCACGCCGGTCTCCTCGAGCACGACCTTGCCGCCGAACACGACGGCGTCCCCCTCCACCGTGCCGCTGATGCGCGCGCTCCCGCCAAAGACCACCAGGTCGCCCTCGATGACCTCGTCCGCCTTCACCTCCACGGAGCCGCCGAAGACCACGCGGTCCTCGGCTCGCGCCACCTTCACGGGAAGCAGACTCACGGCCAGCAACAGCACCCACAACGTTCTCATGACGCCTCCTCGGACAGTCCCAGCGTCTGGCGAAGCGCGGCCACCACCGTGACCAGCGCCAGCGCGATTCCCACAAAAAGTACGATCCCGCCGTGGGCCATCCCGGTCCAGATGGCCTTCACCACCGGCACCAGCGCCAGCGCCGACAGCAGCAGATCCTTGATCCCGATGGCCCAGTCCCCCAGCAGGTTCAACGGACCCTGGATCCCCACCGTGGCGAGGACCAGCCCCAGCAGCACGGCGTTGCTCGCCGCCACCGCGATCAGCAGCTTGCGGTCCGACCACAGGGCGTGAATGGGCTCGCTGGTGCGCTTGTATGCGGTGAGCACCGAATCGACCATGGCCGTCGGCGCCTCCATCACCGGCACCGCGTTGAGCTGCGTCATCAGCTCCCGATAGCCCTCGACCGCGTCGCAGCAGTGCCCGCAGCTCGCCAGGTGCTCGTCGACCCAGGCGCGATCCGCCTCGTCGGTGAGCCCCTCGGCCGCGAGCTGTAGCTGGATGTCGTCCAGGTGTCTCGTCACGCCGTGGCCTCCTGGAGGCGGACCATCGCCTCGCGCAGCTTGTTCCGCGCGCGGAACAGCCGGTTCATCACCGTCCCCTGCGGGATGTCCAGCGTGGTGGCGATGTCCGCGTAGGTCAGTCCGCTGAAGTGGTACAGCACGATGATCTCGCGGTACTTCTCCCCCAGCGTCGACAGCGCCTTGTGCAGCAGCTCGTTCTCCTCCGACCGTATCGCCCCCACCTCCGGGCTCCTCACCCCCGCGCCGTCGGGGTTCGCGTGCCCCGGGTCTGGCGTGATGGCCTCGTTGAGCTCCGCGGTGGGTCGCTTCCGACGCTTGTGGTCGATGGCCTGGTTCCGGGTGATCCGGTACACCCAGGTCGAGAACTTGTAGCGGGGATCGAACCGATTCATGTTCTTGAGGGCCTTGAGCAGCGCGTCCTGGGCGATCTCCTGGGCCTCCTCGCGGTTGCCCGTGAACCGATACGCGAAGTTGTACAGCGGCGTGGAGTACCGGCGAACCAGCTCGCCGGCCGCCGCGTCGTCACCGACGAGCACTCGTTCGACAAGGATCTCGTCGGTCGCTTCCACGTTTCTCGCCCTGTTCGTACGCACCACTGATGCGAATCATTTCACCTTCCGGGGAAAAAAGTAGCCACACTGGATACTGCACCGTGAATCGGAGTCTCGAATGCCTGCAGACGAACACGCCCGTGGAACGACGCGCCTGGTGGCCATCCTCGTGACGCTGGTTCTCGTGGTGAGCGTGGTCAACAGCGTCTCGTTGCTGTTGCTCTCGCGCCGTGTCGACCAGCTCGAGCAGCTCCTGTGGCTGCTCGAGGGCATCGAGACCAGGGACGCGCTGGTCGTGGAAACCCGCGGCGCAGCCAAGCGAGGCCCGACCCGACCCGAGACCGACGAGGAGATGGACGCGGCCATCGGTCAGTTCGTCCAGCGATGGTCCCTGTCCGAACAGCACCGGCGGCAGCTCGTCGATCTCCTCGACGAGCACATGCCCGACTACCCCTTCGTCTCCCTCGGGGACGGCACCCGCAGGGCCGAGCTCTCGGACGTGCCGCATCCCTTGATGGAGTCCCTCGACGATCTCCTCGGCGCGGTGGCGCGGGAGGACTTCCTCCAGTCGACCCTCTGAGGGGACCGAGACGGCGGAGGTTTCACTCCAGCGCGCGGGTGTATCCCGGGAAGGCCAGGGTGCAGCGGTCGAGACCGAAGGTCTGCTTGCACGACGCGATGGCTGCGCGCTGACCCAGCGCGCAGTGAGCCAGGATCACGTCCTCGAGGCCGGGGATGCGCTCGTGCAGCCCCCGGAGCACCGAGGCGACCGCCTGCGAATCGTCGGTGTGGCCGTTGTCCTGGCCGATCATGCCGAAGTCGCAGCCCCCGGTCACCAGGGTATGGATCACCCCGTCGGGCAGGCCGCGCCCGATCTGCGCCTGCACGGCCTCGACCGCGTGGACGCGGCGGTCGTCGATGAGGTCCACGGGCCGGTGGGCGCACACTGCGTGGACGTGGTAGCCCCGATCCGTGCGGACGATGAGGACGTTCTCCGACCAGCGATCCACGCCGTTCAACCGCCAGACGATCACCGGATTGGACTCCTGGAAGGTGTGGGTCCAGACCCAGATCCGGGAGGAGAGCTGGTGGAGGCCGGGTTGCAGCACCACAGCGCGATCCAGCAGGGCGTGGCGGGTGAACGCGTCGACCAGCTCGAGCTCGGTCAGGGCGCCCGGATCCGGCATGTAGATGCGCATGTCGGGGTTCTCGGTCACCAGCCGGTGCAATCCGCCGGAACGCACGTCGTGGGAGTCGGTGACGAACACCTCGTGGAAGTGGGAGATGAGCAGGAGGTCCACGGCGCGCTCCCCTTCGGGAAGGCTCAACGAGGCGTCGTCGAGGTCGTAGTTGACGTCGAAGGCGTCGGGCTCGTGGCCGAAGTCGAGCATGAGGCGGGTCAGCGCACCGTCGTCCTCATGGACGATGTAGCGGGACGCTGGGGAGTGCGCCGCGCAGGAATATCCGTCGCCGTGGATCGGGCAAGCGATCAAGCCGTCGTGGATGATGCGCATCGAGCTGTCATGCGGGCCCGGCGTGAGCCACGGCCAGGCCGAACGCCCACCCACGCCCGCAGCTCGCGCCAGGCCGGCCAGCAGGAAGGCCGCGGTCGCGAGGACCCACAACGCGCGTTTCGCCAACAGGTCTCCTCTCGAGCGTCCCTGCTACTGTATCGACAGCGCGCGGCCAGGCCCAGCGTGACGGCGGGCCGGGTTCGCGGTCGTTGGGGCGACCGCGTTACACGGTGGGGTGGCGGTATCGGAGAGACGTGTGCCTTGCCGTCCCCCGAGTCCGATGCTAGAATACGGACGTAACTAGACGTTATTGTTTGAGTATTTGGATTGTAGGGGCCGCCCGGACGTTCGATGATCGCAGAAGACAAGAAGCAGCGGTACAAGACCAAGGACTACACCGAGGTCGTGGAGTTCCCGGTGGAGCTCGTCGACCGGGACGGAGTGGTCCGCCGCTACAGCTACCAGGAGTCCCTGCGGGTCTACCATCGACGCATCGCCAGCGCCCGCTGGCGCTACACCGACGAGTCGCTGGTCGAGGCGGAGGTCGATCACTGCCAGAAGCGCATCGACCAGCTCCGCCGCTCGTACCTGCATCGCTGCAAGAACCTCGGCGCCGAGCTGGCCGGGGATCGCCGGACCGGCGTGCAGTTCGTCCTCGGGGAGGGGCTGGCGCTGTTGCAGGAGCAGCTGGGGCAGCCCATGTTCGGCGGGCTCGTGGCGAGCCAGGAGAACCACCTCGATATCGTGGGCGTGGCCGAGGACGACAATCCGGCGGTCTACCAGGTCACCGACATCCGCAAGGGAGCGACGTACCTGCTGTACGTCTTCGTCAAGACGGAGGACGACGCCCTGTTCCAGACCCACCTCAAGGCCCTGTCCTGGACCGAGGCGGGCGGCGAGCAGCTGCTCGTGGCGCGCGAAGGGGAGACCGCGTGCTTCTTGCTGACCCGCCGCCTGGCTCGTGACGAGCGCGCCTGGCTGGAGGAGGCCGAGATCGACGAGCGGTTCAGCGACGTCGCCGTGGTGCGCACCTCCACCGACGGGGAAGGGGCGCCGCCACCGGGGGCCGCGGAGTTCTCCGCCGGGCTGGCCCACCTGCGGAAGCGGCAGCTGGCCGAAGCGATCCGGTATTTCAAGGAGGCCCTGGACCACAACCCGTACCACCGGGAGGCCTACCTGGCCCTGTGCACCCTGCTGGACACGGTGGGCAGCGTGGAGGAGGGGGAGATGTACACCTCCCTCGCGGTGGCCTACCTGCCCAACGACGGCCTGGTCCGCTTCAACAAGGGGCTGAACCTGCTGCGACAGGGGAGGCGGGCCGAGGCGCTGGAGACCTTCGAGGCTGCGGCCGGGTGCGATCCGGAGCTGTACCAGCCGCGCTACTTCGCCGGGCTGGTCCACGCGGTGGAGGGTCGCCTGAGCCGGGCCGAAGCCGCCCTGGCCGCGGCACGGGAACACGCGGGTACGGAGAAGGCGCGGGTCGACGTGGCGCTGAAGTGGGTGAGGCACCGTATCCGCATCCGGCGCTGGGCGCTGGCCGGGGCCGGCGTCTCGCTGGCGATGGTCGCCGCGGTGGTCTGGTGGGTCCCGCTGGCCGCGGTGCCGTTCGCCCTCGTGGCGGCGCTGATATTGCTGGCGTATCCCATCCAGAATCGCCTGGCGCGCCGCTGGTTCTCGCGGTACTCCCTCGCGCCGCCCGTGCCGCGCGATCCCACGGCTCACCTCTAGCGGCCTGGCTAGGTCGCGTCCTCCGAACCCATCGGATCGGCGAGGAACTCCTCGAGGAACAGACCCAGCGTGCCCGGCACCTGCATCGAGGCGGGGTCGCCGGCGACCGCGACGGTCCATGTGTCGCCGCTGCGGTGCAGGGTGAAGCGGACCAGCGGGCGGCCGTCCGCCTCGATCTCGAAGCTCCCCACCTCGGGGTCGACCGCCTCGCCCGGCGTCAGGTAGACCACCCCCTCGAGCTGATCGATCTGCGCGAGCACGGCCCGCGCGCGCGACGGGGCGACCTCGGCGGGGTCGCCGTCCCCCTCGGTCAGCGTCCACGAGTCGTCGTCGCCCGGCAGGAACTCGAAGGTGCGGTCGCCAAAGGTGAAGGTGAGGCGACTGGTCTGCCAGGGGTTGATATCGGCGACCTCGAGGGTGTGCCAGCGGTCGGCGGTCCAGTCCAGGGGATCGGCGATGGTCGAGGACACCTCGGCCGCCTCCACGCTGCCCTCCACCTGGGCCACCAGGGCGGTGCCGCGGCGCTCGCCAAAGGTCACCTGGACCTCCCGGCCGTCCTCCAGGGCCACGCGGACCCAGCGGTCGGACCCCTCCAGGCCGAGGCCGGGGTCGTCCCCGTCGAGGAAGCGGGTGGCGCGGCTCGTGGTGAGATCCGCCAGCAGGTCGTCCAGGTCCATGCGGGCGGCGCGGTAGCGGGGATCCCCGTCCACCCACCAGGTCCCGTCGTCGTGGACCAGCGCGACCGGCCCACCCGTGCCGGAGAGGGTCACCCGTTCGGCCGACCCCGGGCTGAAGCGCACGAGCCGGCGGTCCCGCAGGTCGTCCACCCCCTTGTCGAGGGCCCTGACCTGGTGGGACGGCACGATGCGGATGTCCGCCTCGCCGTCGATCTGCAGGTAGCGGCCGTCCTTGGAGCCGGTCTGTCCGCCGAAGCGCATCACCACCGGGGCGTCGAGGCCGACGGCCTCCAGCGTGACGGTGAGCTCGGGCTGCTCCAGACCGTACTGGGTGAGGTCGGCCTTGGCCGGTTCGATGCGGCGGCGGCCCTCCAGCGTCGCGGCGGCGCGGGCCGCTGCGCTGGCCGCAGCCGGATCGGCGGGCCCCTCGAACGGCTGCACGACGAGCCACTCGGCGTCGGGGGTGTCGCCGTCGCGGACGATCTCCACAGCGCCTTGCTGGCGCTCGATCACCAGCCGCCTCACGTCGTCCTCCGTGGTGGGGAGGATCTGCTTGGCGAGGTCCTCGCGCTCCTCCCGCTGTTCCTCGCGGCCCACCTCGACCAGCAGCACGTAGGCGAGCAGGCCGGCAAAGATCACGCCGAGAATCGCCATCGTTCTCTTCTGCATGCCACCTCCAGCGGCTGATTTGTGTGATCCTTTCAACACCGCTGTCAAGGGTTGACAGCCCAGCGGTGATGGCTATTTTTGCGGCGCTTCGAGGAGGAACGGCGGTGGACGAGGAAACCAAGGCTGCGCAAGAGAGCCCTGTCGAGCCCGTGGACGTGCCCGAGGAGGCCGCCGACGAGGGCGCCGACGAGGGCGTCGACGGGGGAGACGAGACACCTGACGAGGACGTCGAGCCCGATCCCCACGAGCAGTGCTTCGCCATCATCGACAAGCTGCGCGAGGACCTCGCACAGCGGGACAAGCGACTGCGGGAGTACATCGACGCCCACCAGCGCGCCGTGGTGGAGATGGACGCCGCGCGCAAGCGCATGGAGCGGGACCGCGAGGAGGATCTGGATCGCCACCGGGGCGAGATCGCCCTGACCATGCTCGACGTCATGGACGATCTCGACCGTACCCTGGCCAGCGCGACCACCTGCTCCGACTCAGAGGCCGTCGTCCAGGGGGTCACCATGGTGCTCGAGCGCATCGTGGGCAAGATGGGCGAACTGGGCGTGGAGCAGGTGCAAACCATGGGAAGCCTCTTCGACCCCAACCTGCACGAGGCGGTGGCCATGGTCCCCGTGGCCGACGCCGACCAGGACCAGCAGATCCTCGCCGTGGAGCAGACGGGCTACCTCTTCAAGGGCAAGACGCTGCGGGCCGCCAGGGTCGTGGTGGGCACCCACTCGGACAGCTGAGTCGCCTGACATGCCCGCCGACCTGGGGACCCTCCACCCCGCCGTCCGACCGCCTCTGAACGTGGTGCTGGTCGAGCCCCTGATACCCCAGAACACCGGCAACATCGGGCGTCTGTGCGTCGGAACCGCGTCGATTCTCCACCTCGTCGAGCCGCTCGGGTTTGATCTGTCCGAGAAGGCGGTGCGACGCGCCGGGCTCGACTACTGGCCGTACCTGGAGCTGCGCGTCCACGAGTCGTGGGAGGCATACCTGAACACCGTGGCCCCCGGGAGCACGATCTACGGCACCTCGCGCCACGCGTCGCGGTCGTACACGACCGTGCGATTCCGCGCGGGCGATCACCTGGTGTTCGGCAAGGAGACCACCGGGTTGTCCCGGGCGATCCTGGACCACCTCGGAGATCGCGTGCTGTCCGTGCCGCGAATGGGGCCGGTTCGCTCCCACAATCTCGGCAACACGACGTCCATCGTGCTATACGAGGCCCTACGACAGATCACCGACGGGTTCTCCGAGGGATCGCCGGGAGCACACGACAGATGACCAAGCCGCAGCGGTTGATGTCCGGTATCCAGCCCACCGGGGGCGTGCACGTGGGCAACTACGAGGGCGCCATCCGCAACTGGGTGGAGCTGCAGCACAACTACGACAAGTGCTTCTTCTCGGTGGTGGACTACCACGCGGCCACCATCGAGTACGACCCCGCGGAGATGGGTCGGCGGGTGCGGGACGTGGCCACGTGGCTGTTCGCGGCGGGCCTGGAGCCCAGCGACAAGGTGGTGGTGTTCGTTCAAAGCGACGTGACCCGCCACACGGAGCTCGGCTGGCTGTTCAACACGGTCACGCCCATGGGTGAGCTGAGCCGGATGACCCAGTTCAAGGACAAGAGCCGCTCCAACGACACCAACATCAACGTGGGGCTGTTCGCCTATCCGGTGTTGCAGGCGGCGGACATCCTGATCTACCGCGCGTCCGTGGTGCCGGTGGGCGAGGACCAGGTCCAGCACCTGGAGCTCTCGCGCGACATCGCCCGGGCGTGGAACCGACGCTACGGCAGCGACACCTTCGAGCTGCCCCTGCCCGGCCCGGTGCTGACCCGGGCCAAGCGGATCGTCGGGCTCGACGGCGCGGCCAAGATGAGCAAGTCCAAGGGCAACACCATCGGCCTGGAGGACACGGCCGAGGAGATCTGGGAGAAGCTGCGTCCGGCCAAGACGGACGAGCGGCGCCAGCGGCTGAGCGACCCGGGGGTCCCCGAGGACTGCCCCATGTACTCGCTGCACGAGCTGTACACGCCCGACGACGAACGCGAGGAGCTCGCCGACCAGTGTCGCACCGCCGGCATCGGCTGCTTCCAGTGCAAGAAGGTGCTCGCCGGTCACCTGACCGCGCACCTGGCTCCGATCCAGGAGCGCTACCACGACCTGCGGAGCAGACCGCAGGATGTCATCGACATGCTCGCAGAGGGCGGCCGCCGCGCGAAGCGCGAGGCGGACGAGACGCTGGGGCTGGTCCGGGAGGCCATGGGGCTGGACCATTGGCGCCGTCCGTAGGGGCCCTTTGTAGACACGGGAGTTGATCTCATGAAGCGCGCGCTGATCACGGGAATCACGGGACAGGACGGCGGCTACCTCGCCGAGCAGCTGCTCGAGGACGGCTGGGAGGTGCACGGCCTCGTGCGTCGCCTCTCCACGCCCAATTACGAGCGGGTGCAGCACCTGATGGACCGGATCACGATCCACTCCGGCGACATGCTCGACCAGGGGTGCCTGATCCGGCTCCTGTCGGAAGTCCAGCCAGAAGAGATCTACAACCTCGCGGCCCAGTCCTTCGTGGCCGCGAGCTGGGACCAGCCGATCCTCACCGGCGACGTGACCGCGCTGGGCGTCACGCGCATCCTCGAGGCCATCCGCCAGGTGGATCCGACCATCCGCTTCTACCAGGCCAGCTCCTCGGAGATGTTCGGGCTGGTGCAGCCCGAGGCGCAGGACGAGAACACGCCGTTCCACCCCCGCAGCCCCTACGCGGCGGCCAAGGTGTACGGCCACCACATGACCGTGAACTACCGCGAGAGCTACGGCATGTACGCGGTGTCCGGCATCCTGTTCAACCACGAGAGCCCGCGGCGCGGCGAGGAGTTCGTCACGCGCAAGATCACCATGGCCGTGGCCAACATCGTCGAGGGCAAGCAGGACAAGCTGCTGCTGGGCAACATGGAAGCCATGCGCGACTGGGGCTACGCCGGCGACTACGTGGCGGCCATGATTGCCATGCTGCGCCGCGACGTTCCCGAGGACTTCGTGGTGGCCTCCGGCGAGAGCCACTCGGTGGAGGAGTTCTGTGAGCTGGCCTTCGCCCACGTGGGCCTGGATCACCGCAAGTACGTGGAGGTGGACCCCGCCCTGTTCCGCCCCTGTGACGTACCCTTCCTGCAGGGCAACCCCGCCAGGGCCATCCGCAAGCTCGGCTGGAGGCCCGAGGTGAACTTCGAGGGGCTCATCGGCATGATGGTGGACTCGGATCTGGCACGCCTGCGAGGTTGAGCTCCGTGACGGACCTGGTCGTCGGCGCCGGGGGCTTTGTCGGGCCTCACCTGATCCGGCACCTGCGGGGGTTGGGCCGCGAGGTGGCGGCCGCCGATCTGTATCCCGCCGAAGGCATCGACGTCACCTGCGACATCTGTGACCGCGCCAGCGTGGACGAGGTCATCGCGCGCGTGCGCCCGGACCGGGTCTTCCACCTCGCCGCGCAGTCCAGCCCCCACGACGCGTGGGAGCAGCCGGAGCTGACCTTCCGCATCAACGTCGGCGGCACCCTGAACGTCCTGCTGGCCTGCCGCGAGCAGGTGCCGGGCTGCCGCGTGCTGTTCATCAGCACCTCCACGGTCTACGGCCAGGTGCCCGAGGCGGCCGTGCCCCTGCTCGAGCAGCGCCGCATCTACCCGCCGGGGCCGTACGAGGCCAGCAAGGCCCTGGCCGAGCAGCTGTGCGAGACCGTCGCCTGGGACGACCGCATCCACGTGGTCACCACGAGATCGTTCAACCACACCGGTCCGGGCCAGGGCACCCGCTTCGTGGTGCCCATCTTCGCCCACCGCGTCGCCGAAGTGGCCCTGGGCCTGCGTGAGCCGGTCATCCCCACCGGCAACCTCGATCCCCAGCGCGACTTCACCGACGTGCGTGACGTGGTGCGGGTCTACGCCGAGTTGCTGGATCGGGGCGTCAACGGCGGCGTGTACAACGTGTGCTCCGGCCGGGTCCGCACGGTGGGGTCGATCCTCGAGGATCTGCTGCGCCTGGCCGGCGTCGAGGCCGAGCTGGTTCCTGATCCCTCCCTGGCCCGCGAACACGACCTTCAGGTGCTCACCGGCGACACCACGCGGTTGCGCGAGGCCCTCGGCTGGGTCCCCGAGCCCATGGGGGACCGCACACTCCAGCCCATCCTGGACGAGGCGCTGGAAGCTGTACGGGAAGGGGAGGGGTTGAAGGTTGAAGGTTGAAGGTTGAAAGCGTCGGTTCCGATTCCTTCTTCATTCAACATTCAACAGCAGGGCAACGCCCTGCGTTCAACCGGGGGCTATTCGCCCCACTGGTCGATGGTGCCGTCGCCGTCGAGGTCGCGGCCGATGCGCTTCATCATGCCGCGGTCGTAGTACTCCCAGTAGTCGATGTTCCCGTCGCGGGGGAGCAACTGGTCCTGCTCGATGCGCTCGATGCGGCCGCGGTTGTAGTACTTGTACATGTCGGTGCGGCCGTCGTAGTCCGTGTCCCACTCGCTGCGGATGCGGCGGCCCTCTTCGTAGAAGCTGATCCAGTCGATCATCCCGTCGAAGTCCGCGTCGATCTCCTCCTTGACCAGCTCGGCGTTGTCGTAGAAGGCGATCATGTCCGGCCGACCGTCGCGGTTGAGGTCGATCTCGCGCCGCAGGGGCGTGGAGGAGCCCAGGTCGGTGCCGGTGGGGTAGTAGCTCCAGATGTCGGGCACGCCGTCGGCGTTGATGTCCACGGTGACGCGGGTGACGTCGCCGTCCTCGACCGTCGTGAACGGGGAGACGGGGCGCTCGTCCTCGTCCTTCTTCTTGCGCTTGGCCTGGGCGTCCACGGCCAGACCGAGGCTGAACAGGACCAGGATGGCGAGGGCGAGGGGGCGGTGGATGGTCATGGTTCGGTCCTCCTCAGGGGGTCTCTTCCACAGCGCCGTCCGGGCGGCCATCGCCGTCCACATCTCGCTCCACCGAGGAGATCATGCCGTTGTTGTAGTACTCCCAGTAGTCGATGCGTCCGTCCCGCGGCAGCTGCGCGTCGCGCTCCACCCGGAGCACCTGCCCGAACTCGTAGTACTTGAAGAGGTCGGGGCGGCCGTCGAAGTCCGTATCCCACTCGGCGCGGACCCGCTGGCCTTCCTCGTAGAAGTCCACCCAGTCGGTCACCCCGTCGTAGTCGGCGTCGATCTCCTCGCGGACGATGACCGCGCCGGAGAAGTGCGTGATGCAGTCGGGGCGGCCGTCGTTGTTGAGGTCGAACTCACGGCGCTGGGGCGCGGGCTGGCTGCCGTCGCGGAGGTACCAGTTCCACAGGTCCGGGGCGCCGTCGCCGTCGATGTCCACGGCCACCTTGCGGTAGCGAGCCGCCTCGGCCGCGGCGGCCTCGGCCTCCAGCTCGGCCTGGCTCATGCGGCGCTTGGCGTCGGCGTCAGCGGGGATCAGAAAAGCCAGCACCAGCAGGGGGGCCAGGCTTGCAGCGAAGAGACGCATCCGGGTCATGGGGCCACTTCCAGTACAGCGGGGAGCACTTTACTCCTTATGCCCGATTCCCCGCGCGAATTCAATGAACGCTAGGCCTCGGGGGGCGGCGTGTCGTCTTCGGTGCCGTCTTCCGTGCCGTCTGCGGCGGTCCCGCGGGCGGCCTCCATGTCCTCGTCGCGGAACAGGTAGGACGCCACGTTGACGTTGAGACGGATCGGGTCGCGGGTGCGCACGACGCTGTACATGAACCGGCGCCTCCCGGGGACCTTCTCGCTGGTGTCCAGCTCCGTGGGCGGGAGGGGCCGACCCATGTCGTCGCGGATGCGCATCACGCGGGGGCGTGCCTGTCCCTCGAGCTGCTCCCCGCGGGCGAGGACGATGGCCAGATCCCCCGTGTCCAGCTCCACCAGCGAGCCCGGCGGGTATCGGCCGACCATCGAGGCGAACAGCCTCACGAGCAGCGGATCGTAGATCTCACCCGCGCCGCGGGTGATGCGCCGCAGCGCCTGATCCGGGGGCAACCGCGTGTCCTCCACCGGGGACCACACCAGGGTGTCGTACGCGTCGCAGATGGCGATGATGCGCGAGTACAGGTGCGGCTTGGCCGGCGGCAGCTCGGGGAAGCCGCCGATGCCGTCGTAGTGGCGGTGGTGCTCTGCGGCCACGAGGGCGCGCTGCATCGCCCTGTGGGTGACGCCGTGCTGGCCGAGGATGAGGTACATGCCCTTGAGGGTGTGGGCGACGGCCTCGTCCGACCGCGGCCCGTCACCGCCGGCCTGGGCGACCTCCCAGTCCCACTCGCGGGGGACCATCTCGCCCACGTTGTGGTTCATCGCGGCGATGCCCAGGCGCACCAGGTGTTGCCGCGAGAGGCCGGCGTTGCGGCCCAGCGTCAGCGACAGGATGGTGGTGTTGAGGGAGTGGTTGAGCACCGGCGAGCCCAGCCCGCGCACCGCGCTGAGCTGCAAGAACGTCTCGTGGTCGCCCTCGCTGAGCACCACCAGCCGGCGCACGGCGATGGTCTGGCGGCGGAAGCGTCCCGCAGCCCCGTCGAAGGAGCCGGCACGCTCGCTCAGCGAGTACATGGCGCGCGCGTAGACCTCCAGCGCGGCGCGCTTGGACTGTTCGCCGTGCTCGTCGTCGCCGCCCACGCGGTGGCGGTGGGGGTTGATCAGGGTGATCTCGGGGGTGTCGAGGTTTTGCAGCCACTCCTCCATGTAGAGCTTGGGCTCCTCCTGCTTGTCGGCCACCCGGAGCTCCATGAGGAACTCCATGATCCGGTCGGTCCGGTGCCCCCGGTGGAAGCAGATCCCACCCAGCCCCCGCTCCTCGAGGAAGCCGGCGAGGCGGCGCACCAGCCGGTAGGTGGCGTGGTCCAGGCGCAGCCGGCAGCCGTTGAGGAAGGCCGAATCGCCGAAGATGATCAGCGCGGCCGCCTCTTCCAGGGCCTGCACCTCGACCAGGGTCTCGCTCAGCGCGGCCGCTGCCCTGTGGGGGGTCTCGTTGTCCGGGTCGTACATGCCCAGGGTGCGGATCAGGCCCCACAGCTGCGGCACGAGCTTGCGTCCGGCCTGGGTCAGATCACGGCGACGTTGGGGATCGGCGTCGTCGAGCAGATCGTCCGGAGGAGCGGCGTGTCCCGTGTCCGTCACCTTCGGCCTCCCTTCCTCTCGAGGGCCTCGGTCGCGGCGCGGCGCAGACCCGGGTCCCAGCTGCGCGCCGCACGATTCAGCGCCGCGTTGGCCGTGGCGCCGCCGTATCGACCGAGCACGGCCGCGGCCATCTTGCGCGTCTCCATCTGACGGGGATGGACCAGCGACGCCTTGGCGTCGAGCAGCGTCGCCAGGGTGCGCTCACCCTCCGGCCCACCGCATCGACCCAGGGTCTTCAGGGCGAGTCGTTTCTCCTCCGGGGAACGCTTGTGGAAGCTCTCCGCGGTCACCATCCGTCGCAGCAGCGGCCCCAGGGCGGGCAGCTTCTCGCTGTCCATGCGGCGAATGATGTCGAGGCGGACCTCTTCATCGGGTTCGTCCGCCAGCCGCTGGGCCAGCCGCTTGAAGATCCCCCTGAGGTGGGCGCTGGGGATGAGCTCCACCGCGGCCTTGCGGACCTCGGCCTTGGGGTGTTCCAGCAACGACGTGAGTTGATCACGCGCCACGAAGTTGTCCATCCGGGCGAGGGCCTCGAGGCGGATGCGCATCCGCTCGGAGTCCATGCGGCGCAGCCCCTCGGTGAGGGGGCGCGGGTCGCCCTGCAGCGCGGTGACGACACGCTGGATGAGGAACCGGCGGAAGTCCTCCTGTTCCACTTCGGGGATGTGGTCGATGATGGCCGTGAGCACGGGCTGGCCCCCCAGCTCGACCACCCGCTCGATGCTCCGCGCGGCCTCGGCGTCCTCCGGGTCCACGCTGCGCGCGAACTGCAGCAGCAGGTCCAGCCGCATCAGGCTGGCCAGCAGCGCCTCGGCGGCGCCCTGCCCTGGCAGCCCGGCCTCCGCCTCGACGATGCCCCCGAGCATCTCCACGGTGCTGCGGTAGCGAGCGACGAGGCCCTCTTCTGCGGCCTCCTCCATGCACCGCTCGATCAGCGGCGCCGCCTCGTCCAGATCAGCGCCGGGCTCCTCGAACAGCGCGGTGTGCAGCAGGACGGACGAGCAGCGGTCCAGCAACCCCCCCATGGTCTCGGCGTCGGCCTCTTCCCAGATCTGCAGCAGCTCGTCGGGTGAGGCGTCGAGCTCGTCGACGCGCCCCTCGACGAAGTCGATGGTGTTGAGGCTGGAGGTCTCTCCCCAGACGCTCTCGTGCGTCTCCTGCGCCGTGTCGAACACGTCCTCCACGTGATCGCCGTCGGCCGCCAGGACGTGATTCCGGGCGTCGTCTCCTTCGCCCGCCCCGGCCTCGGCTTCTGCCCCACCCTCGGCCCCACCCCCACCGTCCACCGTCAGGGGGATGGTGTCGTCCGCCTCGGCGGCCGGAGTCCCCTGCAGAGCGCCACCGCCGAGCTCGCCGACCCAGTCGGGCATCTCCTTGAGGCCCTCGACGGCGTCGTCGTCGTCGTCGTCGTGGGACTGCACCACGTGGTCCCCCAGGCCCGGCCCGAAGCTGATCCCGGACTCTAGGTCCCCGGGCAGATCCGGCGGCGTGGGGAAGCGGGACTCCTCGCCGGGGGGGATGAGGCTCGCGAACAGGTTGGCGCGATCGTCGTCGACGGATCCCGGGGCGAACGTCTCGCCAGCGGGGGCATCGCCGGTGAGCACCCGGCAGACCGTGTCGAAGTCGACGCTCTCGCCGCGCCCGGCGTCGGCGGAGTCCTCCACGGCCTCCTCGATGCCCTGGACGGCCTCGTACGACACGTGCGGCAGGTCCGCGGCCCAGAGCAGCCCCTGCAGCGTGTCCTCCTGGTGCTGAGGGAGGTGGAAGTTGGTGCCGAGGATGGACAGCAGCTCGAGGAACTCCTCGGGCCGGATGCCGCGGCGCAGGGACAGCACGCGGATCCCGTCGCGGAACAGCTCGTCGACGATGCCCCCGTGGTCCGACTCCTCGACCACGCGCGTCTCGCCGAACAGTAGCGCCCCGTCGGTCACCTCCAGCTGCACGGTCTTGACCGCGTCGAGCAGGGGCTCGATGCGGTTCAGCAGATCGGTGGTCTGCTCGTGGGCGCGGCTGTGCTTCACGCCGTACAGGCGGATGGCGTTGACCACACGCTGCAAGCCCACGAGCTCGTAGGCGAGGGGGTGGGACTGCTGCCGGTACTCCGGGACGACGGACTCCTCGTCGTAGGTCAGCTCCTCGAGTCCGAGGTCCGCGCCGGTGGTGGTTTCGTCGTTTTGTTCGGCCATGCCCTCAACCCCGCAGTGTCAACATCCCGAATTGTAGCAACAGGAGCGCGGCCCTGTGCGCGCGCGAGGTGGAATCCCACGCCAGCTCATCGCGCATCCTGCGCAGGCTCATGCCCTCCACCGCGGGGTCGAGCAGGGCGACCTCGGCCTGCTGAAGGGAGAACGGGAGGGGCTGGGGGCCGCTGCGATCGCGGTGCAGGGTGCAGTCCAGCAGCGCCGCGAAGGTGCCCTCGAGCAGCTCCGCGTCCATGCGCTGGCGGATGGCATCGGCCAGCAGCTCGTCGAAGGACCGCGTGGACAGCGCCCGGGGAGGCTCGGTCAGCGGCGCCATGGCCAGGGTCACCGTGGACCAGCGCAGGGTTCGGTCCAGCAGGTCGGCCACCCTCTTCAAGGTCAGGGCCTCCAGCCTGTCCGGCTCGACGAGCTTGCGGGTCAACAGGGCCTCGGCGGCCTTGCCCTCGTCCCGGTCGGCGATGTGGCGCACCACCATGGACTGGACCTGGGACAGATCGCCGCCGGCCTGCAGCAGATCCAGCAGGTCCCCGCCCGTGTCCGTGCCCAGCAGGCCGGACAGGCGGCCGCCGGTGAGGGTGAGGGCGAGGGCCTCGTGGTCGGACCACAGGGTGATCAGACAGCCTGGATCGTAGCCAACGGCCGGGTGCAGGTGCTTGCGCAGCTCGATCCAGGGGAAGCTGGCGATGCGGCCGCCCTGCGGTGCTTCCGGCACCACCTTCTGGTAGTCGGACAGGCAACGCCACGGCTCGTCGGGGAACTTCACCAGGGTGCGGAATCCAACATCTCCATCGGCGACCAGCCGCGGCAGGTCTCCGGCGCTGGCCTCCGGGCGGTCCGGGACGGGGGGGAAGAGGGCGGCCGTGCCCCCGGCCGGGAACGACCAGATGCGCTTCTGCGTGACCTCGTCGTCGTCGTCGGGATCGGCGGTGGGGACCTCGGCGAGCACCTCCAGTGTGAGGCTGGGCAGGTCGTCCTCCGCCTCGCTCTCCTCCCCGAGAGCGGTCACCGTTGCCTCGAGCCGGGCGACGAAGCTCGCGAGATCGTGGCTCGAGATGCGGATGCGGTCCTCGAAAACGTGGTCGGTGAGGTCGTCGAGGAACTCGGCGGCCGACGGGTAGCGGGTCGCGGGATGGGCGGACAGGGCCTTGAGCAGGATCGGCTCGAGGGGTTCGGGGATGGACAGGTCGCGGCCCATGGCGTCGCGCGGATCGAACGCCTGGAGTTCGTCGTGTACCTCGTCGAAGTCCGCACCGAGGAGGAGCGGCTCGCCGGTGACCAGTTCGTACAGCACGGCTCCCACGGCGAACACGTCCGAGCGAGGCGAGGGCTGCCCCCCCTGGACGAGCTCGGGGGCGAAGTAGCGGTACTTGCCGAGGATCTCCTCTGGATCGCGCTCCCACTTGGTGATGGCCGCGCGCGCCACACCGAAGTCGGTGAGCTTCACCGCGCCCCCGCGCGAGATCATGATGTTGGCCGGGCTGATGTCCTGGTGGACGATCTCCAGGGAGGAGTCGTCCTCGGCCCGCGCCGCGTGGGCGTATGCGAGGCCCTTGAGGGACTCCGTGATCGTGAACAGGGTGTGCTTGTACGGGAACGTGGTGCTCGCCTGGCTACACGCGCCGAGCAGGCGACGCAGGTCCATCCCGTCCACGAACTCCATGACGATGTAGTAGTTGCCCCCGGCCTCGCCGAGATCGAACACCTGCACGATGTTGGGGTGCTGCAGGGCCACCGTGATGCGCGCCTCGTCGAGGAACATGCGCAGCGCGCGGCGGTCGTCCACGTACCGCGGCAGGATCTGCTTGATGGCGTAGTCCCGCTGGAAGTCCTCGAGCCCCTTGGTCCGCGCGAGGAAGACGTCCGCCATTCCGCCGCGCCCCAGACGCCGCACGAGGCGGTAGCGCCCCACGTGTTCCAGCCGGTCGTTCACGTCCGCTGCCCCTCCGTTCCATGGATCGAGGGGGTCCGTGCCTCGCCGGACCTCCACTCCAGCGGATCAACGGTAGTGCGTCACGCCGACGCTGTCGACACGCGCGCTGTCGAAACCGCGTCGGTTGCGGACGACGATGTAGTTGGTGTTCTCGACCTGGTGGGCCTGCTCGAACAGCGCCTGGAGCCGCGTCGTGCGCTGCTGTTCGGTCATGACGTCCCAGTCGTCGTTGACGATGACGATCATGTGGGGCACCCGGTCGTCCGCAGGGCGAATGACCCCGGCGATGGGGACGAGCTCGGCGTAGGTGTCGATGGTCGGGGGCGCGCCGATGCGCAGCAGGGGGAAGATCGAGACGGCGGCCAGGACGGTGAGGATGACGATACTGACCAAGCCGTACAGCCGGAACTTGCGCCGCCGATCGGTCTTGCGCGCGGTCCTGGCGGCCTTGTCGTCGGCCTGGCGGACGCGCATCTCCTCGGTGTCCAGCGCCGTGCGCATGGTCTTGCCGATGGACGGCCGTCCGTCCACGGACGCCCGCCCGCCGACGGACGTCACGGAGTCGGTCAGCTTGCGCGCCGCCAACAGGATAGGGGACCGGATCTCCCCCGAGTCGTCCATGGAGTCGAAGGAGATGCGGTTGTCGCTGTCGGACAGGTCGCAGGAGACCGAGTCCTCCTCGATACCCAGCTGGTCGAGGATCTTGCGTCCTTCACGGGTGTACTGGGAGAGGTGGCGCTCCAGGCTCGTGAGCTTGGTGATCACGGGTTCGCGGTCCACGTCGCCCGCGTGGTCCCGGAGGATCACGCGCAGCGGCTCGACCAGGGCGAAGTCCCGCTCCACGTTGCCGTAGACCATGGGAAGGACATCGGGATCCACGTTTTCCCAGGCGCCACCGCGGATGAAGTCCCACGTCTGGATGATCACGGCCAGGGCGAGGGCCTCGGCCGTGTCCGCGTCCATCTCCTCGGGATCCACGTCCGCAGGGGTGAGGTCGTTCCCCAGGGCCGAGGCGGCCTTCATGCCCCTCGCCACGGCCTCCTGGCCAGCCTCGCGCGCGTCGTAGCCGCGGTACACGTCGGGCATACCGAACTCCGCACCGGGCCGCCCCTTGGTCCAGTCGTGAAGTGCTCCCAGGATCTCGCTAAGTCCCCGCAAGGTCCTTCCAGTATAGTCGTCTCCAGTGGCGAATTGAATCGGGGGTGGACGATGTCGAGCAGGGGAGCCCCGCCGCATCCGTGTTATGTTTCGGGGTGCATGCGCCCGCCGCTCCTCCCTCGTGTCCTCGCCCTGCTCCTCGTCACCGTCTCCGTGCCGCAGGGGGTCCGCGCCGTGGAGGACGCCGAAGAGGAGGACGTGGTCTTCTGGTCGGATCCGCGCGGGATCATCCTGCCCATCACCGAGGGCGAGCTGGACCTGGTGCGGCTGGGGGAGCTGCGCGAGCAGTACGAGGTCGGACTGGAGCACCTCGACGCGGGGCGCTGGGACGAGGCGGTCGAGATCCTCGAGGTGGTGGCCGCGGAGATCCCGGTGGCCGAGGTGCTGCTGACCGCCGCCGTGGCGCACTTCCAGCTCGAGCACTACGGCCGCTGTGAGGAGCTGCTGGGCCTGGCCCTGGCCACGGCGGCCGAGGACGTGCGCTGCAACAACCTCATGGGGCTGGCGTTGAGCGCGCAGGGGCGCCCCACCGAGGCCCAGCCCTACCTCCTGATCTGCCGCGAGCGGGCCCAGGCCAGCGGCAACGACGCCTTCGAGGCCTACGCCATGCTCAACCTGGCGCAGATCGAGCTCGATCTGGGGCATCCCGGTCGCGCGGAGGAGCTGGCGCAGGGCGCCCTCGACGTCGGCAAGAAGCGCCGGTACGGCAACGTCACCGCCGCGTCGCACAACACGCTGGGCAACGTGGCGCTGTACCGCGGCGAGATGAAGGCGGCGGAGAAGCACTACCGCCGCAGCTCCGGGGTGGAGCGGCGGGGCAGGGGCAACGAGGACAGGGCTGCGGTGCTGAACAACCTGGCCAACGTGCTGGCGGCGCGGGGCGATCTCGAGGGGGCGCGCGACCTGCTCCTCGAGGCGGTCGAGGCGTCGCGAGAGACGGGCCGCTCGACCCAGGAGGGCGGCATCCTGGTCACCCTGGCGGGCATCGAGCACCAGCTGGGCCACGACGAGGCCGTGGATCCCATGCTGGAGGAGGCGCTGGGGCTGTTCCGCAGACTGGAACTGGAGCGCGGCGTCGCAGAGGTCCGGCTCCAGGAGGCCCGCGTGGCGCGCGGCCGGCACCGGACGCCCGAGGCGCTGGAGGCCATCGAGCTGGGGCGGCTGGCGCTGCGGGACCTGACCCTGCCGCGGATCGAGGCGGAGCTGGATCTGCTCGAGGCCGAGCTGCTGCTGGACGCCAGCGATCCCACGGCGGCGGCCGGGCGCGCCCGGACCGCCCGGAACTGGTTCGCGGCCGCCGAGCAGCCCGCGCTGGAGGCCGCTGCGGCGCTGGCGTGGGCCGAAGCCTCGGCAGCCACAGGGGCCGAAGAGGACGCCGCCACCGCGTTCGAGCAGGCGCTGGCCGCGCTACAGGGGGCCGACGACGACGCCCGTCTCGCCGACGCCCAGCAGCGGTACGGGCTGTTCCTGCTACACCGAGGCGAACTGGAGCGCGGCGGCACACTGGTGGACTCGTCCCTGCGCTGGATGGAGGACGCCGGCATGGTTGGCCTGGCGGCGCGGACGCACAACCAGGCGGGCGCCGCGCTGGTGGACGTGGGCGCGCCGGAGCCGGCCCTCGGGCGCTTCGAGGCAGGGCAGGCAGCGGGGGCACGCGCCGGCGACGCCCAGCTGGAGGAGCTGTGCAGGGCCAACCGCATCCGGGTGCTCGCCCAGCTGGGCCGCTGGGACGAGGCCCAGGAGATCGCCGGACCGGACGCGCCGGAGGAGATCCTCGCTCTCGTTGGATCGGGCCGGGCGCGAGGCGCCTACCAGGACGGCGTGGACGCCATGGGTCGCGAGGACTGGCCTTCGGCCGTCCAGGCCCTCGAGCGGGCGCTCGATCTGGCCCCTGCCGCGGACGAGGACCTGCGCAAGACCGCCCACTCCACCCTGCGGCGGCTGTTCCACTTCCAGGGGCAGGAGGCGCACGAGAACGGGGACTTCCCGACGGCCGCGGACCACTACGGTGCGGCCTTCGAGCACGTGGGCTTCGAGGAGGATCCGGTGGCCGAGGGCGATCTCCTCAAGGACATGGGCATGCTCAAGTTCGATCTCGAGGACGTGGCCGCGTCCCTGGGGTTCCTGGAGCAGGCTCTGGCCGCGGCCGAGGCGTCGGGCGACGAACGCCTGATGCGGACCGTGCGGTTCGACCTGGGGCTGGTGGCCATGGAGAGCGACCCCACCCGGGCCCGCAGCGAACTCGAGGCCTCCCTGGCCGTGATCGAGGGAGCCTCGGACGAGCTCGCGGCGGCCACGCGTTACAATCTCGGCGTCTTGCTGTACCGCGAGGGGGAGAGGGACGCCTCGCGCGGCATGATGGAGGCCGCCCAGGGCCTTTACCTGGCGCTGGGCATGGACACGAACGCGCAGCAGATCCAGGGCTACCTCGACGAGTTCGAGGACATGGAGCGACCATGACCGACAATGCCATCCTCGAGCGCCTCTGGCTGGACGCCGTCGAGGCACGCCAGCAGGGCAATCACGACGAGGCTCGCAAGCTGTACAAGACCATCCTCGACGCGGAGCCTCGCCTGGCCGAGCCACGACTCGAGCTCGGGCACATCGAGATCGAGGCCGGCGATCTCGAGGAGGGGGAGGAGCACGTCCGCCTCGCCATCGCGGCCCTCGAGGGCGGCGGTCAGTGGATCGACGACATCGAGCCATCCTCCCTGCTGTCGTTCGCCCTCAACCTCCTGGGGGAGTCCCTCTTCCGGCAGGCGGAGAAGGTCGCCGACTCCGACGATCGAGACCGCTTCGAGGAGCTGTGGAACGAGGCCGCCGAGGTGTTCGCCCGCGCCCATCGCCTCGATCCCGACAACGTCGATGCTCGGCGTAACGCGTTCTCGGTGCAGCGGAAGGAGGCGTAGGCGCTACTGCTGGCCCTTGACGTCGACCACGGTCTTCTCCTGCGGTCCCTCGGGCTCCAGCTTGACCTCCTCGGGCGGTCGCTCACCTTCCGCCTCGGTCGCGGACCAGAGCACACTCGCGAAGGACCCGTCCTGGCCCAGCCGGCGGGTGAAGTACGCCCGGAGCCGTCCGGAAAGGAAGGAGCGGGTGGGGGGCAACAGGCAACAGAACCCCACCGTGTCGGTGATGAAGCCCGGCGTGAGCAGCAGCACGCCGCCCACGAGCACGAGCAGGGCCTGGACGATGGGATCGGCCGGGGGCTCACCCCGCGACAGGCTCGTGACCACCCTCGACCAGGCGCGGCGACCCTCGCGGGAGGTGAGGTAGGCCCCCACCAGGCCGGTGACGACGATGATGCCGATGGTGACCCACACGCCGATGGACCGCCCCACCACGAGGATCAGGACCAGCTCGATGGCGGTGGTGATGGTGAAGGCGAGGAACAGCCGGCCGAACATCAGCTTCTCTCCAGGGACTTGGCCCGCTGCCAGAGGGCTTCCATCTCGTCGAGCGTCGCGTCCTCGAACCCCCGTCCCTGGTCCCTTAGTCCCTGCTCGACGTGGGCGAAGCGGCGCACGAAGCGGTCGCTCGCGCCGTGCAGGGCCGCCTCTGGATCGACGCCGAGGAAGCGGCCCAGGTTGGCCAGGGCGAACAGCAGGTCGCCGTACTCGTGGGCGACCTCGTCGGCTTTCCGGGCCTGCGCGAGCTCCTGCGCCTCCTCGGCGACCTTGTCGAGGACCCCGGTGACGTCGGGCCAGTCGAACCCCACCTCCGCGGCGCTGGCGCTGATCTCCTGGGCGCGCTCGAGGGCCGGGGGGGGATCATCGTGACGCGAACGCATGGGGCCGCCTTTTCCGGTGCTCCGCCGCCGGCGCGATGGAGCCGCTGTGTGATACCCTATCCCGGTCTGCATCGAATGTGTTCTGAGCCGCGGAATTCGTCATGAACAGGAAGATTCTGGTCGTCGACCCCGACCCGATCCAGCTGAGCGTCGTCGACAGGGAGCTCACCGAGGCCGGATTCGAGGTCTTCACCGCGAGCACCGGCGAGGAGGCCCTCGAGGAGTTCGTGCGCATCGAGCCGGTGCTCACCATCCTCGAGGTCAACCTGCCGGATCGCCTCGGCACCCTGGTGTGTCGCGAGATGAAGACGGATCCGGACCTGCCCGGCGGGCTGGTCATGCTGGTCTCGGCGGGGATCCAGGAGGTCACCAGCGTCGCCGACGCCTCGCTGCGCCACCACGCCGATTTCTACATGGCCAAGCCGTTCCAGGTGGCCCACCTCATGTGGAAGGCCCAGGAGTTGATGGAGGGGCGGCCCGTGGGGCGGATCGCCCCCGGGGGAAAGCCGCTCCCCGCCGACGGGGACGCTCCGGCGTTCACCACGGATCCCCACCTCGCGTCCCAGAGCGGCGACCTCGAGAACCTGGATCCCGCCACGCTGCTGCTGTCCTACTACCTGCACCGCCGCAGCGGCTCGCTGATGCTCGTGGACGACGAACAGGTGCGCCAGGTGGTCTTCCAGCAAGGCTTCCCCGTGGCGGCCGACTCCAACGTCCACGGTGAGGAGTACGGCCGCCTGGCCGTCATCCACGGCACCTGCGAGGGCGGGGACATGGTACGCGCGCGCGGCGCCTGGCAGAACATCGATCGCCATCTGGGCGTGGTCGCGGTGAGTATGGGGTTGATGGGCTCCCGGGACCACTTCCGGACCATGCGACTCCACCTGGAGCGGGTCCTGGCCGGGGCGGCGGTCATGGAGCAGGGTCAGTACTTCCTCGAGTACGGCGCCGTGCCCCAGCACTACGACGGGATCGCGCTCGAGCAGCTGCCGCCGTTCCACGTGATGAAGGCGATCCAGGACGGCTGGGACGACGAGCGGTGCCTCGACGTCCTGGGCGAGTGGGTCACCATGGTGGCCTCGGACGCGGCCCATTTCATCATCCGCGAGCTCGAGGACGTGCCGTACTACGAGAACGTGCTGGGCATGTTCGCCAAGGCGACGTGCGTCGGAGACCTGGCCGCACAGGGGCGCATCACCCGCGGCAGCGGCCTGCTGCAGACGGTGGTCGGCCTCAGGGCGTGCGGCGCCCTCTGGGTCACCGGCGAGATCGAGCCGCTGCGCACGGTCGAGCCCATCGCCCGGGAGGTGGACCTGGGCTTCGGGGGCAAGCGCCCGGAAGCGGCCGCGAAGGAGCCTGTCGCCCCCGAACCATCCGAGAGTCCGTCACCCATCGGCCGCGTCGAGCCCAAGCGTAAGGTCAGCGGGGGCCGCCCTGCGCAGGAGAAATCCCCCGGCCACGTGGAGCGCACCAAGGCCACACCGAAGCCCGCGCGAGGCGCGCCTCGCCAGTTCAAGCGGGACGATCTCGAGGGCAAGTCCAGCCGCCAGTCGGCCGAGCAGCTCTTCGAGAAGGGCGCCGAGGCCTTCGGCCGCGGCAACTACACCGCGGCCATCGCCGCCTTCGACAAGGCCATCGCCGCGCAGCCGGGGCGCGCCACGTACCACGTGTTCCTCGCCCAGAGCATCCTGCTGCTGGACAACCGCGACGATCCCACCCTGGTCCGCGCCGTGGAGTCCCTCAAACGCGCCATCCAGATCAACCCCCGCAAGGGGGACCCCTATCACCTGCTGGGGGTGGCCCTGGTGGAGCTGCGCCGCGACTCCGAGGCGGTGTTCGCCCTGCGCAAGGCCCTGCAGCTGGGCACCTCCCACTCCAAGGAGACGCGCCGCCTGCTCGCGGAGATCAAGACGCGGAGGGTGTAGCCGAGGCCGTCTCTCAGGGATTGAAGCGGAACGGGTACGAGAAGGTGACCGGGCCACCCTTGGGGATCGGGTAGTTCTTGCTCTTGATCTGACGCTCCACACAACGCTTCAGATCCGTGTCCACCAGGCTCGACGAGGTCACGTCGAGGCTCACGGTGGAGATCTGGCCGCTGGTGCTCAGCGTGAGGATCAGGAGCATGGTCCCCTCGAGGGAGGGATCGCTCTCCCGAGAGCGCGTGTAGCACATGCGCGCGGCGGGGGCGATGCTGTGCAGGACGGTCTCCACGTCCCGCATGTCCACCCAGCCGCGCGTGCCCGGGGAGCTCTCCTCGGCCATCTCGAACTCGATCTCGCCGATCCGCTGGACGTACTCGGCCTCACCGTCGTCGGACACGGTGCCGCCGAGGTGGGGGGAGCCGAAGTCGATCACCCGGGCGTTGGGGCCGGGGTTGCCGATGGCGATGATGTCGTCGTCCAGGGTCGTCGGGTCCACGCCGCCCCAGCCCCCGGGGTGGGCGAAGGAGGATCCCTCCTCCACGTTTCCGGTGTAGCGGCCCCCGGGGCCATAGGTGGGGCCGCTGCGGTCGCCCGCGGCGGAGCCGGAGCCGGAGCCGGAGCCGCCGCTGGACCGGGACTTCGACCGCGAGGCGGTCCTGGCGTCGCTGCCGTGCCCCACCACGCCTTCCTGCCAGCCGTTCCGGCGGCGTCCCTCGGTCTCGAGGCCGTCGTAGGACCCGTCGGCGTCCTCGAGGTCGCCCGCGTCGCGGGAGGGTTGCGTCCCGTCGGGGATGATGCGGCCGCCAGTCTCGCGGCCGCGGCTCTTGTTCCAGCCCACCACCGCGGCGCTGCCGCAGCCGACCACGGCGAGTACGGCGATGAAGGTGAGCAGGGCCCGACGCCGCTTCCTGGCGCGGTACTCGGGGGGGATGGTCGTGGTGGCCCACTGGGAGAACTGGGCGCCCGAGCCCGCCTGGGGCGCGGCTGCCGGAGCCGGGGTGCGCTTCTCGGGGGGCGGCGGCTCCACCGGGGTCGGCCGCGCGCGCGGCGGCTCCACCGGAGGTGGGGCATCGGGTCGGGGTGCCGCGGGCGGTGCCGCGGGCGGTGCCGCGGGCGGCGCCGCGGTGGCGGTCCGCTCGGCGGGCGCGTCGGGCGCTGCATTGTGCGCTGGCGGCATCTTGGCCGCAGCCTCGGCCGCAGGCCCCGTCGCCTTGGCCGGATCCAGGGCCGCGTGGGGACCCGTGTCCTCGACGGCCTGGCGTATCCAGTCCTTCGCCGACATCTTGGGATCGGTGTCCGTGGTCCGCATGCGCGGCTGGGACTGCGCCGCGGAGATGCGGCGGACGGGCAATGAGGAAGATCCCCCGCCCATGCGCGGATCCGTCACCGGCGAGGAGCCGCTCCGATCGCTGCGCAGGGCCGCCTCCACCCAGGCGCCGGCGCTGCTCTTGTCCGATTCCGGGGAATCGGTCGTGCCCACCACCGTGTCCACGGAGATGACGTCCAGGGCGAAGCGCAGGCTGCCGACCACCAGGGTCTGGCCCTGCTTGAAGGGCGCCAGGTCCACGGCCTCGCCCTCGAGGAGGACGGGCGGGTCCTTGGCCAGCGCCTGCACGTAGATGTTGCCGTCCGGCATCACCATCAGCGAGGCGTGCCGGTCGGCGATGCCGCTGTAGTGCAGGTTGATGTCGCAGTCGTGGCGGCCGATGGTGTAGTTGCCCGTGGGCAGCCGCACGCGCTTTCGCTTGACGTTGCCCGGTGGATAGATGAGCAAGAAGACCAGCAACTCCGCCCCGGCGGCGGCGGCGGCCTCCGCCGCGGCGGGCTCGGCGGCGGGCTCGGCAGTGGGCTCGGCGGTCGGCGCGGGAGGAGTCTCGGCCGCGGCCTCCTCCACCGGATCGGGGGGTGGCTCGGGCGGTTCGGCCCTGGGCCGCAGCCTCGGCGCCATCTCGGGGAGCTCGGCAGCCACGGGCGGGGCCTCGAGGCTCATCGACGGGGTGGTCCGTTCGGCCACCTCGGCAGGCCTCGCCCCCAGGTCGACGAAGTCCTCACCCGGCCCGGTCGGTTCGGGAGCGGGCTCCGCTTTCGGGGGAGAGGGCAGGGGGTCCACGGCGGCGGCCTGCTCCGGGGCCTCGGCGACGCTGTCCTCGTCCCGGGAGATGCCGTCGAGGGAGCCGTCCGCCACCTCCTGCTCCACGAAGGTCAGCCGGAAGGCCAGCTTGCCCAGGGTCACGGTGGATCCCTTGGCCAGCCTCACGCGCTCGAAGGCCTCGCCCTGGTGCCGCAGGTGGGGATCCCCGGCCACGTTGACGGCCTCGAGGAAGCGGCGGTTCACCAGCTCGATGACGAGGTGCTCCGGGCTGACGTGCTCGGCCTTGAGCCGCACGTGGGCGCCCGGCGCCGAACCGATGACCAGACGAGTTCGGTTGAGGAGGAAGGAGTTGAGGACCTTCCCCTTCTTCAGAATCTCGATCTTGGGGGTGACTTTTCGACTCTTTGCCATGGCCCGTGCCGCGATTGACCTCTCCGGATTCCCAACAATATACTGCGTCTCCTTCCGCCACTCCAACGAGCGCGCACCCTCTGCGCACTTCTTACGGAGAGCTGACATGCCGAAGAGTCCCCTGATCGCGCTGGTTTTCATGCTGGCCCTACCCGCGTTCGCGCAGGCCCAGAACTGGGAGTACAAGGTCCAGGAGGTGGACCTGATCTCCAAGGTCCGCGTGTTCGCCAACGACCTGCTGCTGTCCGCAGACGAGCTCGAGGCCGTGCTCGAGCCCCTCGGCGAGGACGGCTGGGAGCTGGTCACGTCCCTGCCGCGGGGAGGCACCTCGCTGCTGCTGGTCTTCAAGCGGCCGGTGCAGGCCCCGGCTCCGGTGGCCCCGCCGCCTCCGGTGGCCCCGCCGCCCGTCGAGCCGGTCCAGCCGGTGGAGCCGGCGCCCGCGGAGGAGACCGCGCCTGCGGAGGAGGCGGCGCCCGCCGAGGAGCCCGCGCCCGAGGTCGCCCCATGAGCCTGCTCAAGGGACCGCTGACCTACCGCCGTTACGTCTCCGAGGGGGGCGCCCCGAGCGCGTCGTCCGCCGAGCTGGCGGATCTCCTGACCCACGACCGCTTCCGCGGCCGCCTCGATGATCCTCGCAAGGAGGAGCGCTCCGGCTGGGTGACGGTGAACAACCTGCTGGCCACGGACTTCTCCGTGGCCAACACCTACTTCGCCCCGTACATGCTGTTCTCGTTGCGTACGGACAAGAAGTCGATCCCGCCGGCGCTGCTGTGCGCCCTGGTGGATCGAGAGGCCGCCGAGCTGCTCAAGAGCACCGGCATGGAGCGGCTGCCGCCGGGCGGCAAGGCCGAGATCCGCGAGCAGCTCGAGGAGAAGTACCTCCCCCGGATGCTGCCCACCGTCTCGGTCGTGGAGGTCTGCTGGAACCTGCAGACCGGCATGGTCCGCGTCCACTCCACCTCGGAGCGTGCCGTCGGCCGCGTCCGCAAGGCCTTCTCCGCCACCTTCTCCCAGGCGCTGTACGCCGTGGACGCGCCCCGCCTGGCCCTGCGAGGCCCCGACGCGGCGCTGCGCCGCGACCGCATCGCCGTGACCGCACCCAGCGAGTACGTCTTCGCCGACGACCATCCAGGAGGTGGATGATGTTCCAGTTCCAGTACCTCGACGAGGAGATCGAGGCCGAGTTCCTCGGCCGCGAGTTCCTGCTGTGGCTGTGGTATCGCAGCGAGGTGGACTTCGCCAGCGTCACCGGCGCCACCGGCGTGGCCATGGACCTGTGGGTCGAGGACCGGCTGCTGCTGCGCGGCGAGGCCGACGAGGCCCAGCGTTTCGACCTCAAGGGAGGCGCCCCCGCCACCTCGGCCACCGCCCGCACCGCCATCCTCGAGGGCCGCTCCGTCCAGGCCGCCCGCTTCGGCTTGCGCGACGAGCAGCTCGAGTTCACCTTCGAGCTCCACGCCGACCTCTCCGTGCGCGGCCTCAAGGTCCCCGACCCCGACCTCGCCGACGACGAGACCGTCGGCCGCCAGCGGATGGTCGACGAGATCCAGCTCCGCATCGACGACCTCTACGACCGCTTCTGCACCTCCCGCCTGGCGCCCTCATGGGAGACCACGGAGTTCCCTGCCATGCTCTCGTGGCTCCGCAGCGGTTGACACGGTTCCCGCAGCCTAATAGAACCCCTCCACCCTCGGCGGGCGTGTAGCTCAGGGGATAGAGCACTGGTCTCCGGAACCAGGGGCCGCAGGTTCGAATCCTGCCACGCCCGCCATTCCTCCTCAGGACGGCTTTCTCGAGGCTCCCGTCGCGACGACGACGATCTGCGGCCGTCTGCGGCGGCCCTCCTCCTCAGCGCACTTCCAGTGCGCCTCGTCGTCTGACCTTGCATCCGACCACATCTCGCCGCCGTCGCTCGGTCCGCCTCTTCGAAAGACGTCCTTCGTCGGCCTCGGCCGACAGGCCGTATCCCAAGTCTCTCGTGGCAGGATTCGAAGC
>CAZLEO010000059.1:0-37208 GCA_964558555.1 uncultured Rickettsiales bacterium | reverse complement strand
CATTTTGCGGCGCTTTGCGCCGGGAAATGATGCAAGACCAGACTTGACCCCTGAGAACAAAAAAACCCCGGGGAGACAATCTCCCCGGGGCTCGGACGACGCAGGCGCGCGTCGTGGAGGGGATGAACCGCGTCGTCCGACCCTTGTGTCTCGCTCCATCCGTGCGAGCGAAATGTGGTTCGCGACCGTCTTGGTTTTTTTGGGTTATCGCGACGGTCTTGCTTGGGTAGACGAGGCGGGGATCGGGAGTATTCGGAAAAAAATCGTCGGCTGTCGAAAAGGGGCTCAGGCCGTGCGATCGCGCAGCTTCGGGACGAGCTTGCGGCGGGTCGAGCGGGATGCCGGATCGAGGTGGTGGATGAGGACGACGAGGACGAGGGTGACCAGGCCGGCGGCCAGGGTCTCGGCGAGGCCGACCTGGAGCAACAGGACCGCCTGGGAGGGGACCGGGACGCCGACCTCGGTGGCGGCGGTCATGGCCGTGGCCCAGCCGGCGGCGCCCACGAGGAGCGGGAGCACCGCGGTGGTGCCGCAGACCACGGCGGCGAGGAGCTTCAGCGGCAACGGTACGGCGGGGTAGGCGACGAGGTAGGCGCGGACGAAGCGGTCGCGGGCGAGGTCCGGGGGGCCGCTGGCCAGGGTGGGGCGGCACACGGCGGCGAGCTCCGCGCCGGGGGCGCCGCGGACGGCCTCGAGCAGGAAGCGGGCCTTGTCCAGGTCGCCGGCGGCCACGGTCTCGGCCAGCTGAACGAGGGGCCGGTGGCGCCGCACGAAGGTCCAGGCGAGGAGCGCGGCCGTCAGCCCCAGGGTGCACAGGTTGGCCGCGGTGAGGGCCACAAGGGCCCAGGACCAGAGGGTGGGACCGCTCATCGCAGCTCCTTGCCGGAATGCTGGATGAGCCCCGCCGCGGCCGCGAGGCGCCGGGAGTACTCGAGCCCGCCGAGGTGGACCGCCTGGGTGGTGGCGAGCAGTCCCAGGGGAACCAGAAACGCCGTCGCGATCAGCGCCACCGAGGCGGCGGCCCACAGATCGGCGGACGGCGGCGTGCCGGCGAGGTGCCCCAGCCCGGCGTGCACCAGCACGGGGATCAGGGGCAGCGCCACCAGGGGCGTCGGCGCCAGGGCGACCAGGGACCAGCCGGTGATCCGGATGCGGCCGACGCGGCGCAGCATGCGGCTGAACGCGCCGCGGGCCTTGTCGGTGTCGCCCAGATCCAGCGCCTGGACCACCACCTCGAAGTTCGTGCCCTTGAGGGGGAGCGGGACGAGGTTGCGGGCCTGACCCAGCAGGCCGTCCCGGGCCAGCCCCAGCAGGGAGTCCAGCTCACCCATGTGGTGTCGCTGCACGAAGGCCATCAGCGCGCACAGCATGACCAGCGCGACACCCGCGGCGAGGGCCATCACCAGGGTCTGCTCGGCCGTGGTCTCCACCACCTCTCCGTCCCTCGTGGGAACCCGCGAATGTTACCCTGTCCCGCATGAAATCTCACCGCGTGCATCCCCTGTCCGTCGTCCTCGTCGTGTCGCTGGCGTGGTCCTGCGCAGCCTCGGCCGACGTGGTCATGCCGCCCCCCGACGACTGCCCCGAGGGGACGTCCCCTCGCACGGGCCACATGGGGCCGTACTGCCAGCCCCCCGCGCCGACGGACTGTCCGCCGGGGCACGTGGGCAAGGTCAACATGACCGACGCGTACTGCGAACCTCCGCCAGAGAAGCCGTGCCCCACGGGCTCCCGCTGGACCTCGACCTCGGCCACGAACACGTACTGCCAGGGCGGCTGGGGCTGCGACATACACCAGTGCGCCGAGGGCAACACGTGCAAGGAGAGCTCCCTGTGCGTCCAGGAGATCCGGATGTTCCGGGCCGGGTCCTGGGAGAAGGTCTCGGGGACGTGCTCCGCCGACACGGACTGCCCCGAGGGCGAGAGCTGCGTGACCAAGAAGCGCTGCGATCCCGACGTCAAGCGGGCGCCCGCGGAGCCCACCGAGGCGCCGGAGCCCACCGAGGCGCCGGAGCCCACCGAGGCGCCGGAGCCCGCGGCACCCGAAGATCCCGATGAGGTTCAGCAGAAGGGGTGCTCGGTCAGCCCGGCTGGAGCTGGCGCCGTCTCGGCGGCGCTGGTGCTGGGCCTGCTGCTGGCGCTGCGTCGCCGCTAGCGTCTATTCGTGGAAGACCTGCGCCTGGAACGTCTCGAAGGTACAGCCCTCCTGCCAGGCGTCCGCACCCAGCCCGGCCTTGCGGGCCAGGCTCGACAGGGTCTGCTCCAGGTCCCAGCCCTGCTCCACGGCCACCTGCGGTAGGTAGACCGCGCGCCGCATGCCCTTGATCAGGAAGATCCCGTCCCTCCCCAGCACGATGTCCTCGTGTCCCGCGACCTGCCTCGGTGGCGTGAGCGCGGAGATGTCGATGTGGATGTGGTCGAACTCGTCCGCAGTCAGCGCCGAGAAGCGCGGATCGCGGAACGCCGCGTCGATGGCGTGGTCCTGCACCACCTCCACCAGGGGGCGGGTCGGCGGGATCTCGCCGATGCAGCCGCGCAGGCGACCGTCGATGGTGAGGGTGACGAAGGCGCCGGAGGGATCGCGCATGGGGTCGGTGATGGCGTAGCCGTCGAGGGGGGGAGCCTCCCGGCCGTCCAGCCGGGCGCGGATGGTGTCGCGCGCCAGCTTCAGCAGGGTCAGCTGCTCGTCGCGGGAGAACCGCCAGGTGCTCTCGTCGCCACCGCGGCCGTTCCAGGCCGGTCCGGTGGCCACCGCCGCGACGTAGCTCACGGAGTTGGACCAGTCGCCGGTCATGGCGCCGGACGTGTCGTAGTGACGCAGGCCCACCTCGGCGCCGGAGTCCCCCTGCGCGAGCATGGCCGCGAGGACGGCCATCGGCCTGAACCCGCACACCGTGGCACCGGTCTCGGCGCGGTAGTCCAGGAATCGGTCCACGTCCAGCGAGCTGAACGCCTCGAAGGCGCCCATGTCCAGATCGCGGATGCCGGCGGGCCTGTCCGCGCCCACGTCGGGTTCGTAGCCGAACCGGGGGCCGATGTGGGTGAAGTCCGAGGACACGACCACCAGGTCGCCTGGCCCCACCTCCTGCCGCAGGGCGGCGGCCACCGCGCGGATCTCGTCGGCGCTCACGTCGCCCACCACCAGGGGGACCACCGGGGTGCCCATGGCCACGACCTGCAGGAACGGCACCTCCATCTCCAGGGAGTGCTCGCGTGCGTCGACCGCGTCCATCTCGGAGATGAGCTCGTGGGCGGACAGTCGCTCGACGGCGGCCGTGTCCACCGGCACGCGGCCCAGCGGCGTCTCGTAGTGGGTCCAGCCGCCGGACGCGAGACCGTGCAGGGCCACACCGTGGGACGGACCGAGGATGAAGACGCGGTCGTACCGCTGCTGTTGCAGGGCCTTGAACGCCCACGCCGCGGTGGCGCCGGAGTAGCGGTAGCCCGCGTGGGGGCAGACCAGCCCCAGGGGGCGCGCTCCCGTGTAGGGATCTGCCTCGGTGAGGAACTCGCGGAGCTGGCGATCGAGCGCGGCGCGGCTGCCGGGGTACCAGGAGCCGGCGATGGGGCTGGGTCGGACGTCCAGGGCCACGGGGTCCTCCTCCTGGCTGCTGTCGGCGGGTACGGCGCGGGCGTCGAATGCGACGGGCGAGTGGGCGCTCGTGGCGGGGCACTGGCGCTGGAACAGCAGCAACAGCGCCGTGAGCAGGAGCAGCCCGCCCACGCCGGCCACGAGGGTGTTGCGCACGCCGGGGCGCACGCGGATCTGGGCGAGGATGAGCACGATCCACGTCTCCCTTCGACCGCGATCGTATGCCCAAGGCGGGGGACATGCCAAAGGTGTTGACCGCGCGAGGGGTGGCTGGTAGCGCCTTGAGACGGCGGCTGGACGGCCGCCGGGAAGGGGAAACGACGTGCGCGCCATGCAGCTGACGGACGTGGGCTCCATCGACGATCAGGACCGGCTCGTGCCCGTGGAGCTGCCCACCCCCGACCCCGGACCCGGTCAGGTGCGCATCCGCGTCTCCGCCTGCGGGTGTTGCCACACGGATCTGCACGAGATCGAAGGGGAGATCGAGCTCCCTCAGCGTCCCGTGGTGCCCGGGCACCAGGTGGTGGGGGTGGTGGACGCCGTGGGCCCGGGTGTGGACGCGCCAGCCCTGGGGGAGCGCGTGGGCGCGGCCTGGCTGCACGAGACGTGCTGCAGCTGTCGCTTCTGCGACGACGGCGACGAGAACCTGTGCCGTGACGCCCGCTTCACCGGCTTTCACGTGGACGGGGGGTACGCCGAGGCCATGATCGCCCCGGCCGAGTTCGTCTACCCGCTGCCCGCGGGGTTCCCGGACCTGCAGGCAGCCCCCCTGCTGTGTGCCGGCATCATCGGCTACCGGGCCCTGCGGCTGAGCGGGATACGACCGGGGCAGCGGCTGGGCCTCTACGGGTTCGGCGCGTCGGCGCACGTCGCGATCCAGGTGGCCCGACACTGGGGTTGCCAGGTGTACGTGTTCACCCGCAGCCGCGGCCACCAGGAGCTGGCACGCCGTCTGGGAGCGGCCTGGGTGGGGCGCGCCGGCGGCGATCCCCCCGCCCTGCTGGACGCGGCCGTCAACTTCTCCCCGTCCGGCCGGCTGACCCTGGACGCCCTGCGCATCCTGGAGCGCGGCGGCACCGTCGCCCTCGCGGGCATCTACGTGGACGAGATCCCGCAGATGGACTACGAGGAGCACCTCTACTACGAGAAGAAGGTGTGCAGCGTCACGGCGTCCACGCGGCAAGACGGTCTGGAGTTGCTCGAGCTCGCCGCCGAGATCCCGATCCGCACCGAGGTCACCACCTGGCCGCTGGCCGAGGTGAACGAGGCCCTGCGGGCGGTCAAGCACAGCGAGGTGGACGGCGCCGCCGTGATTCGCGTCGCGGATGCCGGGTGACGGGCTACTCGTAGATCGGGGTCAGCGCAGTCCCACCGTAGTAGTGACCGAGCACGTGCTCGTAGTCGTGTCCCGCCTCGACCATGCCGTGGGCGCCCCACTGGCACATGCCCACGCCGTGACCGGCGCCGTTGCCGGTGAGGTGGAGCCCCTCGTCCACCTCCTCGATCTCGAAGCGGGTGGAGCGGACCTTGGTGTAGCCGACGATGCGGCGGAAGTCGTTGCCCCCCAGCACGACCGAGCCGTTCTCGGTGATCAGACGGATGCTCCGGGCGCGGCCCGAGGGGGTGCGGCCCAGCACGCGCAGGGCCGTGACGATCCCCATGCCCGACCGCTCCTTGCGCAGCGCCTCGGAGAGCTCTGCGATGCTCAGGGATCGCTCCCAGCTGTACAGGGGAGAACCCTGGCAGTGATCGCAGGTGGTGGACCAGTCGAAGGGGACGCCGCGCTCGGGCCACACGTAGGCCGCCGCCTCGGTGTGGCCGGCGCAGGTCGCGTGGTAGAAGGCCTCCACCAGGGAGTCGTCCTGCACCAGGACCTGCCCGCGGGTCGCCTTGACGGCCTCGGTGGTGCGGCTGTCCACGGCCCCGGGCCGGAACACCTGGTCGAGGGTCGAGGACTCCATGGCGTAGTAGCCCTCGCGGCGCGCGCGCTGGACCAGGGCGTAGGAGCGGGCGGCGACGGCCTGGGCCTTCTTCACCTCGGCGCTCCACGACGCCGGCAGCTCGCTGCCCACCACCCCCTCCAGGTAGCGCTCCAGGGGGAGCTCGTTGACCACCAGGATGCGCGATCCCTCGTGGTACAGCCGCAGCCGCCCGGGGAAGGCCCCACCGCCTCCGGTGACGTACACCGGCCCGTCCGCCTCGAGGATGGTGCCGTCGTGCACGGGGCGACCGTCCACCAGCGCCATCCCCTCGGTGGTCCAGCGCACCTCGATGGCGCCGGTGACCACGGCGCCGCCCAGGGTGAGGCCGTGGCCCTCGAAGGTGATGGAGGGGGACACGCGCTTGACCGCGACGGTCACGGTGGGCTCGGCGTCCATGGGCTCGAAGGGCACGGGCTGGGTGGCGGACTCGTCATCGGGTGCGAGGCCGACCTCCTGCTCGAGCACGGCCAGCCGCTCCCGCAGCTCCTGGTTCTCACGCTCGAGGAACGTGGCCCGACTCGCCTGATCCTCGCCGTCGGCCGGCCCCGTCATGCGGACCACCGCGCCTCCGACCAGACCGCCCACGGCGGCCACGCCGAGCCCCATCGCCGCGCACAGGGCCAGCAGCCGCACCGGCTTGATCCGAAACGCACGCAGGCGCCCGGCCGCGTCGTACACACGTATCTCGAGTCGTCGGTCGACGCGGCGTGCGGGAGGGGTCAACGGCCGTTACCTCTTCTTGTTCCTTCCGAACAGGCGACTCAGGCCGCTTTGTTTGGGGGGCTCCTTGCGCGCGGACAGGACCGTGCCCGAGCGCATGGACATGCGTCCGCTCTCCTGGGTCGGCGACCACGGCGGCTTCATGGGCTGATTGGACTGGGCGTCCGGTGCGGCCGGCGTCGGCGGCCCTGTCTCGGGCCCCGCCACCGGCTCGGTCAGCTCGATGACCTCGTCGGCGGACGGCGATGACAGGCGCGCCTGCTCGATCTCGCGGTCCTTGGCCGCGAGCAGGCTCTCGAGCTGTCGGATGTGGGCCACGGCGCGTTGCTGGTTGGCCAGCAGGTGCTCGCGCTCCTGATCGGCGCCTTCGAGTTCGGACCTGAGGCCGTCGAGCTCGGCGCGCGCGGCCTCGGCGTCCTGGGCCGCGGTCCTGTGCTCGCCCCGTACCCGCTCGATCTCCCCCTCGAGGCCATCGATGCGGGCGGCCTGCTCCTCCTGCGTCGAGTCCCCCGCCTTCTGCTGGGCCTGCAGGCGGGCCTCGAGGCGCTCCACCTCGGCGGCCAGCTCGACCCGCTGATCCTGGGCGCCGGTGAGCAGGGCGGAGCGCTCCTCGGCCAGGGTACGGGCACGATCCAGATCCCGCTCCAGGGCCTCGATCCGCCGGGCGACCTCGGCCGCGGCGATGCCGCCGTCGTCGCCCGCACGGGTCGCGCGCAGCTCGTGGACCTCTGCGAGGCTGCCCTCCAGCTGATCATTGACGCGGCGCAGCTCGTCGCGCAGTTCGGCGACCTCGGCGGCGTGGCGCCGGGTCTCCTCGGCTCGCAGGCGCGCCTCCTCGGCGCGCCTCTCGGCCTCCTGGGCCCGCCGCGCGGACTCCTCGGTCGCCTCGGTGCGGGCCGTCGCCAGCGCTGCGCGGGCCTCGTCGAGATCCTCGTCCCGTGTCCGCAGCCTGGATTGCAGCTCGGCCTGGGTGGCGCCGAGGGTGGCACGGTCCGCCTCGACCGTGGCGAGGGTCCGCTGGAGCTGATCGAACTGCTCCCTGCCCGCGGTGACCTCGGCCTCCAGGCGCGCCCGCTCGGCCTGTACGGCTCCGGCCTTCTCCATCTGCTCGTCGCGCTGCCGCCGCGCGTCGGACAGCTCGGCGCTCAGCTCGTCGCGCTGGGCCTGCAGTCCCTCGAGCCCCTCCGAGCGCTTGGCCAGCTCGCTCCTGGCGTCGGCGAGCTCCGCGGCGAGGGCCTCCCGCCGGGCGTTGCCGGATTCCAGGTCGGCGGCCAGCGCCTCGCGCTCGCGGCGGGCCGACTCGAGCTGGCCGTCCAGCGCGCCGTGGCCCCGGTTGGCCGACTCCAGCTCGCCGACCAGGGTCTGGCGTTCCTGTCTGGCTCGATCCAGCTCGCTCTGGAGCGCGTCCGCCCGCGCCCTGGCCTCGTCCAGCTCGCCGGAAACGGCGTCACGTCGTTGCCGGGCCTCGTCGAGATCCGCGCCCAGCTTCTCCCGCCGCTCCCGCTCGCTGGCGAGGTCCCCGGCCAGCCCCTGGCGCTCGCGACCGGCCTCGTCCAGCCCCGAGGCCATCTCCGTACGGGCCTGCTCCAGCTCGGCGGCCAGGACCTCGCGCGCCTCCTGCGACCGGACCAGCTCGGCGGCCATGGCCGCGCGCGCCTCCTCGGCCTCGTCCAGGAGGGCGTCGTGGGATTCACCGTCGCTGTGGACGGCGGACAGCTTGCTCGACAGCCGGTCCCGCTCGTCCTCGGCCGCGCCGAGCTGCTGGCGGACCGACTCCACCTCACCGCGGGTCGCCCGGGCGTCCTGCTGCTGTTGCGCCATCTCGGCGCGCAACGCGGCGAGGGTCTCACGAGCTTCGACGAGTTCGGGGGGATCGCCGGCGTCCCCGCCCTCGGCCTCGGCCATGCGGTGCTCGAGCCGGTCCATGCGCTTGACCAGGTCGGAGGACATGGCGTCCACGCTGCCGCGGGTCTGCTGCAGCTCCTCGACCACCGAGGAGAACACGCTCCCCAGCTCCTCGGCGACCGCGGAGACCTCGCGGCGGACGGCCTCTCGGTCCGCGGAGCCGTGCTGCACGATGGAGGGCGCGGGCTCCTCGACCGGGATCTCCTCTCCCACCAGCGACAGCAGGCGGGTCAGGAGAGTGGCGGTGCGTTGCTCGGGTGCGGATGGCTCGGACATCCGCGCAGCATAACAGGACGCGGGTACGCGTCAACGACAGGTCTGGGTCAGGGAGGAACTTCCCAGGTCGCACGTGGTCCAGGGGAAGTCGCCGACCCAGCAGTCGGTGACCCAGCTGCCCGACGCCCCGCACGCGGGCACGGATCCGCTGTAGCCGTGCTGGGTCACCGAGCAGGTCACGCACACGCCGAGGCAGTCGCAGTCGTACACGACCGTGTCCGGGTACTGCTGCTCCTCGACCCCGTTGCAGTCGTAGTCGTACGACCCGTTGTTGCTGGGCGTGGAGAACCAGTTGGTCTGCCCGGGGAACACGCTCGCGTCCTGGTCGTCGCAGTCGCTGCCGTACGCGCCGGTGTAGTCGCCGGAGGGCCCGCACAGGCAGGCGCCCGTGGTGCCGTAGTTGTCGCCGTCGAGGTCTTCGTAGTAGTCGGTGCAGCCCAGGGCGCCCTCGTCGTCGGCCGTGCCCGAGCAGTCGTTGTCCACGTAGTCGCCGCACACCTCGGTGGCCGCGGGGTGGACCGCGGGGTCCGTGTCGTCACAGTCGCCGGTGAGGCTGCCGTCGGAGCAGTCGTCGATGCCGTCGCCGTCGAGGTCGTAACCCTCGCAGTAGCCGTCCCCGTCGTCGTCCGCGGCGGACGTGCCGTCGTCGATCAGCGAGTTGCAGTCGTTGTCCAGGCCGTCCGGCGCCTCGGTGGCGGTGGGGTAGACCGCTGGATCGGCGTCGTCGCAATCGCCGTCGGTCTCGGTGTAGCCGTCGTTGTCGTCGTCGAACAGCACCGTGCCCTCGTCGATGCTGCCGTCGCAGTCGTGGTCCACCTCGTCGGCGTGCTCGGGGGCGGCCGGGTAGGGGTCGGGGTCGTCGTCGTCGCAGTCGCCGTCGGTCTCGGTGAGCCCGTCGCCGTCGTCGTCGTACAGGTGCGTCCCCTCGTCCACGAGGCCGTCGCAGTCGTCGTCCACGCCGTTGGGATCCTCGACCGCCCCCGGGTAGACCAGCGGGTTGTCGTCCTCGCAGTCCCCCTCGTTGGGCGTGTACCCATCGCCGTCCTCGTCCACCTCGCTGGACTCCAGGACCAACACGGTGACCTCGTCCTCGTCGGACAGGCCGGCGCTGTCCACCACCTCCAGCGTGATGACGTGGGTGTTGATGCTCAGCTCGTTCGTCACGAACGTCAGCAGCCCGTCGGCGTCGGGGGCATCGGTGTTGATGACCCCGTCGTGGTTGCTCATCCAGGTGATCTGCAGGTCCTCGGCCGAGCTGCCCTGGTCGATGGCCGAGCCCTCGAAGGGGATGGGTTCGAGTTCGATGTACGGCGCGGACTCCGGCGGCGGCAGGGTGATGGTGGCCGCGGGCGGCGTGTTCACGGTCTGGATCTGCTGGTTGTTGCCGCACCCTGGCAGCGACAGCAACAGCGCCAGCGAGGCGATCGCAAGGGCACGGACGGTCATGGCGCCTCCCTCCGGGGTTCGCCCGGATCCAGCGAGTGTACCAGAGCCCGCCATCGGCGATAGACTGGGCGGGCCCCGAACGCTGGGAGGATCGTGATGCGTAGCCGCTGGACGTGGATGGCTCTGTGCGCTGCCGGGGTGGCCTGGTCGCTGGTGTCCTGTGTCAAGGAGACCGACCCCGAGACCGAGTGCGCCGACGCCGAGGACAACGACCTGGACGGGCTGTACGACTGCGACGACCCGGACTGCGGCGGGGTAGGGGACTGCCCCGGCGACGACGACGACGCGGCCGACGACGACGACGCGGCCGACGACGACGCGACCGAAGGTGACGACGACGATGCCGCGGACGACGACGACAGCGGCGGCGGGGACGACGACGACAGCGCCACCGGAGACGACGACGACAGCGCCTAGCAGCGGCCGGCAACAGCCCCCCTCCGCAACGACTTCTTGCTGTCTCCCGTGGGGCCGGCCTCCATGCCCCGGCCGGCGAGGTGGTCCGTGGCTTGGCGAGAGGTCAGAGACAGCCCGTGTCGCCTGCGCAGTCGAAGGTCTCGTTGCCGCCGCGGGTATCGACCGACGCGTCATACACGGTACTGCCGAGCTCGGTCGCATCACAGCAGAAAAGGTCGTCGCCGTTGCCGATGTTCATGATTCCGTACGCCCACAGGTTGCCGTTTTGCGTGACGAGGTAGATCACCTCGGAATTGCCGCAGCGTGGTTATCCGGGAACGTTCCACGGGGTATCTCCTCGCCATCTGTGGAGCTACCTGCGCGAGTACGTCTACCGATTCAACAGGCGGAGGTACGGAGAGCGAACGTCCGGCTTCGTGGTCCGGCGGGCCATGACAGGACCGTGGACCTCGCTGGCGACCATCGTGGCTGACGCAACCGGATAACCATGAGGGCGAATTCTCATTTTCGAGAAACGAACCTACTCGCAGATCGGCCCCAGGATCTCCTGGACGTTGTTGGTCTCGTCGCACTCGTCCACGGCACCGACTCCGGTCCCGTCGTCATCCACGACGATGCGAATGCCGTCGCCCCACTGGTCGAGGGTCAACTCGAAGATGCCACCGGGAGCCTCGGAACCGTACTGGACGCCATTTGCAGCCTGCACCCCCACCAGCGTCTCGGTATCGCCATCGAGGCTGTAGAGGGCAGCCTGGACGGCACCTGGAGCATTGACGTGACCTCGGTTTCCGATGCCCCAGGACACCTGGATGGGGCCATGCAGGCAAGACGCGACGCACACCTCGCCTTCGACCGGGTACAGTTCGGCGAGTCCGTCGCCGGGGGGGCGTGCCCGGAACATGTTGTGGATGTCCCACCACGCGAGAGGCTCGGTGTTGATCTGTCCATCGGTTCGCAGGCGCATCGGCGCGTAGTCGTGGATGCTCCACGTCGGGCCGGCCGGGGGCCAGCCGTCGGAAGCGTGGCCGAACACTTGTATCCCACGACAGTAGCCATCGCCGTCTGTGGTCGATCGATTGCAGGAGGTCACGATTTCGGCAGAGCCGTCGGAGTCGACATCCGCGACAACCGGGTACTCCCAGAACGTTCCTGAGTCGTGGTAGTACCAAACGAATCGAGGCTCGCCCGTTGATCCATCCCGGATGCTGACGGCATCTACCGCTGCGAAGACCACTTCATAGGCACCGTCGGCATCGAAATCGAACGCCGAACACCCCGCAGCACCGGATGTATCGTCACTGGGAGTGGACCACCGTACCGTTCCATCCAGTTCCAGCATGAACAGAGTGGGATCACTGGGGTCGCCGATCGAGATGGCTATCTCGACCTCTCCGTCTCCATCGAAGTCCGCAATGGCTGGGGGGCCCCCCAGCGTTCCCAAACCGAGGTCAAATGAGTCCAGCAGCGTGCCATCTTCATCATAGAACGTGGCTATGTTGCCAGAAACAACGACTACTTCACCCCCTGCATCCCCGTCCAGATCCGCGACTGCAGAGAAGAAAATGGAACCTCCTGGGCAGTGGTTCTCCATCGACCACTCGACTTCGCCAACGTGAGAGTACACATGGTTCCCGACGATGATCTCTGCCGTTCCATCCCGGTCGAGATCGGCAACGACGGGGGCGGAGGTACTGTTGGTGAACCCGTCCGACTCGAACTCGACTTGCCCGGTTGCACCATCGAGCACCGCCCATCCCACCACGACCTCGACGGAGCCGTCTCCGTCGAGGTCTGCAATCGTGGGCGTCATGTCGTAGCCACCAGTGACGCCAATGTAGTAGTCCACGGACTCCCACAGGATGGCGCCGGTGTTCGAGATCGCCGCTGTCCGGGTGCCGATGTAGTTGTGGCCGTAGCTCACCAACACCTCTGACTGCCCATCGTCGTTGACGTCCCCAGCAGCCAGGCCCGACGGGATGGCGAAGCCAGACACGTCGAAGATGACGCCCGAACCGTCCCCATGGAGAGCGACAATGCGATTCTCCGTTGGTTCTTCCGTACTTCCCATGCCACCGAGCACGATGTCCGGGACATCTGCCTCGTCGATCACGTGGTCGCCGTTGTCATCGGTCAGGTTCACCACCACTGGCTGATGCATGGGGCCATGGGAGGGCTCCGACGGAAAGGACCATTCGAGTACCACATCCCACGGATCCAGAGTTGTGACCGCGCCGACCCAGGGACAGCTGCTGACCATCTCCACTCGAGCCTCGGCGGGCATCTGCACCTCGCACCCGTCGTCGTGGCAGTCGTCGATTCCATCGCCATCGCTGTCAGGAAACCCCTCATCCACCTGGCCGTCGCAGTCATTGTCCGACCCGTCGCACAGCTCGGCGGCGTCGGGGTAGGAGGTCGCGTCTGCATCGTCACAGTCACCATCGTCCGCGGAGAATCCGTCGCCGTCCAGATCGTCATGCGTTCCGGAAGAGTCATCGTCATCTTGGATCGAGGTGGTGTCGTCGTTGTCACCGAGCGACGTGTCGTCGTCACCGGCAGAGGTGTCGTCATCCTGCGGATCGGGGCAGCCCTCCAGCACGAGCAGGAGACTGAACAGTGTGCACACGAAGCTGGCCCTGGCCATCGGACTACCTCCCCCTGGATAGATCCGATGATACCACCGCGGAGGAGACGGACGTCACTGAAGGGGCTGTTTGGTTCATCTTGGGCGCCGACATCCCAGTCCAACGCACTCCAACTCCCCAACTCACGCAACCCCTCGCCGGCCGGGCTTCGCAAGGAGGCCGGCCCTACGGGAAACAGCAAGAAGTCACATCGGAGGGGGCTATCGACGAACGCTGCTACTCGCCCCTCGCCTCGTCCAGGAACGACACCATCACCCCGCTCCACGCCCAGTAGGACTCCTCGGGCGCGTCCTCACAGTCGTGGGTGGCGCCGTCGCAGACCACGTTGCCGTGCTCGGCGGTCTCGGAGAACCACAGCTGCTTGGGCTGGTCCGCGGCGTCGTAGAGCATCTGCGAGAAGTACGGCGCGATGTAGTCGTCCTGCTCGCCGTGGATCAGCAGCTTGGGGGCGTCCACGCGGGGGATGCGGCCGAGGTTGTCGAGGTTCATGTTCGTGAGGAACGTGTACGGCAGGGCCAGGCCGGTGGAGTCGTCCACGAATGCCTGGCCGTTGGCCATGGCCGCCTCGGTGATCAGCGCGACGGGCTCCTGGACGTCCGCGGCGAGGTAGACGGCCGGGGCGGAACCCAGCGACCAGCCGTAGTACACCACGTCCAGGGCGGCTGCATCGGCCGGCCGGCCCGTGTCCGCGGCGAGCTGTGAGGTCACGTGGAAGTGGGCCTCGTCGGCGGACCGGAACAGCCCCTCCTCGGTGGTGGTGCCGGTGCTCAGGCCGTAGCCGGGGTAGTCGTAGACGAACACGGTGTAGCCGCGGTCCCACATCAACATCACGCGGTCCCAGTACTCGTCGAGGTTCGCGTTGTTGCCGTGGCAGTACAGGATCGTGGTGCCCTGGGGGTAGGTGTCGGAGTAGGCCCAGTAGCCGTAGATGATCTCGCCCTCGGCGGTCTCGAAGGACACCTGCTCGAGGCGGTCCTCGGGGATGTGGTTGTCGGGCAGGGCGTACTCGTCCAGCGCCACGCCCGGGAAGAACATGAAGTCCAGCTTGAGGCAGCCGGTGGAGGCCAGGGCGACCGCCAGGCCCAGGACCAGTCCAGCTCGATGGATCGCGGTCATCGGTCGTCCCTCCTCACCATCAGGTCGCCGTCGCTCCCGGCCGCCCTCTTCTTGCCGCCGAGGTAGAAGTTGAAGCCGCCGGTGATGCACACCGCTCCGCGGTCGCCCGCGTAGTCGACGATCATGAAGTCCGTGTCCTTCCAGGGATCGGCCCACTTGACCTCGAGCCCCAGACCGAACCCGCGGTTCTTGCCCAGCCGCACCTCCCCGCCGAGCATGGGCGCGAAGTGCACCGGCGCGCTGCCCATGGAGTCGGACTGCACCGGCACGAACATCAGGTGGAAGCCCAGGTACAGCAGGTGTCGGGGGTGCAGCAGCCAGCTGGCGGTGAGCTGGGTGTCTGCGGCCAGCCACAGGTCACTGCTGTTCCACGCCGCGATGACCGTCGCAGCCGTGCTCAGGCCGGGGCGCCCCTTGTCCTGGTCGAGGAAGTACCACGAGCCGCCCACGTCGAACGCCGCGTTGCCCAGCAGCGTGGGCATCACGTGCCAGTCCGCGTAGATGTCGTGGCGGTCGGTCAGGCCGTGCTTGATCCCCAGGGTGGGCATGGGGACCGGGACGGTGGCGCCCAGGTCGGCGATGGGGCCGCCCAGGCTGGTGACGATGGCCGTGTTGCCCTGGCCCAGGGGGCGCGCCGTGTGGGCCGTGCCGCATCCTGTGAGCAGGACGAACCCCGCGGCGAGGATCGCGATCGGGAGTGCTCTGTGCATGTCGGAATCCCTCGTTGGACGGCCGGAAACTAGGGGCTGAGCCCGGTGTGGTCAAGGGATTCACGCGCCCCCCGCGCGCGCAGCGCGAGTGCGGATCGGGCCCCACGGTGCTAGGTTAGGCGCCATGAGATACAAGGGTCCGGTGTTCCGCCCCCCGTCCGAGGCGGCCAGCTACATCCTCCAGGTGGTCTACGGCTGTAGCTGGAACCAGTGCACGTTTTGCTACATGTACCCCGGCGTGAAGTTCCAGCTGCGCCCCATGGACGAGGTGCGCGCCGACATCGCCGACGCGGCGCGGGTGATGCCCGACCAGCGGCGGGTGTTCCTCGCCGACGGCGACGCCATGGTGCTGGGCGAGCGGCGGCTGCGGTCGATCCTCGAAGCCCTCCACGAACACTTCCCGCAGCTCGAACGCGTGGGGATCTACACCGACGCCAAGGGGGTGCTGCGCAAGAGCGACGCGACCCTGCAGCGGCTGCGCGACGCCGGCATCGGCATCGTCTACATGGGCCTGGAGTCCGGCTCGGAGCGGGTGCTGCGACGCCTGCGCAAGGAGGCCTCGGCCGCGGAGATGACCGAGGCCATCCAGCGGGCGCGGGGCGCGGGGATCGCTTCGTCCGTGATCGCGCTGATCGGGGCGGGCGGCCGCGAGCTGTCCGAGGAGCACGCCGACGACACCGCCGCCGTGGTCACGGCCATGGCGCCGGACTACTTCTCCCTGCTGACGCTGATGATCCTCGAAGGCACGCCCATGTCGAAGGAGCTCGACGAGGGCGCCTACGAGCCGCTGACGCCCATCGGCACCCTCGAGGAGATGCGGCGCATCCTGCGCGGCCTGGAGATGGACCGACCCTGTGTCTTCCGCACCAACCACGCCAGCACCTACCTCCCCCTGTCCGGCACCCTCCCCGCGGACAAGGCCCGGCTGCTCGAGCGCCTCGACTGGGCCATCGACAACAAGGTGCTGCGGCCCGAGGCATTCCGCGCCCTGTGAGGGGGCGCGAACGGAGAAGCCATGAGTAGCGACTCGATGCGCGAGCGCGTGATGCGCGCGCTCTCGTCCGTGCAGGACCCGGAGCTGCACCAGGATCTGGTGACCCTGGGCATGATCCGCGACGTCCAGGCGAGCGAATCCCACGTGCGCGTCGAGGTGGAGCTGACCACACCCGCGTGTCCCCTCAAGCACACCATCCGTGCCTCGGTCCGCGACGCGGTCGCCGCGGTGGTGCCCGACGCCGAGATCGAGGTGGTGCTCTCGGCCCGCGTGCGTCAGGGAACGCGCGCCGCGCCAGAGAGCGCGCAGCCGCTGTTGCCCCACGTGCGCAACGTGATCCTCGTGGCCTCGGGCAAGGGGGGCGTGGGCAAGTCCACCGTGGCGGTGAACCTGGCCGTGGCGCTGTCCCGGCTGGGTGCGTCGGTGGGGGTGATGGACGCGGACATCCACGGTCCGTCCATGCCCATCATGCTCGGGCTGGGGGCGGAGCCAATACGACCCAACGAGGACGGCACCTTCGACCCCATCGACGTGCACGGCATCAAGCTGATGAGCATGGGCTTCTTCCTGCCCGCGGACCAGGCGGTGATCTGGCGCGGGCCCATGGCCTCCAAGGCCATCGTGCAGTTCGCCCGGGATTGCCGCTGGGGGGCGCTGGACTACCTGGTGCTGGACCTGCCGCCGGGGACCGGCGACGTGCAGCTGACCACGTCGCAGAAGCTCGAGGTGAGCGGTGCGGTGCTGGTGAGCACGCCGCAGGACGTGGCGCTGGCGGACGTGGTCCGCGGTCAGGCCATGTTCGACAAGGTGGACGTGCCGGTGATCGGCGTGGTGGAGAACATGTCGTACTTCCTGTGCGACGAGTGCGGCACGCGCCACGAGCTGTTCGGCATGGGCGGCGCCCGCGCCAAGGCCGAGGAGCTGGGGTTGCCCTTCCTGGGCTCCCTGCCGCTGGTCCCGGAGCTGCGGCGATCCGGGGACGACGGCGTGCCCCTGGTCCTGGCCGATCCCGACGCGGAGGTCTCCCGCGCGCTGGTGGAGATGGCGCGGCAGATCGCGGCCAGGGTCAGCGTCCTGGCCCACGTGCGCCGCGCCGCATTGGCGGGGGAAGAGGCGCACTGATGAGCCAGGGAGGGGCCGGACGGGGGGGGACGCGGGCGCTGGAGTTCCTCGCCATCAAGATCGCCCTGGACGCCCTGGTCGGCGGCGTCGCCCTCGCCGTGCTCGGTCCCGACCTCCCCGCCCTGGGCCTGTGCGTCGTGTCCGCGCTGGGGTGGATCCCGATCCTGTGGCTCATCCACCTGCGGGCGCGCCAGGTGGAGCCGGACCGCCGCTGGCTCGCCTGGCGGCCCACGAGGTCGTTCAACCGTGTGGCGGTGCCCGCCGTGGGGATCGCCGTGATCGCGGCGGCGCTGGGGCTGTCCTTGATCACCCCGGAGCTGACATCGCCGCTGCAGGACGCCATCCGCAGCCGCGCGGATCTCGTGGCCGTGGCGGTGTTCGCCCTCGCCGTGGCGCCCCTGGTGGAGGAGGTCTTCTTCCGCGGTTACCTGTTCGGCGCGCTGGAGGACGCCGTGGGCGGTCGACTGGCCGTGGTGCTGGTGGGGCTGTTGTTCGGGGTGTTCCACGGGTTCCAGTACGCCGGCGTACCCACGGCCCTGGCCGCGGTCACCCTGATGGGGCTGGCCACGACCTGGGTGCGGCACGTGACGGGATCACTGCTGCCGTGCGTTTTCCTGCACGTGGCGTACAACGTCGCCGGGGTGATCGTGCTGGTGGTGGGGGCCTGAGCGGCGCTAGTCGGACGAGGCCTCGGGGTCGATGGTGGGGCGTTCGAACTCGGTGCCCTCCCACACGGGCAGGGTGAAGCAGAAGGCCGTGCCGGCGCCTGCGCCGCCCTCCACCCAGATACGGCCGCCGTGCAGCTGGACCACGCGTCGGGCCACGGCCAGCCCGACGCCGGACTGCTCTGGGTCATCGGCGTTGTGGACCTGGGCGAAGATCTCGAAGATCCGCTGCATGTCCCCCACTGCCAGCTCGGCCTCGGCGTCGGACACCGAGATCACCCACTCGGTGTCCTCCTTCTCCGCGGTCACGTGGATGCGAGGGCTGTCGCTGGTGGTGAGGCGCACGGTGCTGTCCAGCAGCTGCACGAACACCTCCCGCAGGTGCGGCCCGTCGCCCACGACCGTCGGCAGCGGCTCGCGCTCCACTTGCGCGCTCCGCAGCTCCATCGTCGTGCGCATCTTCTCCAGCGCGCTCTCCAGCGCGTCGTCCAGCTTCACCAGGCCGGAGGCATCCACCGCCGCGCCGAGTCGCGCGTAGGTGTGCAGGTCCTCGAGCTGGCGCCGCATGCGCTCCACGGCGTAGGAGATGGCGTCGGCGGACTCGCCGCCCCGGTCCCCCATCAGCTCCAGCTGGACGTCGATGGCGCCGAGGGGCTCCATCAGCTCACGGGTCGCGGCGCGGGCCAGCTGCTCGAGGTCGCCCAGGGCCGCGTGAAGCTCCTCGGTCTGCCGCGCCAGGGCGCGGCTGTAGCGCCGCTGGTTGGACAGGTGCTCGGTCAGGTGGACCCGGTCGAAGGCCCGCTGCAGACCGTCGGCGTCCACGGCGGTGAACTCGATCACGGACCGGCGGCCCACGTGGAACGTGCACCGGTCCGGCAGCTTGACCTTGCCCTCGACGGCGCGGCGCCCGATGTGCGTGCCGTTGGAGCTGTTGAGGTCACGCAGCCAGAACGCGCCCTGCTCGAAGCCGACGCGGCAGTGGTTGCGCGAGACCTTCGTGTCCTGCAGCTGCAGGTCGGCCTCGTTGCCGCGCCCGATCAGGGCGCTCTCGGTGCCGATGAGGTGGATGGCGCCGGCGTCCGGGCCCTGGATCACCTCGATGACCGCGCCGGCGACGTTGTGCTTCACCGGCGTCAGCGCGTCCAGGTCCATGCCCGTGGCTTCGTCCTTGCCCGGCTCGGTTCCGTGTCCCCACGGGTGCTTTGGTGTCATGTGACGCTCCCTCGGCCCGCGCAGATTGTAGCCGGCCCTGCCCGCCTGGCAAATACCGTGCTTCCACAACGCTCCTTGGCTCGCCCCGGCGAACCTGCGACACTGGAAGCATGCGTAACAATACTGCCTTGTTCCTGGTGCTGGGGATCTGCGTGACCCTGGCAGTGGGGGGGACGAAGGCGCGCGCCCAGGAAACCGCGGATGAACCCTCCACGGAGGGGGTCTCCATCGAGAGCATCCAGGAGGTCCGCAGCCTACGCTGCGAGTCCCTCGACAAGGCCAAGCGCGCCTCGCGCAAGGCCGATGTGTATGCCTCCAGCGCGGCGTCCATGCCCTACGGCGCCAGCAAGATAACCGCCGAGGAGAAGGCCTCGCAGGCCCGGGCCGAAGCCGACTCGGGGTACACCGAGTCCGGTCGGCTCAAGAAGCAGGTGGCGTCCATGGTCGAGCGGTTCGTCACCGAACAGCAGGCCCTGCTCGACGCCACCACGGACGAGGCGGAGCGGGCAAAGATCGAGGCGGCCATGGCCCTGGCCCAGGAACTCCGCGACGAGGGCTGCTCCTAGCCCAGGCGAGCTCAGCGCCGCTTGTAGACCCCGTACAGCGTCAGCCCGGCCTGCAGCGCGAGCAGGTAGGCCACCGTGAACAGCAGGATCGAGATCACGGCCGCGAGCAGGTTGGTGTCGAGGTTCGCGCGGGCCAGGGTCACCAGCGACGTCATGGTCACCGCGAACATGAAGACCATGGGCGCCAGGGCGAACCACGACGCGCGCGCACGCCGGGTGAGCCAGACCGAGACGGCCAGCAGGGCCAGCGAGGCCAGCAGCTGGTTGGCCGACCCGAAGATGGGCCAGATCATCCGCCACGCAGACACCAGCTCCCCGGTGGTGGGGTGCTCCACCTCGTGGAAGGCCAGCACCATGGCCAGCCCCACGGAGACGCCGGTGGCCACGTAACGGTTGCTCGATAGCAGCGACGCCTTGCGACCGGGGCGCTCGAAGAACTCCTGGAAGGCGAAGCGGGCGAGCCGGGTGCCCGTGTCCAGGGAGGTCAGGGCGAAGGCGCTCACCGCCAGGGCCACGAAGGCCACGGCGCCCTCGACGGGGATGCCCAGGGTGGAGATGAACTCGCCGAGGCCGGCTGAGAACGCGGCCACTGGACCGCCGCCGCCAGGGGCGAAGAACTCACCGTAGCGGCCCTTGGCCATGGTGATCACCGCCACCAGGGCCAGCACGGCCAGCAGCGACTCCACGAGCATGGACCCGTAGCCCACGGGCTGGGCGTGGGTCTCGCGGTCGAGCTGCTTGGAGGTGGTCCCGGACGCCACCAGCGAGTGGAATCCGGAGATGGCGCCGCAGGCCACGGTGACGAACAGGGCGGGGAAGATCAGCCCGAGCTTGGGGTGGCTCCACCCGGTGGTGGTCTCCATCTGGATCTCGGGGTTGGCCACGGCCACGCCCACCAGCCCCAGCGCCATGAGGCCGTACAGGAGGAACGAGTTGAGGTAGTCGCGGGGCTGCAGCAGCACCTGGACGGGCGTCACCGAGGCCACGAACACGTAGCCGAACAGGATCCACAGCCACCAGCGCTTGGCCGCGCGCGCGGCCTCGGCCGGCTCGCCGCCGAGCATCCCGGCCAGATCGAAGGGGTACACCTGGCCCAGGAACAGGAGGCCCACCAGCAGGACCACCCCCACCACGGTGGCCATCCACAGGGGGGCCTGGAAGCGGTTGACCACGACGCCGAACACCAGCGCCAGGGCGATGAACCCCAAAGACGACGTGGCCACGGCCGGCACCTTGACGAAGGTGGAGGCGACCACGTCGGCGAACACGGCGATGACCAGGATCAGCGCGGACCAGGCGAACAGCAGGAACAGGATCTTGCCCGTGGGGCCGATCTGCTCCTCCACCACCTCGCCGATGGACTTGCCCTCGTGGCGGATGCTGGCCACCAGCGACATGAAGTCGTGGGCCGCGCCCAGGAAGATCCCGCCCAGGACGATCCAGATGTACACGGGCAGCCAGCCGAACACGGCGGCGGTGACCGGGCCGATGATGGGCGCGGCGCCGGCGATGGAGGCGAAGTGGTGGCCCACCAGGACGGCGGGCTTGGCCGGCACGTAGTCCACGCCGTCGCGCTTGCTGTGGGCGGGGGTGACCCGATCGGGATCGATGCCCAGCTTCCGGCTGAGGAACCCGCCGTACAGCGCATACCCCGCCGTGAAGAACACGACTCCGAGGATCAACAACCAGATCGCCGCCATGGCCCGCTCTCCCTTGGCTGACCAGAGCCTACGTTCTCAGGGGGATTCGAACAACTGCGAGGCGATCACTCCACCAGCTCGACCACCTCGCGGCGGGACTGGTAGCGGACGAGGCGGTGCGGGGGCGCGGCCTCGATCCAGAAGTGGAGCGCCGGCGCCAGGTGGTACCAGGTGCCGCGCATCTTGCAGACCACGTGGATGGTCTCGTAGGTGGATGAGCCGAGGATGACCGTCTCGGTCTCCTTGAGGTTCGCGTGGAAGTGGTACATCACGTCGTCGAAGACGAACGAGAACCTCATCCGGTCGTCGTCGTCGAGGAACTTCAGGAACAGCAGCTGCGCGGCGAGGAACTCCACGGTGTCGCTGCGGATGCGGAGATGGCGCGTCTCGGCTCCGGGCGCCGTGACCGAGGCCTCGTCGCGGCCGTAGGTGATCTCCTCCCAGGCCTGCACCCCGGGCAGGCGCTTGCGGGACTCCAGGGGTCGCAAGGTGTGGCCGTCCAGGATCACCTCGTGCCGTACCACGTCGCCGGTGGCGTCGTCGTGGCGGTCGATCTCGACGCGCAGCACGGCCTCGTCGTCCAGGGTGTCCTCGACCACCAGGAAGCTCTCGGCGGACGTGAGGATCTCGCCGTCACGCAGGCGTCGATAGGTGGCGGGGGTGTCACAGGCGTCGAGGGCGTGGGCGGCCGCGCTCATCCCCTCCGAGGCCAGCTTGAAGTCCACCGAGCCCCAGTTGCGCGCGTGCCCCGGCGCGGTCGTCGCGCACAGGACCCCGGCGAGGCACAGGCCGACGAGGACGCGGGCGGAGGGGGGCGGGAGGGTCATGCCGGTCCATTCTGCTCCATTCCCTCGTGCGTGCGCCAGTGCGGTTGCGTGCCCGGGGGCGCACAATTTCTTTGACTTGGGGGGAAGGTCGACTACGATCCGCGAGTTAGACTGACACGTCAGTCTAGTTTCTTTCCGGGAGGATTCCCCCATGAACGGCATTGGCGAAGAGGTCTTTGGGATACGTGCGGACGCGCTCGTGGGCGCGCTGGGGATCGACGTGGGTTCCCTGTTCACCAAGATGGTCTGGGTGCGCCCGGACGGCGTGCGGGTCTCCGACGCCCGCGAGCACAAGGGCCGGCCGGTCAACGCCCTGCTGGACATGCTGCGCGCGGCCGATGTCCCTGCGGCGCTGCCCATCGGCGTGACCGGCCCCCTGGCCAGCGTGGTCACCGACCAGGGCGTGGGCACGGCCGTGGATCCGATCCGCGCGGCCATCCGCGGCGTGCGCCAGCACGACCCCGGCATCCGCCACATCCTCGACGTGGGGGGCGGCAGCCTGGCGCGCGTGAGCATCGACGAGGGCGGCCAGCTGCTGGAGTACTCGTCCAACTCCCTGTGCGCCGCCGGCACGGGGTCCTTCCTCGACGAGCAGGCCCGCCGCCTCGGCCTCGACCTCGAGCAGATCGAGCGGTTCGGAGGTGTGGCCGATCCCCCGACCATCGCCACCCGTTGCGCCGTGTTCGCCAAGTCCGACCTGATCCACCGCCAGCAGGAGGGTTACGGCCGCGAGGCCATGTGGTCCGGCCTGTGCCGCGGGCTCGTGGGCACCATCCTGCAGACCCTGTGCGGCGGTCGGTCCCTGCAGGGGCCGACCCTCATGATCGGCGGCGTGTCCCGCAACCCCGAGGTGCTGCGCTGGCTCGCCGATCGTCTGGGGGAGGACTTCCGCAGCGATCCCGAGGCCTACCTGCTCCCCGCCGTGGGAGCGGCCGACGTGGCCGCCGCCGAGCTGAGCGAGGCGTCCGACTGGGCCGTGCTGCGCGAGGTCAGCCCGGGCAAGGGCGACGAGCACCTGCGACCGCCGCTGGAGCTGCAGCGATCCCGCTACCCCAGCATGGCCGTGCTGGACGAGTACCTGGACGAGCGCCGCGTGGAGGTGCGCCGTCACGTGGAGCTGCCCCCCGGCGAGGCGGACGTGGCTCTGGGCATCGACATCGGCTCCACCAGCACCAAGGCCGTGGTCATGGACCGCGACGGCATCGTGCTCATCGACCTGTACTGCCGCACGTCCGGCGATCCCATCGACGCCACCAAGCGCCTGCTGTCCACCCTCGCCGAGCTCCAGCAGGACCTCACGTGGAACTTCGTGGCCTGCGCCACCACCGGCAGCGGCCGCAAGCTCGTGGGCCAGGTGGTGGGGGCCGACCTGGTGGTCAACGAGATCAGCGCCCACGTGCGTGGCGCCCGGCAGGTGGACCCCGAGGTGGAGACCATCTTCGAGATCGGCGGCCAGGACGCCAAGTTCATGGACGTGCGCGGGGGGTTCCTGCGCGACGTGAACATGAACTACGTGTGCGCCGCGGGCACCGGATCGTTCGTGGAGGAGCAGGCCATCAAGCTGGGCTTCCCGATCCAGGCGGTGGGCGCGGCCACCGAGGGGATCGCGCCGCCGGTCACCTCGGACCGCTGCACCGTGTTCATGGAGCAGGACGTCCACCGGCTGCTGCGCCAGGGGTACCAGCGCGAAGAGGTCATGGCTGCCGTGCTGTATTCGGTGGTGCAGAACTACCTCAACCGCGTGGTGGGCAACCGCCGCCGCTCGGAGACCAAGATCGCCTTCCAGGGCGCCACGGCCCGCAACCGCGGCCTGGTCGCGGCCTTCGAGAACCTGCTGGGCGTCGAGGTGGTGGTCTCGCCCCTGTGCCACCAGATGGGCGCGTATGGCGCCGCCCTGCTGGGGGTGGAGTCGCTGCGGGAGCAGGGCTGGCCCGCGTCGTCCTTCCGGGGCCTGGATCTGGCCCGTCGTGACGTGGCGCTGCGGCGATCCACCTGCGAGCTGTGCAACAACGTGTGCACCATCACCACCGCCGAGATCGAGGGGGACAGCGAGACCCCCTCGTGGGGGTACCTGTGCGGCCGTGATCCCGAAGAGGAGCGCATGCGGCGGCCCGACGGGCTCAAGGCGATCCATGCGCGCAACCGGGCCTGGAAGAAGTCGCGCGTGCCCCGGCCGTCCTCGGACGCGCCGCTGGTGGGCGTACCCCGCGCCCTCGGGGCGTGGGATCTCTACCCCCTGTGGAAGGCCTTCCTGGAGTCCATGGGCTTCCGCGTGCGGCTCAGCCCGGCCACCACGCCGGAGATCTCCGCCGAGGGGGTCAAGCTGTCGGGTTCGGACTACTGCTTCCCGATGAAGCTGGCCCACGGCCACGCGGTGGCCCTGCTGCGTGACCCGTCCGTGGACCACGTGTTCCTGCCCTTCGTGATCCAGGAGAAGTTCGACCCCGAGGTCACCACCGCGGCCCACCTGTGCCCGCTGAACATCGCCCAGACGGCCACCATCCGCTCCGCGTGCGCGGGCGTCGGCATCGACGCGAGCCGCCTCGTGGCCCCGCCGGTGGACATGCAGTGGAACGACAAGCGGATGGTCCGGGAGCTGCACGGTGTCCTGGGCGAGGCCTTCGGCGTGAGCGCGCGCGAGGTGCGCAAGGCGTGGCAGACCGCCACGGCCGCGCTGGACGAGTTCCGCGCCGAGTGTCGCGAGATCGGCGTGGCCGCCCTGGCCGAGCTGGAGCAGTCCGGCGGCCAGGCGCTGGTGATCCTCGGGCGGGGATACAACCTGTACGACGAGGGGGCCAACGTGGCCCTGCCGCGCAAGGTGGCCGAGCAGGGGTGGACCGTGATCCCGCTGGACGCCCTGCCCCTACCCGAGGACAGCCTCGGGCCCGGCCTGCGCAACATGTTCTGGTGGTCCGGCCGCCGCATCCTCGAGGGCGCGCGCTTCGTGCGCGACCACCGCCAGCTGCACGCCATGTGCTTCACCAACTTCAGCTGCGGCCCCGACTCCTTCGGCCTGACCTACATGGAGCAGGTCATGGGCGAGGAGCCCTACCTGGTGCTGGAGCTGGACGAGCACGGCGCGGACGGGGGCTACCTCACCCGCATCGAGGCGTTCGTGGACGTGCTGAACCAGGACCGTCCCGAGGCCGCGGCGCCCGAACCCATCCGACCGCCGGCGGGTCCCTTCGAGCAGGTCGGCGACCGCACCCTGTGGTTGCCCCCCATGGGCCTGTACGGTCCGCCGATTCTCGGGGCGGTGTTCCGCGGGGACGGCATCGACGCCCAGCCCCTGCCGCCGGAGACCGAGACGGCGTTCCAGCGGGGCAAGTCCCTGTGTCGCGGCACCGAGTGCCTGCCGGCGCCGGCGACGCTGGGCACGCTGATCCACACCGTGGAGAGCCGCGGCGAGGACCCGGCCGAGCACGCCCTGTTCATGCCCACGGCCTGCGGCCCCTGCCGCTTCGGCCAGTACAACCTGCTGCAGCGGCTGGCCCTGGATCGTATCGGCATGGAGGACCTGTTCATCGTCTCGCCGGGCGCGGACGACACCTACGCCGGCGTCGGCGCGGGGCTGCAGATCCGCCTTTTCCAGGGGGTGGTGCTGGGCGACATGTTGACCAAGCTGCTATGCCGCTTCCGGCCCTACGAGGTGGAGCCGGGCAGCGTGGAGGAGCTGGTGGACGAGGGGCGGCTGGACCTGGAGCGGGCCCTGGAGCAGCGCCGCGATCACCTCCCGGTGGTGCGCCGCATCGCCCGCCGCCTGCGCGCCCTGCCCATGCGCGACATCCCCCGCAAGCCGCTGGTGGGCATCGTCGGGGAGATCTACGTGCGCACCAGCACGTTCTGCAACCAGGACGTCATCGGCGCCATCGAGGCCGGCGGGGGTGAGGCGTGGCTGTCGCCCATCTCCGAGTGGATCCTGTACACGCAGGCCATGGAGATCCGCATGGCCGGCGTGAACCGCAGCCCCGTGTCGTGGGCACGCGCCCGCATGCGCAACGCCCTGCTCGAACGCCTCGAGCGCAGGCTCTACGACGCCTGCGACGGCCTGCTGGACGACTACCACGAGCCCCCGATGGACGAGGTCATCGGCGCGGGCGAGCGCTTCGTGCCGGTCTCCTTCGAGGGCGAGACCATCATCACCATCGGCCGGGCCGTGCGCTTCATCCAGGACGGCGCCGCCATGGTGGTCAACTGCGCGCCCTTCACCTGCATGCCCGGCGCCCTCACCGCAGGTGTCCTGCAGCAGGTGCAGGACGAACTCGGCGCCCCCATGATCAGCCTGTTCTACGACGGCACGGGCGACATCAACCGCCGCGTCGTGCTGACCCTGCGCAACCTCGGCGCGGACCACCACGTTGCGCCTCCTCGCGGCTTGCCTTACGATGCCGGGCGAAGCGGAGAGGTGCCCCGTGTCGCTGCAGGCTCGTATCTGGACGCTGTTGCTGCTGATCGCGCTGCTTCCGTCCCCCGCCGGGGCCACGACCCTCATCGGCGGTGAGCAGCTGAACCCTGGCGAGAAGGCCCACGAGTTCTTCGTGGGCTTCCCCCGCGTCGGCTACCAGTGGGATTTTTCGGCCAACGGCAAGCGCACGCTCGGCCTGCAGGCCGACGCCCTGGTGTGGCCGTTGACCTTCCACCTCGGCCTGTCCTCGCGCTCCCTGATGGGGATCGTCGGGCGGTCGGTGATCTCGTTTCGGTTCGAGCCCGGGGTCTTCCTCGGCCTGTACGGCGGCTCGCGAGGGTTCTACGAGAACCTCCGCTGGGGCCGCTCACGCAGCTTCATGCCCACCCTCGCCCCCACCGTGAACCTCGGCGTGGCCGCCTCCATCGACCTGGAGGGCAACTTCTCCCTCGTGGTCGGCTTCGAGAGCCCCGTGGCCGTGTGGTTCATGCTCCAGGAGTTCGGCTTCTGGGTCGAGTGGCCCCTGCTGGTCGACGTGGGCATGGAGTACGACATCAGCTACAAGTCCACGCTGTTCGTCAAGGCCGCCGCCGGTCCCGTCCTCGTGTTCACGGGGGAAGACCAGTTCGCGGGCGGCTCGTTCGAGCTGATGATCGGATTGCAGCTGAACTACGAGTAGGACCGCCGGGGACCTCAGTAGCGACGCTGCTTGTGCTGCCGTCGTCGCATGTCCTCGTCGACCACCAGCTCCATGTTGTCCACGCCGCGCATGTCCACCTGCCAGTCCTCCATCACGCCGGCGATGCGCAGCAGCTCCTGGGCGGAGCCGTCCTCGTCGGCGAGCGAGTGGATCGGATCCCTGCTGGCCCGCGGACGGGTCGCCGTGTGGATACCCGAAGCCCGTCGTGACTCCGTGCGGGGCGTCTCCGTCTGGGGTGCGGGTTTCTTGCGCGGTTTCTTCAACTCGCCGGCGAGGATGGAGCGGATCTTGGTGTTGCCGGCGGTGAGCTGCTGGGTGAGGCTGGACAGCAGCATCCTGCGCAGGGAGGTCCCGGCCACGGTCGTCTCGGACAGGAGCTGGTCGTAGACCTTCTTGTACAGCCGCACCACCGTCGCCTCGCCGAGCACGGTGCACGTGGCGCTGCGGGGCGAGCCGTCGATCAGGCTCACGTGGCCGAGGATGGATGGAGCTTCCAGCACGGCGAGGACCTGCATGTACTCGCCCAGTCCGTCCCGGGACACCCGCACGCGACCCTCGGTGAGGAAGTACAGCGACTCGCCGGATTTGCCCTCCTCGCACAGCAGGTGACCGTCTCCGAGGCGGACCTGCTCGCCCCGGGCGAGCAGCGCGGTGACCCCGTCCACGCGCGCGCCCAGCACCGAGTGGTGCGTCAGCAGCTCGCGCGCGATGTGGGTCTTGCGGTCTTCGGCGCTCATGAACCACCTCCGAAGAACGAGAGCAATCGCTCGCGCAGGCTCGGACCCTTGCGACCCTGGAGGGTGTCCTGGAGGACCTGCTCCCAGGCCTTGCTCACCACACGATTGGTGTGGCGGATGCGCTCCGCGAGGGTCCGCAGCATGTGGTTCTCGATGGCGATCATCGCCTCGTTGCTCGCAGCCGCGCCGAGCAGGCTGCGCGTCAGGATCAGGCAGCGGCTCGGCTCCATGGCGGTCACCGTGGCGTTGCGCTCCCCCAGGTCGGTGAACAGGCCCTGTTCGCCCACCACCTCTCCCGGTCGGATCGTCCCCACCACCTGTCGTTTTCCGCGGGCGTCCACCGACGCCTGGAGCATGCCCTCGACGAGCAACAGCGCCGTATCGGCGGCCTGTCCACCGCGGTAGACCTCCGTCCCCTCGGCGAACGCCACGGGCGGCGCGAGCTCGCACAGCTCCTCCAGCGCGCTCGGGGAAACGCTCCTGAACAGCAAGAGATCACCCAGGATCCTGGCTTCGGTCATCATCCGTCCCGGCAATATGGTCTGCTTGAATCCCTCGACTTCATCCTACATGCAACGGCGGTCCAGGGGGCAAGTCGAGACCGTGGTCGTAGGTGCGGGGCTGCCACCACGGGGGAAGGAGAACTGACGGGAGCGGGCGGGCGGGACCGGAATCTAGAGCGCGTCGGGGTCGATCCCGGAGACGACGGCCTCGTCCAGGGTCACGTTCAGCGTCTCCTTCTTGTCGTCCATGTAGGTGGTGACGGAGTCGCGCTCGAGGCGGCGCTCGATGCGGGGCTGGACCTCCTCGAAGGGGATCTCGGCGCGCATCCCCTCGACGAGGATGATGTGGTAGCCGAAGCGGGTCTTGATGGGGCCGACGACCTCGCCCTCGGCGGCGCCAAAGGCGGCCTCCTCGAACTCGGGGGCCATGCGGCCGTGGCCGAACCAGCCCAGATCGCCGCCCTTGACCTTGCTCGCGCGGTCCTCGGAGACCTCCTTGGCCACGGCCTGGAAGTCCTCGCCGCCGGTGATGCGGGCCTTGGTGGAGCTGGCCTTGCCCTCGTCCTTGAGCAGGATGTGGCGGGCCTTGACCTGCTCCTTCTTGTACTCGTCGATGTGCTCGTCGTAGTACGCGCGGGCCGCCTCTTCGGTCTTGGCGTTGGTGCGCAGGTCCTGCACGAAGCGGTTGATCAGGTAGGTGTCCGCGGCCTGCTGCATGGCGATCTTCTCGCGCGTGCTGGTGCCGAAGCCGGCGGTGGTCGCGTCCACGGTCAGCGCCTTGTTCAGGGCGAGCCGCTCGACCATGTCCTTGCGGCCGTCGGGCGTCTTGAACCGCGTCCGCTGGCGCTCGGGGATGGACGACAAGAAGGCCTCGATCTCGGCCTGCGTGATGGAGCCACCCTCGTAGGTGGCGGCCACGGCGCTGTCGTCCTGGATGGTGTCCGCAGCGGTGGTGGTGCAGGCGGCGATGAAGCCGGCGAAGGCGATGAGCAGAGCACAGATCAGAGTACGCATGGTCAATCCCTCCAAGTAGATCCGTTCCAGCGTGGGTTGGCGAATCTAGTCAATAAAGAAGGCAAGGGCAAGGGCAACCGTCAGCGCCCCAACACCTCCGCGGCGTCTTCGTGCTGGCCCATGGCGCGCAGGGCGCGAGCGAGGGCGTCGGTGACGTCGGCGCGGTCGTCGGGATCGGCGCGATCGGCGCGGTTGGCGTAGTGCAGGGCGAGGCGGGGCTTGTGGTGCTCCTCCACGTCCTCGCGCAGGTAGAACTCGCAGGCGAACAGCAGCAGGGGCAGGTCCTCGGGGTGACGCTCGAGGCCGTCGCGGAACGCGGTCTGGCTGGCGAGATCGTCGCCGCCGGCCAGGGCGGCCTCCGCCGCGCTGAGCGCCTCGTCCGTGGAGGGACCGCAGCCGGCGAGCGCCCCGATCAGGAGGAGAGCCATGAGAGCTGCCAGGGACCGCGAACCGGAAGGCATGGCCCGTCTAGTTCTCGATCTCGACGAGGAACTGGGTGAGGTGGACCAGGGTGTCGGTGGACACGGGGACCTTGGGATCGGGCTTGGGCCGCAGCTCGAGGAAGACCGGAGGGCCGAGGTCCACCTCGGGGATGGTCTCGTCGTCCAGGTCGAGCTCGGGCAGCGTCTCCAGGTCGATCTCGCCGATGTCGCCGATCTCGGAGGGGTGGAGGGTCTCGATCTCGCCCTGGGTCTCGGGGTCCAGGTCGATCTCCTCGTCGTCCTCCAGTTCGGCGGCGAGGTCGCCCTCGTCGAACGTGTCGAGCATGCGCGGCGCCGCGCCGTTTGCGTCGAGCCTGGCCGTGCCTGATTCGGGCTCGTCGATGATGTAGTACTCGGTGTCGTCGTCGTCGCCGCTGCCGCCGTCGACCCGCGGCGGCCGGAGCACGGCCTTGCTCGCGGGCTTGTTGCCGGCGCCGGGGAGCGTGTAGTAGCGGGTCGGGTCGTCGAGGTGGGCCTCCAGCGGAGTCCCGTCCCCCGACGACCGGGCGGGCTCCTCCTCCACCGACGGGGAGGTGTCCCCTGGCTCGCCGATCTCGTAGTAGCGGGTCGGGTCGTCCCCGATCTGGGGCAGGTCTGGCGGGGGCAAGGCCTCTTCGTCGGTCCGGGGGGACTCCAGCGTGCTCTCGTCATCGTCCCCGGGCTGCTGGGAGGCCAGGGAGGCGTGCGACGGGATCGTGTCCCCGGGCTGAACCATGCCAGGCTGGGTCTGGCCGGCGGCCGCGGGCGCGGCCTGCGAGGGTGCCGTGGCCTCGGGGCCGGACACGCCGGGCGGATCGACCACGTCCTTGGGCGGCCGCTTGATGTCGATCTGCGTCGGCCCGTCTTCCTCCAGCGTCGGCGGCGGGATGGGCGTGTCCGCCGGGTAGAGTAGCTCGAGGTCCTCCTTCATCCACAACGCGTCGGGGTAGCGCTTGAGGGGCTCGGCAGCGGTGGCGCGGGCGAACACGCGGCCCAGCCCCGGGGCGGCGTCTTCGACGTGCTCGACCTGTCCCGTGAGCTCTCCCTCGCGCACCTTGCGCAGCAGGTCGCCGAAGTTCTCGCCCGTGAACGGCTTGCGCCCGGTGATCATCTCGTACAGCAGCAGCCCGGCGGTGAAGACGTCCGAGTGATGGGTCAGGTGGTCTCCGCGGGCCTGCTCGGGGCTCATGTAGGCCGGCGTGCCGCGGGTGGTGCGGTGGACGGTGGTGATGTCGCCGCCGTACATCTTGATCTTGGCCACGCCAAAGTCCATGACCTTGGCCACGCCGCTGAGGGACACCATCACGTTGCCGGGCTTGAGGTCGCGGTGGACCACGCCCAGGTGCCCCTCCTTGTCGCGCAGGTTGTGCGCGTAGCTCAGCCCGGCGCACACCTGGACCATCAGGCTCGCCACGAGCTCCGGCGGCAGCCCCCGCCCCTGGCCCTCGACCATCTCCAGCAGGTCGGCCACGGTGACCCCCTGCACGTACTCCATGGCCAGGTAGGGCAGGCCGTCGATCTCGCCGAACTCCAGGGTGGCGACCACGTGGGGATGGCGCATCTTGCCGCCGATGACGGCCTCGCGCCGCAGCAAGCTGAGGATCTCGGGCTTGCCCGAGTACTCCCGACGCAACACCTTCAGCGCCACGTCCTGCTGCAGCCCCCGGGCGTCGGTGCGGCGGGCCAGGTACACCTTGGCCATCGCCCCCTCGCCCAGCTTGCGCAGGATCAGGTACGGCCCGAAGCGCGCCTGATGGGGTACCGCCGCCTGCATCGTGTCTGCCCCCTTCCTCGGAGGCACCATTTTAGGGGGTCGACGGTCGACAGTCGACAGTCGACGGTTGGGTCGACGGTTTGGTGGTCGACGGTTGGGAGTGCATGAGAACTGTCGACCAGACAACCGTCGACCAGAACCGTCGACCGTCAACCGTCGACCGTCGACCTACTCGTAGAGGAGGCCGCCCTCGCGGGCGTGGAACTCGTCCCAGAAGTCCCACTCGCCGGGGTGCTCGCGCAGCCATTCGTCCAGCAACAACGCCATGAGATCGGCGCCCCAGTCCAGCAGAGGCCTCATCTTCATGTCGGGGATGGGGATTTCGGGCTCGATGAAGCCGTCGAAGCCCGGGCCGTCGTCGCGGCGGACCACCAGCAGGGGCAACAGCGCGGCGCCGGACCGGCGGGCGAGGTAGACGGGGCCGACGGGGGTGCGGAAGCGCTGGCCGAGCACGGAGCGCTCGACGCGGCGGCCGATCTCGTCGCCGCTGCCGGTGCCGTCCACGGCGGTGAGCAGGACGCCGCCGCCACAGAGGTGTCGCAGGACGGGGCGGATGAACCCCTGGCCGTCCATCAGCTGGGCCGGGATCAGCCCCTCGAGGCGCACGCGGGTGTCGGCCACGCGTTGGCCGAGCCGGGAGAACTGCAGGTTCGCGCCGCCGCCGCCGATCTGCATCATCCGGTAGCCCCGGTGGGCCAGGTCGAAGTGGGGCAGCTGAGCGCAGCCCATGTGGGGGTGGGCCAGCACCACACCGCGCCCGTCCGCCGCCGCCCGCTCGATGTGCTCGATCCCGTGCATGCGGATGTAGTCCGTCATGGTCTCGGGCTGGATGCGGGGGAATGTGAAGCTGACGTACTGGGTGCAGAAGTGCTCCTCGAACACCTGCTCGCGCAGCCGATCGAACTCCTCACCGGGGGGGAACACGCGGGCGAGGTTGTCGTCCACGAGGCGACGCGTGTGGCTGGGCAGGCGGCTCACCTGGCGGCCCAGCGCGCGGAACACCTCGAACTCGTGACCCGGGGGCAGCGCGCGCAGGCCGGGCCGGACGCCGTACCACAGGCCGACCCGATACAGGTCCTTCAGCGGGCTCTCCTTGAACTTCACGGGGCGCCGATCTCCTACTCAGGGTCGCGGATACTCCCACCTTCCGCGGGCCTGGGCAAGCCGAGATCGCCGTGGACCAGGGCGTGCAACGCGTTGCCGTGGTGGGTGCCGTCGTCGAGGCGCTCGTGGTAGTCGGCCACGTCGTCGATGTGGAAGCGGATGTAGGCGCCGGCTCGCAGGCCCGAGATCCGGCGCGGCGTGTCCACGAGGATGCCCTCGATCTCCCCCTCCTGATCCCAGCGCACCACCTGCACCCACATCCACTCGCGACCGACGCCGCGGGAGGACACGTCGAACGGGATCTTGACGTAGATGGGGGCCAGCTCGCCCGGGGCGTGCTGGTACAGGTGCGCGCGTACCTCGTCCAGGGAGCCGCGGTTGAGGCGCTGCAGGGTGTCGAGGGAGGCCGCCTGGATGGGATCGAGGGTGACGTCGGCGCAGCCCACCGTCAGCGCGAGGGCGACGGCGGCGAGGGCGGCGGCGCTACTCCTCTTGCTCGAGCTCATGGCGCAGCTTGGCCAGCATGGTGTTGGAGCGCTGGAGGCGGTTGGCCATCTCGTAGACCAGGCGGATGGCCACGGAGGGGTTGTTGCGCAGCAGGGCCTCGAAGGTGGTGCGGTCGTAGACCTGCAGGACGCAGTCCGTGGCCGCCTTGACCGTGGCCGATCGGGGTTCGCCGTTCATCATGCTCAGCTCGCCGACGAAGGTGCCGGCGGGGAGGCGCACCATCTCGCGCTCGGTGCCGTCCACCTCCTTGGTCACCGCGAGCTCGCCGCGGGACACCACGTACAGCAGCTCCCCCTCGTCCCCCTCGCGGAAGAGCACCTCGCCTGCTTGCAGTTGTACAGGTTCCATAGGGCTGGGCTCCTAGCCGCCGCTGATCCGGCGCAGTAGCTCCTTGTCGCTGTTGCGCAGGTGGTCGGAGAACACCTGCTTGGCGCGGCCGGCCTCGCCGGCCTCGATGGCGTCCACCACCTCGGTCATGCGGTCGAGGTAGTCGGGCGCGAACCAGATGATCTGCGGAAAGATCTCCACGAACTCCTGCACCACGCGGTGCAAGGTGTTGAACAGCAGGGTGCTCGCCACGGAGCCGGACGCCTCGACGAGGGTGCGATAGATGAGCACGTCGAGGGTCACCAGGGTCAGCAGGTCCCCCTCGGCCTCGCGCTGCTGACGGATCAGGTCGCGCAGCCTCGACACCTGCTCCGGCGAGCGGCGCTCGGCGGCCATGGCCGCGGCCTCGGCGCAGATGGTGCGGCGGATGCGCAGCAGGTCCCCGAACAGGGACTCGCGCTGGGGGGACTCGGCGAGTCGTACGAGCTGGGGCAGCAGGCCGAAGTCGCCGGTCTCGCGGAAGTCCTGGACCCGCACGCCGTCGCCCTGGCGGGCCCGGACCAGCCCCTGCGCCTCCAGGGCGCGGATGGCCTCGCGCAGCGTGTTGCGGTTGGTGCCGAACTGGGCGGCGAGCTCGCGTTCGGGGGGCAGTCGATCGCCGGGCGCCACCTCCCCCTTGAGGATGCCCTCGCGCAGCTGGTCGCCGATGACGTCGGCGAGTCCCTTGCGCTGGATGCGGTTGATCTCCATCGGGGCCTCGGTGCGCGCCGCGACGTGGCGGCGGGAATTGGTTAATGGACCGATCCAATTGTAGTCCCCCCCGGACGCCGTATCCAGCCGGTCCGCGGCTCGCCCCTGCAGTCGCCAGGCATTACCATACGGCCATGTCACTCCCCGTGGATCCCCAGGCCGTGGCCGGCGCCGTGCTCGAGGCGGGCGATTTTGCCCTCACCCGGTGGCGCCACGCCCTGGCCGAATCCGCCGCCTTCGACAGCAAGGGGGACGGCTCCCCGGTCACCGAGACCGACCGCCTCGTGGAGCTGCGGCTGCGGGAGTCCCTCGGCGGCCTCGATCCACGGATCCCGGTGGTCGGCGAGGAGGGCGGCGGGGACATCGGCGACAGCGACTGGGTCTGGGCGGTGGATCCCATCGACGGGACCCGCGCGTTCATCGCCGGCATGCCCACCTGGACCGTGTCGGTGGGCCTGCTGCGGCGCGGCCGGCCGGTGCTGGGCTGCGTCGTGCTGCCCGCGTCTCGTGAGGGGAGGGTCTTCCTGGGGGGCGAGGGGCTGGCCGTGACGCGGGACGGCGTCCCGACCGCCACGGCCGAGCCCGCGAGCGTCACGGACAAGGCGGTGCTGATCCCCAGCGACGCGCACTATCGGTACCGCCTCGGCTTCCCCTGCCGGGCGCGCTCGTTCGGTTCGACCGCGCTGCACCTGGCGCTGGTGGCCGGTGGCAGCTCCATCGCGACCCTGGTGCACGAGAGCTACCTGTGGGATCTGGCCGGGGGGATGGCGCTGCTCGCGGCCGCCGGCTGCACCGTCGCCGAGCTCGACGGCGAGCCCCTCGATCTGTCGCCCTACCTCGACGGGAGCAAGCACCGGGGACCCATGATCGCCGCGCCACCGTGGGCCTACGAGCTCCTCGTGCCCTGCATCGAGCGACTCCCGTGGCCGCCCGCGTAGTCTCGGCCAGCCGACGCACCGACGTGCCGGCGTTCCACCACCGCTGGCTGATCGACCGGCTGCGCGAGGGCTGGTGCGAGGTGCGCCACCCGTTCACGGGCGTCCGATCGCGGGTGGATCTGAGCCCCGAGGCAGTGATCGCGCTGGTGATGTGGACGAGGGATCCGAGACCGCTGCTACCGCACCTGGACGAGCTGGCCGATCGAGGCTACCCCGCGACGTTCCTCGTCACCGTCAACGGCTACCCCGATTGGCTGGAGCCGGGGGCGCCGGACCTCGACGGCGTGGTGGGCGCCATGGCGGAGATCCGCCACCGCCTGGGGCCCGACGCCCTGGTCTGGCGGTACGATCCGGTGGTGCTGACAACGGCCACGCCGCCGTCGTACCACCTGGACCGCGTCGGCGACCTCGGTCGCCGCCTGCAGGGGATCACCGACGGCTGCATCACCAGCTTCGTGGACCTCTATCGCAAGACCGAGCGCAACCTGGTCCCCGCCGCCGCGGCCGTCGAGGCGGACCTGCTCGAGCCCGATCCCGACTGCGATCGAGAGCTGGTTGTGGGCATGCGCGACACCCTGACGCCCCTCGGCATCGAACTCGCCGTCTGCTGCGAGAAAGAGCTGCTGGACCTCGTCCCCCGCGCCCACTGCGTGGACCGCGACCGCATCGGCCGGCTCCTCGGTCGCCCGGTCAAGCTCCCCGCGCGCCCCACCCGCGCCGGCTGCGGATGCCACGCCTCGGTGGACATCGGCGCCTACGACACCTGCCCCCGCGGCTGCGTCTATTGTTATGCGAACCAGTCCCCTCGCAGCGGGAAGGTCGGAGCAGGCAGGGGCCGCGAGGACGGCCCGGCGCTGGGTTGAGGATCACTCCAGCAACCACTCCAGCGTGTTGCGCAGCAGCGGGTCGGTGCGGGTGTCCGGGGCCTGGGGGCACATGTCGTGGGAGGCGGCCGCGCCGAAGAGCTGCACGGCGGTGCGCGTGCTGCCATCGGTCACGGCGATGACGGGGGTACCGGTGGTGGCCTGCTCGGCGACCAGGGTGCCGCCCGGTCCGAGATCGACCACGTCCATGTCGGCGTCGCACCAGAACCCCTGCACGTCGCCGTACGGGCCGTGGACGACGGGGTGGCCGGCGTCGAGGACGTTGACGCTGTCGGCGACGCCGCTGTCGGTGAAGGCCTCCAGCCCGAGCAACGTGGCCAGGGCGGGGTGATCGTCCACGCCGTCGGCGGCGTCGTCGCCGACGAAGTAGACGGGGATACCGACGTCGTTGGCCGCCATCAGCGCGTCGAGCGTGTCGTCGAAGAAGGGATCGGCCCAGGGCAGGCCGCCGTTGAGGACCATCACGACCGGTCGCTCGGCCAGGTCTTCCAGGGTGAGCCCGGCCAGCTCCCCCTCCGCGACGGAGACCGCACCCAGGCCCAGCTCCGCCGCGGCAGCCTCCACCGCCGCGAACTCGGTCTCCGGGTAGGACAGCCCGGAGTCGACGCAGGTGTCGGTGATCTCCGCGAAGGGATACGACACCACCACCAGCACCTCCTCGCAGTCCGCCGTGCCGCTGCCGTCGAAGTCACCGGTGTCCATGTACCCGTCGCAGTTGGAGTCCACGCCGTCGCACAGCTCGAAGGCGCCCGGGTAGTGGGTGGCGTCATTGTCTTCGCACTCGGCGCACGCGAGGAATCCGTCCCCATCGGCGTCCACCTCGTCGGCCGGCACGTCCCCGTCGCAGTCGTTGTCCACGCCGTCGCATTCCTCGACGGCGCCGGGCGTCCGCGCCGGGTCCTCGTCGTCGCAGTCCTCGCAGGCCAGCGAGCCGTCAGCATCGGCGTCGGTGGTCTCGTCCGCGGGCACGTCGCCGTCGCAGTCGTTGTCCACGCCGTCGCAGACCTCCGTGTTCCCGGGGTACGCGGTGGCCTCGCCGTCGTCGCAGTCGTCGCCGTTGGTCACCACCCCGGACGGCTCGTCGCACGACACCACCACCGCGTCGGGATCGCCGTACCCGTCGCCGTCCGCGTCGGTGAAGTACGTGTCCCCCACGTTCTCGTCCACCATCAGGTTGCAGTCGTCGTCGATGCCGTTGCAGACCTCGGGCGT
>CAZLEO010000058.1:36312-37778 GCA_964558555.1 uncultured Rickettsiales bacterium | reverse complement strand
CGAATCCCCCGTCGTTACAGGGGAAACGGCCCCCCATGTCAGGAGGTCTGGACTCCTGGGTGGATTCCCCGTCCGGCTCGTCGCACTGCCCGGCGTCGTTGTCACCCCAGCAGTCGACTGCGCCTCCCTCCAGCTCCACTCCGCAGACGTGGAAGTCCCCGGCTTCGATCATCGCGAGCCCGGAGTAGTTGTTGGTCACCCAGGAGACCCAGCACTCGGCTGTATTGTCCGACCAGATCACGCAAGAGTGAAACAAACCCGCGCTCACCTGCGGCAGGTCCGGTGGTGGGGATCCCGTGGTGTCGTCGTCCCCGGCCGAATCGTCGTCTCCGGCCGAGTCGTCGTCCGAGACGTCGTCATCGCCCACGTCGTCGTCCGAGGTCACGTCGTCGTCATCGGACGAGGAGCAACCAAGGAGCAGGGCGGCGAACAGCGCAGCGAACCAGAACAGATGATACCTGGACATCGAGGGCGTCCCTCCCTTCGCCTGGCATTGTATCAAGCTAATCGACAGGTCGAGACCCCGAACCCCCAACACCGACCGAAAATCGAACGCTCCATCCGGTTTTCGGTCGGTTGGAATATCGGCCCTCCACGAGGTGGTCCTCATCGTTCTCGTTTCCACTGTCTTTCCCGCTGGTTGACGCTTTCTCCTCTTCACAACGCCGCCTGGCACATCCCTTGCTCACTCCTCCTTCATGGGCAGACCTCTCCGACACCTGCGACCGGGTGCGGTCGTCGAGATCACCAGCCGCACCGTGCACGCTCGCTACCTCCTGCGTCCATCGAAGAAGCTCATCGCAGTCTTGCTCGGCATCATCGGCCGCGCCCTCGCTCGCTATCCGGTACGCATCCACGCCTTCTTCTTCGCCTCCAACCACTACCACCTCATCCTGACCATTCCCGACGTCCAGACCCTCGCCCTGTTCATGAACTACCTCAACGGCAACACCGCCCGGGAGGCCGGTCGTCTGGTCGGCTGGAAGGAGAAGTTCTGGGGCCGCCGCTACCGCGACATCGAGATCCTCGATGACGACGCCCAGATCGACAGACTCCACTACCTCCTCAGCCACGGCTGCAAGGAAGGCCTCGTCTCCGACCCCCGCGAATGGCCCGGAGCCACCTGTGTCCATGCGCTCCTCGACGGCAAGCCCCTGGTCGGGATCTGGTACGACCGCACTGCCGAGTGGTACGCGAGGAGACGCGGCGAGGAGTTCGATGAGGATGCCTACGCCGAGAAGGTCGAGTTCGAGCTCACCCCCATGCCGTGCTGGGCCCTGCTCGATGCGGCCGAGCACCGCAGCCGTGTCCAGGAGATGATCGAGCGCATCGTCGTCGAGACCCGCGAGCACAACCTCGCCAGGAACCGCCAGCCCCTCGGCGTCGCCAAGATCCTCGCCCCGGCCCCCCCCCGCCCGCCGGCGGGGGGCCCGGCGCGGGCCGCCCGCCCCGGGGGCCCCCCCCCC
>CAZLEO010000058.1:35895-36302 GCA_964558555.1 uncultured Rickettsiales bacterium | reverse complement strand
ATCCGCTTCGTCCAGGAGAAGCGCGCCTTCGCCGAGCAGTACCGCGCCGCCGCCGAGCAGTGGCTCAACGGCATCCTCGACGTCGTCTTCCCCCCTGACTGCTTTCCCCCGCCCCTGGTCTACAGACGCGTCACAGAGGCCGCCCTCGTCCCCACCTGACACACCGACCGTCATTGACCCAACCCCCTTCTGAATCCCATTCCCTCATACATCCATCAAGGCACGAGGCACCCGTGTGCGTGCGAGCGATTTCGCGCACGTTCGGGCGGTGACGGGGACGTGGAGAGCGGCGGCGGGGGTGGGGGTTCTTGAGATTAGGATGGCACGTTCTTGGCAAGTTATTGGGACGTGCTTGGGGAGAGGTGGATGGAACGTTCTGGGCAGGGTCTTGGGGGAATTTAGTGGGG
>CAZLEO010000058.1:28671-35885 GCA_964558555.1 uncultured Rickettsiales bacterium | reverse complement strand
GGTCCCGGGTGCGGGGGTGCGTTGGGGGGGTGGGTCGTGCTGTGTCGGGGACGTGGTGTGCGGGGGCGGGGGTGGGGGTTGGTGAGATTTGGATGGCACGTTCTTGGCACGTTCTTGGGGCACGTTCTTGGGGAGATTAGGATGGCACGTTCTTGGGCTAGAAACGTTCATTGCTGACAGTGACCTCAACCAAGTCCAGTCCAATTACGCTACTCGTTATTAACAGTACATCTCCTTGCGTACTCACAATAATACTAGCATTTGAACTAGAAATATCGCATATCTCCACCATTCCGCCCTCGTTGGTCATTCCTATGAAAGACGAGAAGAATTCTCGATGTGCTATTGGCAGAACTTCAACAGATACTCCAGCAACAGCTGTGCCCTCCTCATCGACTACCAGGACATCCCAACAGTCTTTTTCTTCTACGACATAGTTTTGGGGTATTTCTTCCATCAGGTCGTTCAGTGGGACTTCGAAAAATAAGCGTTGACTACCTATGGCCTCGATCATGACAATCCAAGTGTCTTCCGGTACGAAATTGATAGTAAAGTCGCCGTGCTCTCCTGTCCAGGTGTACTTACTCCACAGCGCGTGGAAATCTGCCTGGTGCATGTTTTCTACATCCGAAGTCTCTGAGGAAAAAATTGCTTGGAACAACTGGTAGTTCCAACTAGGGGTGATTGACACTCTCGCACCTGCAATGGGGGTGCGGTCGCTGTCGACAACGCTACCATGAAGTGCCCAGCTTTCGGCGGGCTGTATTACACACGCAACCACAGCTCCCAACGCTGGTCCAAGCCTGCACTCGCCATACTGCTTCAGATCGCTGGTGACTGCAGCAACGCCTTTCGGACAGACGTGTGGGATCCGGAACCTGAACGTCCCATCCGCGTCTGTGCGAACTCCAATTTCCTCCCAGTACGGTTCCCACTTCTCACGTGTCCCTGCAGTAGAAAAATCCCCCATGAGAGCGAAAATATTTGCCTCGACCACACCACGGCCGTTTTCGTCGAGTACATAGCCTTCGACGGTGCACGGTCTGGCGCCGGAATTCTCTGCCGATAGTCGTTGGTCACTGTCCGTTTCCTGTGTGAAGTCAACCACGCGAGCTTGCTCTGCGGTGGTTTGGTCTCCCAGCGATGACTCGGAGGGTTGCCGTCTGCATTCGCTTCGGACGGCAACAACATCGTTATACACCTTCCACGCTATGAGGCAGACGACAAGCAACAGAAGGCTGCAGGAGATGGAGACCAGAATGATTCGATTGCGCATCAAGCGTCGGCAAAGCACTGCGTGCAGTTCTCTTCGGAGCCACCGCCACACACCGTAAAATGAACTACGCATGCCGAGAACCAGCTGCTATGGCATTCAGCGCAAATCTCAGGGGCTTTCGTGGAAGTATTCGCTGTTGTCATGCAGTCATCTTCCTCATCCCCTACTATGATCATCGTGTTTTCAGTGCTGATGCAGCTGAATGGACATAGGCATCCCTCAATTCTCCCACTGCTCCCTTCTTCTTTGTCCAGAATTCTGTATGGCCCAGGAGATCCGCCGAGGGTCATTGCGGCTCCCGTTGTGAACGAGGAATGGCAACCGAAACCGAATGGACTTCCCCACAAACCCGTGACATCCATGGCCATCACGGGGCTTCCACCTACGTACCGGTAGCTCTCGCGTACGGGTACTTTCTCTGGCCAAGGGCGCTCGAGGGAAACCGCCGTCCCTAGAATGGCGGGATCAACCGAGCGATACTCACCGAGATTGGATGAGTAATACCGATGCCAATTCTGACTCAACCTCCTCGCATCACTCGAATGCGTCTCATTGTCCCAGTACTGCCCCGGCAACCTCACGTTGTTCGTGATCGTCTCCGTCCCGATCGTGACCTCTCCATAGGGCGTGTACTCCCCCGCCCACACCGTGGTCTGGCTGTCATCGGTCATCTTCCACGGCGTACCCAGCTGGTCCAGGTGATACCAGTACACCTCGTCGTCGGTCACGCTCCCACCAAACGACGTCGCTGTCCCATCCGCCCTGGCCAGCAGCCTGCCCTCCATCCAGATGTGGTCCTCGACGTACCACGTGCTGCTCTCCTTGCGGATCTCGGACAGCAACCTGCCATCCGGCGCGAAGAAGAACACCGAGTAGTTGCCACCCGGGAACGTCTTGACCCTGCGGCGGTTCATGCCGTCGTATTCGTAGTCCACCACCGTGGAGTTGGACTCGTCCTTGACCCTGACGAGCCTCTCGTCGGGATCGTAGTAGTAGTCGTGGTCCGAGCCCGACGGCCCCTGCAGGTCCATCGAACCAGCCCCGTTGTACTCGAAGTCGTTGTCCTCGTATCCACTGAGCCCGGAGATCTGATTGGTGCCGGTGTTGTACGCGTACGTCGTTCGGTTGGCCTCGGTTTTGGACGAGTCGTGGTACTTGTACGTCACGTTGCCAGCGCCGTCGTAGTCCCAGGCACGGTAGCCCCATCCTCCTGACGTGCGGGTGTCCTCGCCAGCCGTCAGCCTGCTCGTGTCGTCATAAGTGTAGTTGAAGGCCTTGGAACTGGGCAGGGAAATCGAGGTGACGTTGCCGTCATCGTCGTACGAGTAGGTCCAATCGAACAGCGAATCCGGGTCGGCCGACGTGCCGATGTCCCAGTCCTTGGCCTGGTAACGCTTGGTGTAGTCGGCGTCGAACTGCAGCGAGTTGCCGTAGGTAAAGGACTCGATGGGCCCGGATGGGACGTAGGTGATGGACGTGGCGAAGTCGTAGGTGGACGACGTGTCCCAATCCCCCTCGATCTCGTCGAGACGGTCGGTGTCGGCGCTCTGGTACTTGTAGTCGATGTCACGGGACGAAGGGTACTGGATCTTATCGAGGTTGCCGTTGCGGTCGTACCAATAGGACGTGAGGAAGGTCGAGGAGCCGCGTATCCACTTCTCGATGATGACGCGGCCGACCTGGTCGTACTTGAAGTGCGTGGTCCCCGAATCGTCGGTCATGGTGGTCAACCGGCCCTGGCCGTGGCCACCGGACACCCAGTGGCTGGAGTCGTAGGTGTAGGTGATGTCTGTGAACGGCGAGGGGTAGTCGGTCTTCGTGACCCTGCCAGCGTTGTCGTAGGTGTAGCTGACCGTATCCAGACCCGTGTGCGTGCGCTGGGTGACCTGGCCCGCGAGGTTGTAGGTGAAGACGTACGTGCCGGAGTCGACGGTGGTGACCTTCCTCACGTTGCCGAAATCGTCGTAGAGGTAGTCGTTGTCGTGGTCGTTGGGGTCGGTGATCTCCTCGAGGAGGCCGACGTTCTCGTAGGTGTAAGTGTAGTCGTCGCCGCTGACGCCGATGCCGGGCAGGTTGATACCGGTGAGCTGGCCCAGGCCGTCGTAGGAGTAGGAGGTGACCTTGGAGCGGGCATCTGTGCGGGAGATCATCTGGCCATCGTCGTTGTACGAGAAGCTGATCTCGTCGTCGTCTCCTCCAGCGCCCTCCTCGTCGGGCAAGGTGAGCTTGGTGCGTCGCCAGTAGACGTCGTAGTCGTACTGCTGGACCCAGGTCTCGGTGTCGGCGCCGGTGTAGAACTGCTTCTTGGTGACGCTGTTCTCGCGGTTGAACGTGTACGACACGTAGTCGATATCAGAACCGGCGGAGGTCTCCTTGCGCTCGATCTTGGTGCGGCGGTTGCCGTCGTCGTACGTGTAGTCCAGGACGTTGTCTTCGGGCAGCTCGAGCTCGTCGAGCAGGCCGTTGTTCAGGTAGGTGTACTCCCAGCACAGGTCGGACGTGGTGGTGGAGCAGGACTCCTCGGAGCCGATGATGGTGTGCTTTTCGGTCATCCGGCCGACCGCGTCGAAGGTGTACTTGGTCTTGACGAGGTTGCCGTCGCGCTGCTCGAGCAGGTTGCCGTTGTCGTCGTAGTTGTCGTAGTAGGCCAGGACCAGATCTGTGGAGGGGGAGTCCTTGATCCGACGGGTGACCTTCTTCGTGCGATAGCTCTTGTCGCCGTTGCCGCTGGCCCAGTACTCGGTGTCGGTGTAGTCGTTGACCGAGGTCATGGGGCCGTCGACGCGAGTGATCCGGCGTAGAGAGTCGCGTGTGTACGTGGTCGTGCGTGAGATGGCCGTGCCGTCCCAGTCGTAGCCGGACACCTGGACGGACGTCAGATCGCCGTAGGTGCCGTTCCACGTGTACGTCGTCGTGACCTGGTTGGTGGAGTAGACCGACGGGCGCTTGATGGTCGCCACCTTCTCCCAGGTGGAGTTGTACGTGAACTCGGTGACGCGCTCCTCGGTGTCCCCCTCAGCCTCGATGATCTTGGTGACGAGGCCATCGGAGTCGTAGACCCACTGGGTGACGACGCTGGTCTGGGACGTGGACTCGACAGGGTTGAGGTACATGTCGTAGTCGCGAGCCGACCAGTAGCCCACACCTCCGCAGGAGCCGCACCCTGTGTTGGAGTTGGCGGTGACCGCACCGATGCCGAAGAACGACTCGAAGGTCATGACGGTGGAGCGCTGCGAGCCACCCATGGATGGGCCCTTGACCGTGGTCTGGCCCGAGGCGGGAGTGGCGTAGTCGAACTCGTGGTACAGCAGGATCTCGTTGCTGACGACGCCGACGCCGGCGTGGTCGCAGCGGTCGGAGGTGTCGTAGGAGAACACCGCCGCGATCTTGGAGCGCTCGTCCTTGACCCAGGTGAGGTTGTCGGTGTCGTTGCCGTCGTCGAGGTCGACGGTGGTGCCGTTGATGTTGGTCTGGTCGCCGTAATAGAAGTAACGCGTGCCCAGGGAAGAGGGGTACGCGCGCGAGGTGAGGCGGCCGGACGTGTAGCTGTAGGTATAGGTGTTGGACTCGGCGTCGTCGATGGACGTGATGCGGTGGTTGGCGTCGGTGGTGACGTCCACCTCGGCGTAGACCGTGGTGTCGTGGCGCGACGAGATCTTGTCGATGTCGCTGTCCCCGACGTCGAAGGTGATCAGGATGTTGTTGCCGTCGGGGTGGTCCATCAGCCGCAGGCGGTTGTCCTTGTCCTTGTCGAAGTAGTAGACGACCTGGCCGTGGTCGAAGGTGAGGATGTAGTCGTCGTTGTCCTCGGTCAGGGTGAGGTACTCGGCCGGGCCGGGGTGGGCCACGTACACCGCGACCTCGCTGCCGTCGCCGTCGCAGGCCGAGTACGAGTCGTTGGAGTCCTCGCAGTTGTAGTAGTGGGTGCGGCCGTCGCCCTGCACGACGATCTTGCCGTAGGTCTCGTAGTCGTCCACGTACCAGCCGTAGGAGTGGATCCAACTGTCGCCGAGGTCCTCGTCGATGGTGCCCTGGCTGTTCCAGGTGCGGGTGAAGACGATGGGCAGGCCTGGGGTGGTGACGCGGAAGTCGGTCTCGGAGTAGGCCACGTTGCCCGTGGTGACGTTGACCGGCACGCGCAGTCGCGGGTGGTAGGTCGACGGGGTACGGCCGAGGTTCTTGGCCGTGATCAGCGAGCACGACGAGGTGACCAGGTCGTACAGGTACTCGTCGGTGGTGTTGACGGTCGAGTCCCCGCCGTCGAGGCGGCCACCCTCGCAGTCGAAGCACTGCTCGTAGATGTCGCAGGTGCCGCCGGAACACGCGCACGCGACGTCGAACTCCATGTGGTCGCCGGTACACGAACCGGCTTCGGACCAGCAAGTGTCGGCTTCTGCCGGTGGAACCGAAGCCAAGATGAGTACCGAGATACAGGTCGACAGGGCGTACTTCGCCATACGGACGGACATGGTCATCCTCCCAGGGAACGTGTCGGTGCGGGAATCCCCCCGCGTTCTTCTTATCTACCTACGCGCGGACCCAGTCCGCGGTCATTCTTCGCCGTCGTAGACGATCGCCGCCTTGGCGCGGATCGTCTCGGCCATCTCCACGTCGAGGGCCGCCACCTGGGCGGCGAACTCCTCGCGGGTGACCTCCTCGTCCTCGTACAGGTCGTCGCGGTCCAGCGTCGCCGAGTCCTGCAGATCGGCCCAGTCCTGCGCGTCCATGCCTGCCGGGCGATCGTCGTCGTCGGCTGCGGCGAGCTGGGGGGTGTCGGCGGTAGCCGTCGCAGCGACCAACAGCAGCGGCAGCGTGGCCATGGTCGTGAATGCGAACCGGAGCAGGAGTCTCATGGGATGCGTCCCTCCTGGTCCCCCACCAGAGGACCACCATGGCCGAGATCGTATCGCGGAAGGGGACCGCAGGTGCGGCGGATTTTGCGGCCGAACCGGCGAAAAAAACCGCCGTTTCGGCAGAACCGACCGCTGATCCGGCAAACGGGCGTGTGCGCTGGTCCTGTTTGGAACGGGACGGGTGTCCAACCACCGGGAACCTGTGATGTCGCAGTTTCGCTACACACGCGTGTCGCGATATCGCGACACCTTCCGGCTCTTCAGGGGTGGGGCTGTCTCGATTTCGCGACAGCCTGGATGCCGCGGAAACCAGCCACCAGAGCATCAATCACACGTTTTCATTGGGGATCTCAGTTTTCCGCCTCTCGGACCCGAATCTGGCACGGATCTGGCTCTGTTCTGGTGGAAACACTGCTGGGTGGAGCGAAGATGAATGCGAATGGACGACTGAGCGAGGTCGTGTTCCAGCTGGAGCAGATCCTGGAGAGGTATCGGGGCATGCATCCGACGGTGCGCAAGGCCATCGATCACATGTTGGCACGCGACAAGTGTTGCAGAAATGCGACATTTCTGGCCTGCGCGGTCGGCTGCTCGCAGCGGACGTTGCGAGAGCGGTTCAAAGAACACGTGGCTCTCCCACCGATGACGTTCAAGAGGCGCCTCGCCCTGGTCGACTCGCTGCGCCGGCTCGTCGTGAATCCCTACGCCTCACTCGACGAAATCGCACAGCAGGTTGGCTATCGCCGTGCCGGCTCGTTGGCCACGATGTGGGAGAACGCCGTGAATTTGACGCCCGCAAAGGTGGCACTGGCCCTCAAGGAGCTGCGCAACGGAGGGCGCATCGGAAGCCACGATGACGACGAGGAGCGCGCCCTGAGCGAGATCGCGCTGGAGATCGAGGTGCATCTGGAGGAGGGGTAAGCACGGGACCAGAGAGTGTCGCAGAATCGCGACAGCCGTAGGCAGGCGCCCGATCTTGATTGGGAAAGGGCGCAGAGCGCCCTGGGAAGACGTTCCGACGGGGACCGTCGGAACGAGAAAGGGAACGAGAAAGGGAACGAGAAAGGGAACGAGAAAGGGAACGA
>CAZLEO010000058.1:0-28571 GCA_964558555.1 uncultured Rickettsiales bacterium | reverse complement strand
ACGAGAAAGGGAACGAGAAAGGGAACGAGAAAGGGAACGAGAAAGGGAACGAGAAGGGGAGGCGGGACGAGCCCTGGGAGGGCATGTCGCGTTTCCGCGACAGGCTCGTCAGCGCCCGCGCCCTACTTCGTCGTCCTGAACCGCTGGAACACCCCCGACGGCTGCCGCCGCGCCGACACGGTGGGATCCGTGGAGCGCCCGGACATCGCGTCCGACGCCCGCGCGGCCTCGTCCGCAGAGGGCTCCTCCACCACCGGGGTCTCGGCGGTCGGCTCCTCCTCGGCGGGGTGGCGGACCTGGCGCAGCAGCATGGGGTTGGACACGCGGCGGGAGAGATCCTCGTAGCCGATCAGGTTGGTCTCGTAGAGCTCCTTGAGCCGCTGGTCCATCGTCAGCATGCCCTCCTTGCCGCTGGCCTCCATGATGGAGCGGGTCTGGTGGGTCTTGCCCTCGCGGATGTGGTTGGCCACGGCAGCGGTCTTGGGCAGCAGCTCGGTGGCGAGGACGCGGCCGCGGCCGTCCTTGCGGGGGATGAGCTGCTGGGCGCACACGCCGATCAGCGCGAAGGCGAGCTGGACGCGGATCTGGTCGTGGTGGTGGGGCGGGAAGACGTCGACGATGCGGTCGATGGACTGGACCGCGTCGTTGGTGTGCAGCGTGGCGATGACCAGGTGGCCGGTCTCGGCGGCCGTGAGGGTGGCGGAGATGGTCTCGGGGTCGCGCATCTCGCCCACGAGGATGACGTCGGGGTCCTGCCGTAGCACGTACTTCAGCGCGTTGGCGAAGCTGAGGGTGTCGGCGAAGACCTCGCGCTGGTCCACCACGGCCTGCTTGTTGGGGTGGATGAACTCGATGGGGTCCTCGACGGTGACGATGTGGCATCGCCGTGTCTCGTTGATCAGGTCGATCATCGACGCCATGGAGGTGGTCTTGCCGCAGCCCGTGGGGCCGGTGACCAGGATCAGGCCGTGGGTGCGCAGGGTCCACTCGCGCACCAGGTCGGGGATGCCCAGCTCCTCCATGCCCGGCACGGTGCGGGGGATGAGCCGGAAGGCGCCGGCCACCGCGCCCTTCTGGTAGTAGACGTTGGCGCGGGAGCGCATGTCGCCGGTCACGGCCAGGGAGAAGTCCAGCTCCCGCTTGCGCTCGAAGGCCTCCTGCTGGGTCTCGTTGAGCAGGCTCCAGATCAGCCGCCGGGTGTGATCCGGCCCCAGGTCGATGTCGAGGATCGGGTGGAGCTCGCCGTCCACCCGCACGATGGGGGGCGCGCCCGAGGTGACGAGGAGGTCGCTGGCGCCTGCGTTGGCCGCGAACTCGAACAGCGTCTTCATGTTCAGGCGCTGGTTGGCGCCCAGGTGGAGCTGGGGGAATGTCATTTGAGGCTGAATCCGTCGCCCTCGCCGTCGAGCTCGGTGCGCAGGTCGATGGAGTCGATCCCGGTGAACATGCCGTCCATGTTCAGGCGGAACTCGTCCGGGTTGGGGGCGTACTGGGCGGCCAGCTTCTGGTCCACCACGTTGCTCTGGCACAGCTCCACGAGGGCCTGGTTCAGGGTCCGCATGCCGGACTCCTTGCTGCGCTTCATGATGTCGTACAGCTCGGTGAACGCGCCCTCCTCGATGAGGCGGCGCACCGTGGGGGTGCCCAGCATGATCTCGGCGGCGGGCACGCGCCCGCGTCCGCCGGACCGGGGCAGCAGCCGCATGGCCACGATCCCCACCAGGGTGTTGGCCAGGTCCACCTGGGCCTGACCGCGCGCCTCGGGGACGAAGTAGTTGAGCATGCGGTCCACCGACTGCACGGCGTTGGTGGTGTGCAGGGTCGACAGGATCAGGTGCCCGGTGAGCGCGGCGGACAGGGCGGTCTGCATGGTGTCGGCGTCGCGCATCTCGCCGATGAGGATCACGTCGGGGCTCTGGCGCACCACGTGGCGCAGGGCCGTGGGGAACGACGAGGTGTCGTAGCCCACCTGGCGCTGGTGGATCAGCGACTCGAGCTCGTCGTGGACGAACTCGATGGGGTCCTCGATGGTGACGATGTGGTCGCGCCGCGTGCTGTTGATGTGGTGGATCAGCGCCGCCAGCGTGGTGGACTTGCCACAGCCCGTGGGGCCCACCACGAGGATCAGCCCGGCGCGGGCGTCCGCGAGCTCGCGCACGATGGGCGGCAGGTTGAGGTTGTCGAACTCCACGTTGCCCATGGGGATGGACCGCGCCACCAGGGCCAGCCGGCCGCGCTGGGCGAACATGCTGATGCGGAAGCGGCCCACGTCGGGGATGGAGTAGGCCACGTCCACGTCGGGGGACTTGGTGAAGCGGTCGGCGGCCAGGGGCGTGAGCACGTCGCCCATGTACTTCTTCATGTGGCGGTCGGCGGGCGCGGGCAGGCTGGAGCGGATGATCTCGCCGTTGACCCGGAACGACGGCGGCGCGCCCTCGCGCAGGAACAGATCCGACGCGTTGAGCTCCAGCATCTTGGTCAGGTAGACGTTGACGGAGTTGGGCGCGGTGGACGGGCTGGACGCAAAGGACACGTTCGATCTCCTTCTGGGGGGCCCACCGAGTATACCCGACCCCGGGGGTCGTGAATCCCTTTCAGAACGGATATTCGTGGGTTATCTTGCCTCTTCTTCTTCCCCCCTGAGGGAGCCGTGGGAGACGACATGAGACACAACGCTGGACTGGACGACGCCACCTTGGAGGCGGTGCTCGAGACGCTGCGCGCGGTGGCCGACAAGCGGCTGCCCCGGGACAAGCGGCTCGAGCTCGATGCCAACGACGAGTTCCCCCACGAGGCCATCGGCGAGATGCTCAGCCCCGAGGTGGGGCTGCACCTGGTGTTCCTGCCCGTGGAGGTCGGCGGCCTCGGCGGCGGCGCGCGGGATCAGTGGCGCGCCTCCGAGGAGCTGGCGCGCATCGACCTGGGCGTGGCCACCGCCTTCCTCGCCATCGCCCTGGGCGTGGATCCCATCTTCATGGGCGCCACGGACGAGCAGATGGTGCACTGGCTGGGCCGGGTGGCCGACGAGGGGCTCATCGTCGCCTACGGCGTCACCGAGCCGGCGGCGGGCAGCAACGTGGCCTCGCTCAAGACCACGGCGAAGCCGATCACCGACGACGCCGGCGAGATCACCCACTACCGCCTCGACGGCACCAAGCAGTTCATCACCAACGGCGGCGTGGCCCAGCTGTACACCATCTTGGCCAAGGCCCCGGGCGGCCCCAGCTTCTTCGTGGTCGAGCGGGACGCCCCCGGGCTGAGCACCGGTCCCCACGAGGAGAAGCTCGGCATCCGCGCCTCCAACACCACCCAGGTCATTCTCGAGGATGTGGTGATCCCCGCCGACCAGCTGCTCGGCGAGGTCGAGGGCAAGGGCCTCGAGCAGGCCAACGAGGTCTTCGGCTTCACCCGCCTGATGGTCGCCGCGTTCGGCCTCGGCTGCGGCGAGGAGGCCCTGTCGCGGGCCGTGCAGTACTCCCGCGAGCGCGAGCAGTTCGGCGATCTGCTGTGCCACAAGCAGGGCTTCACCCACAAGCTCATCGTGCCCCACGCCGTGCGCCTCGAGGCGGCCCGCGCGTACTGCGAGGTCATCGCCGCGCGCATGGACGCCCCCGAGGACGGGCTGCAGGTGGAGGGCTCCATCGCCAAGTACTTCGCCACGGTCGAGGGCCTCGCAGCCTGCGACGACGCGATCCAGGCCCACGGCGGCTACGGCTACACGCGCGAGTACGAGGTGGAGAAGATCTACCGGGACGTGCGGATCACGACGATCTACGAGGGCACGTCGGAGATCCAGCAGAACATCATCGGCATGTTCCGCTGGCGGTCCGTGGTGCGGTCCAAGGGCGGGTTCTACCGGGACATGGCCGTTGAGATGCGGGACCTGGGCGAGGCAGGTGAGGCGGTGGGCGCCGAACGCGCCGCCCTGGCCGCCGACGCGCTGGCCGAGACCATCCTGGCGGCCCACCGCAAGAAGCTGCCGCGCCAGCAGATCGTCATGTTCGAGCTGGCCCGGCTCGTCGCCGAGGTGGAGACGGCCGTGGCCCTGTGCCGCAAGGCCGCCGCCGCCGAGGGATCGGTCGCCGACCTGCTGCAGCCATCGGCCCGGCTGCACGCCGCCGACGCTGCCGAGGAGGTGGCCGTGACCGGCTGGCGCCTGTTGTCCGGGGGCGGCAAGCACGACGCGGAAGAGCTCGCCGCGTGGCGAGAGGCCGTGCGGTTCGACGACCTGCTCGCGGTCCACGGCGGCCGGCTCGCCGACATGGATCGCGTGGCCGAGGTGGTCGTCGGTGAGGTGTAGCTCACCGTGAAGCCCGAGACCGAGCGCGCGATCCGCGATCTCGCCCTGGAGACCGCCCCCCGCCCCCGCCTCGTGGTTCTCACCGGCGCCGGCATCTCCGCGGAGAGTGGCCTGCGCACCTACCGCGGCCCTGACGGCCTGTACTCCGAGCGCGACGTGCAACGCCTGGTCACTGCGGACGCCCTGCGCCGCGATCCTGACGCCGTGATCGAGCACTTCCAGGGCTGGCGCGAGCAGGCCCTCACCGCACAGCCCAACGACGCCCACCGCGCCCTGGCCCGGCTCGGTGAGGTCCTCGGCAAGGCCATGACCGTGGTCACCCAGAATGTGGACACGCTCCACGACCGCGCCGGGAGCCGGGACGTGCTGGCCATGCACGGCGATCTGGCCACCGTGCGTTGCGATCGCCGCGGCCATGTCCAGCCGTGGGAGGGGGAGCTCACCCCGGACAGCCGCTGCCCCGCCCGGTCGTGGTCCGGCAAGGTGTGTCAGGCCCCACTGCGGCCCCACGTCGTGCTGTTCGGCGAACCCGTCCTCCACGCTGGGGCCGTCGAGCGCGCCGTCAGCCGCTGCACCGCTTTCTGGGCCGTGGGCACCTCCGGCACGGTCATGCCCGCGGCCGGCCTCGTGGTCCAGGCCCGCCTCTGTGGCGCCACCACCGCCTTGTTCAACCTCACCCCACCGGGCGCGGAATCCGACGCGCCCGCTACCATGAGCGCGGCCCAGGCGTATGATCACGTCATCCTCGGTCGCGCGGCCGAGACCGTACCGAGGGCCGTGGAGATGTTGATCGAGGAGATGGGGGGCGCATGAGCAAGGGGAACCGCAAGGAGGAGCGCCGTCGCGCCGTCCGGCTCGACACCGCCATCGTGGCGCGCGTCTTCTTCAGCGGCGGCCACATCGACGCCCTGACCACGGATCTCTCCCCCCACGGCGTCCTGGTCGAGACCGACCGCCAGCTGCCCAAGAACACGGTGGTCCGTGTGGAGTTCGAGCTGGCCTTCGGCGGTCGGACGGGCAAGATCGTGGCGGACGGCCGCATCGCTCGCGCCGTGCGGTCGAAGCGCGAAGACCGGGTGGTCCGCGGCCTCGGTATCCGCTTCGACGACGTCATCCGCGGCAGCGCAATGCTCAACCAGTACGTGGACGGACGCCTCGAGCGCACCGACACCCTGATCATCCGCTTCAGGGAGCGCCGCACCGAGTCGCGCATCAACGTCGGGCTGCCCGTCCGCTGGGGCACCTCTCCGACCCCGGACCGCGAGGGCCTGCTCACCAGCCTGTCCGCCACCGGATCGTTCTTCCTCACCGGCGGTGAGGGCATCGAGATCGGCACCCGCGTCTACCTGACCTTCGAGGTCACCGAGGGCAACAAGCCCAGACCTGTCCGCGCCGTGGGTCGCGTCGTGCGGTCCACCGAGGGCGCCTCGGGCAAGACGGGCCTGGCCGTCCACTTCGACGTCGCGTCCATGGACATCGAGGCGATCACGTTCTTCGTGCGGCAGCGGACCAGGCCCTCAGAGTGACGGGCTGAGCACCAGCACCCGGTTCCTCCCCAGCACCACCTCCTCCACCGTCGCGTCCAGACCATCCAGCAGCGCGCGATCCAGCGGAGAACTCGCCGAGTCCGCGTCCGCGAGCACGAGGCGGACCGTGCGGCCGTCGGCGAGCCACAGGCTCAGGGGTTCGAGGAGGTGGGGGTTGATGCCCTCGCCGGGGTGGAGCTCGTTGCCCATGCACAACACACCGTCGCGGTAGTGCAGGCCCATGCGGCCGCACGGGTTGGCCGGGGGGAGCCACGTGCCGACGTGGCCTGGCCGGATGGCGGTGAAGAGGGGATCCCAGCGATGGGGCTGGTCGTTGTCGAAGTCGAAGAAGCGGAAGTAGACGAGGACGTCGTCCGCGGCGAAGTGTTCGTCGAGGTACCGGGCCAGATCGTCCGGGCGAGGGACCTCGCCGAGCAGTGTGACGCGCGCCGGTGTCCCGCCAGGGGCCCAGCCGAGCTCGCCGGGGCCGACGCTGCGGGGTTTGAGAGCGCGGGGGACGGCCAGGACCAGCCAGGGCAGGACCAGAATGGATACGACGATGCGGACGCGGCCGCGCGAAGCGACCATGCCGAGGGCGAGCAGGGCGAAGGCGCACCAGGACGGCACGAGCCAGTAGGGGGTCTGGTGAACGGCAGCCCCTCCGGTGGCGAAGCTGGCGAGCAACACGGTGACGGCCACGGCCAGGGTCAGGGATGCTGCGAGGGCTGCTGGTCGGGTCCGGTGCAGGCGCAGGGCGGCGACGGCAGCGACCCCGGTCCCGGTCAGGAGGGCGGCGAAGGCCCACGGGGGACCGAAGCGGCCGCTCCAGGCGGCGTACAGGTCCAGCAGCGATCGAGAGCCCAGGGCCGGGGTGTTGATGTAGGTGCTGTCCGCGCCCAGCATGTCCACGATGTACAGCAGGACCGGAGCGGCGAGGGACGCCCCCAGGATCGCGGCCAGCGAGGTCCACCACCGGCGTCGCGCGGCGGCCGCGAGGGCGAGCGCGCCGATCAGAGGCAGCACGAAGAAGTGGGTGTGGGCCGCCAGCGCGCACGAGGCGCCCAGGGCGACGTGCGTGGTCGGTGAGCCCCGCTCCCAGCTGGCGTGCCCGGCCAGGACCAGCAGCGCGAAGGCCAGCAAGTAGAACGGGTAGTTGTTCAGATCGAGGGCGTAGTGCGCCTGCAGCGGGCTGATGGCCATCAGCCCCGCGAAGATCAGCCCGGCCGCGGATCCGGCGGCGCGTCGCAGCCAGACAGCGCCGGCCGCGGCGGCGCCGGCCGAGGCGGCCACGGTGACCCACATCGCGGCGATGACGCCGCCGAGCTCCAGCGCTGCGATCAGCGGCAAGGCGAACTGGGGCGGGTGGTTGCCCACCGCGAGGGTCCACGGGATGTGCCCGGAGCGTAGCTCGATCCAGTGCGGGTGGAGGTAGGCCAGGTAGTCGAACGTCCAGGCGTTCCAGGCGACGGGCAACCGACCCCAGCGAACGGCCACGCCGGCGCCGAGGATCGCGGCCAGGGCGATCCAGAACACGCGCGCCGAGTCGAGCCGCCAGCCCCTCGCCACCACACCTCCGGTTCCCCCCACCGCGCCCAGCATGCCAGACCTGGGCGGGCCCGCGCGAGTCAACTCTGGTAGCCTTTGGGCAGGTGCAAGCGTGTCCAGGCTGAGCAGACGAAGGCGACGCGGTCGAATCCTGAGGCGGGTCGGGGCCGCGGCGGTGGGGCTGACGGTCGCGCTGGCGCTGGCCGAGATCGGCGCGCGCGTTGCCGCCCTGGACGTGTGGATGATGCGACCGCTGGTGGGAGTGCAGGAGGCGGATCCGGAGATCCACCGCCTGTCGTCCGACCCCGAGCTGCTCTACGAGCTGATCCCCGATCTCCGTGTCACCCTGCCGCCGTGCGAGGGGCGCTGGTGCGACCGGCCCCGGGAGGTGACCACCAACGCGCTGGGTTTCCGCGACACCCCGCGCCAGCTGGTCAAGCCGGCGGGCGTGTGCCGCGTGCTGGCGCTGGGGGGGTCGAACACGTACGGCGCGGCGGTGAGCGACGGCGAGACCTGGCCCGCGCTGCTCGAGCAGCAGCTGGCCCCGCAGGGCGACGTGGAGGTGTGGAACCTGGGCGTGTCCGGGTACATGAACCGCCAGAAGGCCGCCCTGGGGCGGCGCATGATCGACGAGGCCGATCCCGACCTGATCCTGTTGCAGGTGTACAACACCGGGCTGCGCTTCTTTCCAGAGGGCCAGTCCCTGCGCGGGGCGGTGCGGGCCAACCCCGGGCTGGTCCGCGAGAACCTCGTCGCGGCGCCCGCGGCCGGGGAACCCGACCTGCTCTGGCGGATCTCGCGGCTGTACCGGATCGCGCGGGTGGCGACGGAGCTGCGGTCGCGTGAGGCAAGCCCCTCGACGCACCGCGCCGCGCTGGTGGCGAGGGCGGACGTACAGGAGCGGCGCGCGGTGGACGATCTCGTCGCGGCGGCCCGGGGGCGCGCGGGGCTCGTGGTGGTCGTGCCGCCGGTCACGCCGGCGGACGAGCGGCTGCTCGGCGGCGATCTACCCGTGATCGACCTGCGCCCCCTCGACCCTCCCAACGGGGACGAGGGCAGGGACTCGCATCCCCGGCGCGACGTCTACGCGTGGTACGCCGCGCGGATCGCCGAGGCGCTCGTCGCGGGGGGGTGCCTGGACCGGCCGCTGGAGTGCGCGCCCGAGGTGACGCCGTGAGCGGCGTTCGCCTGGCGGTCTGGGTGGGGCGGGTGCCGCTGATCGTGACCGCCTTGATCGCCGGGGTGGTGCTCGCCTCTCACCTGGCGTCCGTCCATCAGTGCGACCTCCCCCAGTTCGGGGATACCGGCGCCGAGTACATCGAGCATCAGGCGCGGCAGGACGCCCTGGAGCGGGTCTCGGGCGTCGGCTGGCTGTCGCAGATCCTGCTGTTGCCGCACCACCTCTCGCAGCTCGACGGCGAGTACCCGGCCCTTCACCACCTCCTGGCGGCGTGCTGGGGTTCGCTGTTCGGCAAGGGTGTCGCCGCGTCGGTCCACCTGAACCTGGTGTTCCTGGCGATGCTCGCCGTGGCCACGGCCGTGGTCGCGCATCGCATCGCGACGGTGTGGACGCCCGAGGGCACGGGGCGCCAGCCGTGGACCGTCGCCCTCGCGCTGGTCTCCCTGCTGGCGTGCCCGGCGATCTTCGCCACGGCGCGGCGGTACTACTACGACCTGCCCATGGCGGCGTGGTGTACCGTGGCCCTGGCCGCGGTGCTCCTGATCCCCCGCTCCACGGTGGCGGCGGCCGTCGCCGCCATCGCGGCGGCGTGTGCGCTGATGACCAAGTGGACGGCCGGGTTCTACCTGGTGTCCGTCTGGGGGCTGGGGCTGGCCCAGCTGCTGTGGCCGACGTGGAAGGGGGAGCGCGCCCGGCCGGCGCTCCAGCTGCTGTTGGCGGGGGGGCTGGCCCTGATGCTGTGCCTGCCGGCGATCCTCCAGTCGGCCGCGGGTACGTCGGCGGTGTCCTCGGCTGCGGAGATGGTGGGCGTCCAGTGGGAGGCCGGCGAGAAGATTCACGGCAGCCTGGACCACGTGGTCGCCCAGGGCGCCCGCTCGGATCGGCTGGGCCTGGGCTCGGCCGAGGGGCGCCGCGAGTTCGTGTCCCGCCTGCGGTTCTACTCCGTCGGCCTCTTCCGCTCCTCCGTGGGGCCGTTGCTGGTGCTGGCGCTGGTGGTGTGCGCCGGCGCCGGGCGCCGGGGCTGGCGTGCGCTGGCCGTGAGCGCGGCCATGGCCGTGATCCCCCTGCTGCTGCTGGTGGCCTGGGTGGGCATCCGCGACGAACGCTTCCTGGTGCCCATGCTGCCGTGGTTTGCCGCCGCGCTGGGAGCCGCCTGGAGCACGTGCCGCACCCAGGCGGTGCGCGTGGGCACCCTGGTCGCCGTGGCCCTGGTCGCCGTGTTGCAGGTCACCGCGGTGGACGGCCGCCTCCCCTTGCCCGACGCCTTCATCCCGCGGTCGCCCACCGAACAGCGGGGCTGGAACCGCGCCGGCGAGATCCCCTGCTCACCCCACGAGGAGATCGAGACGTTCGCCCGCGCGGCGTGCGGACCCGCGCAGAGGGGCGGCATGGTCTGGATCGAGGGACCCGTCGCCGTGCACCACGGCCTGCAGCTGTACCTGGACCGCCAGTGCCCGCGCGGCGCCGTGCTCCGCGGCGCCACGGTGCCGGCGACGCCACGGGATGCCGTGGAGCCCGGCACCCCCCTGAGCGTGATCACCGCGCGGGATCTACCCGATCCGTGGCCCACGGCGCACCGGGACATCGAGCTGAACATGCGGGGGGCGGTGAGGGTGTACCTGGTGACGCTCGAGTCGCCGTAGCGTCTACTGCAGCCGCGACCAGTTGCCGCGCGGGACGTCCTTGTTGCGCGGCGGGTTGTCCGCGGCGGCGATGATGTACAGGGCGCGTCGGTTGGCCAGCTCGTCCACGCCGTCGCCGGTGGGCACGGCCAGGACGGTCTCGCCGAAGCCCTGGTAGTAGATGTTGAACTCGAAGCCCTGGGCCTGGAAGTACCTGGCGATGGACCGCGCGCGGTTGTTCGACAGCGTCTGGTTGGAGCCGTGGTCGCCCACGGTGTCGGTGTAGCCGGAGATGTAGAGGCTGCACTGGACGAACTCGCCGTACTTCTCCACCGCCTTGCGGATCTCCTTGTAGGCCCTGTCGAGCTTGGGGGCCTCGTCGTCGGTGATCTCGTAGCTGTTGGTGGCGAAGTTGACCTCCTCGTGGGGGATGGACAGGGCCCACGGGATGATCTCGTTGTCCACCCAGAAGTTCCACTGGTCGTACGCGCGCACCCAGATGCGGAAGATCGGCGTGTCGCTCTCGATGGCGGACCACGGGATCGTCGTGAGCTTGCCCCGGTCGCCCTCGGGCACGTGGTACGTCTCCTTGACCACCGTGGCGAGGTCCTCGTCGAGGATCTCGATCTGCACGCTGTCGATGGCGCGGTTGGACTTGAGCTGGAAGCTGCGCGCGTCCAGGTCCACGCCCGCGACCGGGATGGAGGCCTCCAGCGGCCCGGCCACCACCACGTGGTACTCGTCGTCCACGGTGGTCCGCGAACCGTCGGGGTACACCAGCAGGGCCTCGGCGGCGTAGTCGAATTCCCCGGGCTCCTGCTTCCACTCGAACGTCAGGCGCGTGCCCGCCGGGGTCTTGCCCCCGGTGAAGTTCTGCACCCTGCCGTCGCCCCGCGTCACGCGCAGCTCCAGGCGCCACAGGTCGTCGTCCGGCACGAGCACCAGGACCACCTTCTGGCCCGGCTCGAGCACATCTTGCTCGATGGACATCCACGCGCCCTCGGCGCGGGCGGCGCCGGCGAGCAGCAGGTTGGCGGCGAAGAACGAAAAGATCAGGACCGCAGTTCTCATGGTGACCCCACCGATGGTGCGGACCGGGCCTTCCCCAGGCCAGGCCGGTTCTTCAGTCAGATATCGGAGAAGGAGAGGTACGACAAGGAGTTTCCGGGATGGAGAGTCTCTTCCTGGACCGACACTTGCGTTCTGGGGAGATCACGCCACGACGCCACGACGCCACGACGCCACGCCGGAAAGAGCTCCTTTTTTTTGAAGAACGTGGCGTCGTGGCGTCGTGGCGTGCTTCTTCTAGAAGGGACCCGATACAGAATCGTCGGGGGGGGCGCGGTGGGAAGCTACTAGAGGCCCTGGCCGCACTCGCCGCAGAACTTGGCGCCGGGGGCGTAGGGTGCGCTGCACTTGGGGCATTCGAGGGACTGCTTGGAGCCACACTCGGGGCAGAACTTGGATCCCTTGGGGAGCTCGGCCTCGCACTTGACGCAGGCGTCGGTGGCCGGGCCGAGCTTGCCGCCGCAGTGGGGGCAGAACTTGCCGCCGGCCGGGGCGGGCTGGTTGCAGCTGGGGCACGGCTCGGTGGCCGGGGCGGCTGCTGGTGCGGCCGCGACCGCGCTGGCGGGTTGGGCCGCGCCGAACGCGCCGGCCATGGTCTGGCCGAGGCCCATGCCGGCTCCGAGGCCGATGCCCATGCCGGCCATGCCGCCGCCGCCCTCGGACTTGGCCGCGGCCTCCATGGCCTCGGCCGCCTGGAACTGCTGGTAGCGGCCCATGTCGCCGATGGCGCCCATGGCGGCCCGCTTGTCCATGTACTTGGTGACCTCGTCGGGCAGGTTGATGTTCTCGATCAGGAAGACCGGCATCTCCAGGCCGTACCCTGCGAAGCCCTCCTCGATCTTCTCGCGGATGGTGTCGCCCAGCTCCATGTAGTTGGCGGCCAGATCGAGCGCCGGGATCTTGGCCTCGCCCAGCGCGTCGGAGAAGCCGTTGACCACGTGGCGGCGCAGCTGCCCGTCGATCTCGTCGGTCGTGAACAGACCGTCCGTCCCCACGATCTCCTGGATGAAGGTCTTGGGATCCACCACGCGATAGTTGTACGAACCGAAGGCCCGCAGCCGCACCACGCCGAAGTCCGCGTCCCGCATCATGATCGGGTTCTGGGTGCCCCACTTGCGGTCGGTGAACTGGCGCGAGGACACGAAGTACACCTCGGCCTTGAACGGGCTGTTGAACCCGTGGTGCCAGTTCATGATCTTGGTGAGGATCGGCATGTTCTGGGTGTTGAGCTTGTAGCGGCCCGGCGTGTACACGTCGGCGCAGCGGCCCTCGTTGATGAAGACCGCCATCTGGCCCTCGCGCACGATCAGCGCGGCGCCCATCTTGATCTCGTTACCCTGAACCGGGAAGCGCCACACCAGGGTGTCGCGCGAGTCGTCGGTCCACTCGATGACCTCGATCAACTGAGACTTGAGGAAGTCGGTGATGCCCATATGTCTTGTCCTGTCCTTCCGGGGAGCTCGTTCCCCCGTGGTGTATACGACGCTCCTTGACTCCTATTCGCCTGGCTCGGAGATCAACCGAGCGGCGACTCCGGAGCATAGATGATGTACAGGCGGCCGTCTCCCCAGCCGCTGAGGTAGTCGCCCAGGGCGATGTCGCCGTAGCCGTCCCCGTCCATGTCGCCGGCGAACACCAGGGACGGACCCACGTAGTCGTTGGCCTCGGCGAGGTAGCTGGCCGAGCGGTCCGACAGGCCGTGGTCCGGGTTGAGGCCGGACGACTTGCCGCGGACGATGAACAGCCCGCCGAAGCCGTACTCCTCGATCTCGTAGTCCGAGCTGAGGATGGCCATGTCCTCGTAGCCGTCGAGCTCGATGTCGCCCAGGCTGATCACGGCGACGCCGAAGTCCTGGGAGTTGTTCACGCGGATGGAGGCCTCGGCCTCCTCGCCGCTGAGGGTGCCCAGCCAGGAGTGCTCGTCGCCGCCGAACACGTGCACGCGGCCGATGCCGGAGCCGATGCTCTGCTCGTTGGGTGCGGTGACGTAGAAGTCGGCGGACTCGTTGCCCACCATGTTGCCCAGGGAGCCCACGGCCGCGCCGAGGTTCTCGTCGTCGCCACCGTACGGCATGAAGCGCACGTCCGCCTCGCCGAACAGGAGGTCCTCCCAGACCAGGGAGCTGAGCATCAGGTAGGCCATCCCCTGCTCGAAGTCGCCGTCGTCCGGGGTGCCGATGAGCAGCTCGTTGGCGCCGTCGCCGTTGAGATCGGGGGCGAAGCCCAGCGCCAGGCGGTCCTCGACGTCCTCCATCTCGCCGGACAGCACGCCGTCGGCGTCGCCGGTGCCGAAGGTGCCGGAGAACCCGCCGAGGGTGCCGAAGAACAGGTGCACCTGCCAGGTGTCGCCGCCGGAGCGACCGGCGATGAGCAGGTCGCCCACACCGTCGGCGTTGATGTCGGAGCCCGCCAGCACGGTGGTGCCGAGGTTCTCGCCGTCGCCCTCGCCCTGGATGGTGGCGTCGATGTCGTACAGGTCGCCGTCGGCGGGGTCGTACATGTAGACGACGCCCGAGTCGGTGGCCAGCTCGTCCTCGAACGGGGCGGCGACGAAGATCTCGTGGGTGCCGTCGTTGTTGACGTCGCCGGTGGCCAGGATCGTGCCGAAGCCGCCCTCGCCCGCGCCGGGGTCGTCCCAGCCGGTCAGGTCCGTGGACGGGGTGTTGTACTCGCAGCGGGTCTCGCTGCCCTCGAGCAGCAGCACGCCGCGGATCTCGGTGCCGACGAGCACGTCGGCCAGGCCGTCGCCGGTGATGTCGCCGGGGGCCCCCAGGGCCACGGTCAGGCCGTCGTAGGAGTCGCCCTGCAGCATGCAGACGCGGTGCAGCGGCATCTGCTCGTCGATGTCGCCGTCGCAGTCGTTGTCGTCGTAGTCCCAGTACTCCCAGGCGTCGGGGTAGGTGTAGGGGTTCTCGTCGTCGCAGTCCGGTGGATCGTCGAGGACCGACCAGCCGTCCCCGTCCTGGTCGTTGGGGTCATACGTGGTGTCGTCGTCGTCGTCGCCGCCGGCGCTGTCGTCGTCGTCGTCGTCGCCGGCCGTGGCGTCGTCGTCGTCGGGCTCCTCCACGGGGCAACCGCACCCCGGCCCGCCGAGGGCGGCGATGAACATCGCAGTGATCAGAAACGACAGCCAGCGGTTCGCGCGCATGTTCCACTCCATGGGATGGGGTTCGACCCGGGAGGATACAAGCATTCCGCGCATCATTCGAGGTTTCCGATGGAGACCCCCTCGGCCTGCTCCGCGTAGAAGGCGTCGTCGAAGGAGGCGCGGTTGCGCTTGCGCTGCACTGCGCCCTGCTGCCGGACCTGTTCGAGGAGGTCCACCTCCACCGGCGCGGGGGCGCCGGGCAGGCGCGGGGGCGGCGGCGCCACGTCGGGGCCGCGCCAGAATGCGTAGTGCTCGCCCCTGCGGGCGATGACCGTGGGGATCCCGGACACACCGTCCGCGGCGAACACGCCGCGCAGGTCCGTGTCGCCGGACACGATGGCGCCGCCGCTGCTGCCGATGACCTTCACGTGGGCGTCCTCCACCGGATCGCCGGTCGGATCGGTCACCGTGACGCGGACGCGCCGCGCCGATCGGTCCTCCTGGATCTCCAGATCCAGGTCGGAGTACAGCACCATGGCGCTGATATCGGCCTGCTCTCCCTTGAGCATCACCAGGTAGGCGCCGGGCTTGCGCAGCGGCAGGGCCACGTCCGTGGTCCGCTCGCGGTACGAGCCGCCCTCGAGCTTCATGCTGCGCTGGTGGGTGGGCTCGATGCCGGCGAGGCGCACGGACGTGGCGTGGGACAGGTCCTTGTCGCGCAGGTACAGCCGCATCAGGTCGACGCGATACAGCAGCAGGTCCACGGTGGGCACGTTGCGGCTGGTCACGATCAGCTGCGGCGCATCGGCCAGCGCGATGTTGGTCACCTGGTCCGCGTCGAGCACCACCTGCTCCAGCCGGGCCACGGCCTCGGCCGCGTCGCGGAAGTGCCCCGTGACGGCGCCGTAGCCGTCCAGGGCGCGGTCCACGCGCCCTGCTGCGTCGTGGATCTGGGCCATGGAGTACAGGGCCAGCGGGCGCTGCTCGGACGGGCCCACGGCGCCCCCGCCGGGCACGGTGAAGGACTCCGTGGCCACGCGCTCGAGCAGGGCCAGCGCCGCGCCGGACTCACCGCGGCTGAGGCGGGCGTGCCCCTCCATGTACAGCAGGTCGTCGAGGTAGGGGCCGTCGCGGAAGCGGCGGCTGAAGGAGCGCGCCGTGGCCACGGCCTTGGCGTTGCGCTCCAGCTCCAGGTACGTGCCGGTGAGGTGGAAGCCCGCCTCCTCGGCCAGGGGGGACTCGGGGTAGCGGGCGGCGAACTCCAGCATCCAGTCCGCGGACGTGGCCAGCAGGGTCTCGCGGGTGTACCCGCGCGCCTTCATGGCGGGGTCCGTCGACGCCATCTCGGCGCGGTCGGCCCAGATCTGCGGCAGGTGGAACATGGAGTTCTGCACCGGCGCCAGGTCGGGGTAGGCGGTGGACAGGTCGTACACGAAACGCAGGGACGGCAGCACCAGCGACTCGTTCTCCAGGGTGCGGCCCAGGCGGGCCTCGGTCAGGTACTGAGCGGCCAGGGTGGTGCGGTACACGCGGATGGCGCGGCGGTACTCGCCGAGATCCTCGTACGCGCGGGCCACGGCCACCACCTGGTCGAAGGGGATGGAGTGGGCCGGGTCGAGCTCCTTGAGCATCTCGAAGGCCTGCAGGGTGCCGCTGCGGTCGTTCAGCTCCACCTGGGCGCGCAGCAGGATGGCCGCGAGCTGGGTGGCCTGGGACCGCTGCTGCGAGCCGTGGTCGAGCAGCTCGCCCAGCAGCGCAGCCACGTCGGCCCAGCGCTCCTCCTCGGAGAGGCGAGTGCCGAGGCCGTACAGCTCGTCCGGCGTGAGGCGGTGCTCGCCGGCGGGGTACTCCACGCCCGCGACGGCGCCCTCCCGGGGATCGCCCGCGGCGGCGACCTCCAGCGTGGCGGTCGGACCCACCTCGAACAGCTGGCCGTCGTCCAGACGCCGCACCAGGGTCGCCGGGACGGTCCAGGTGCCGGGGGAGCGGCCTTCGAGGCGGTAGTTCAGCGTCGCGGCGGAGCGGCTGCCGTCCAGGGTCGCCACGATACGGTCCGTGTGGACCTCCGCGTGGAGCACGCCGCTGATGGAACCGGGGACCACCGTGGCGCCGCCGGGAATCATCTCCTCGACGGTCCAGACCGTGCCGACCGGATCTCGCACCTGATCGCGGCCGTAGGCGAACCGCACCTCCACCTGGCTCTCCTGGCCCACGGGCAGGGCGCTCAGCTCGTCGTACCAGCGCTCGTGGCTCCCGGCCATGACCGAGAACCCCTGGGCGATGGGCACACCCTGGAAGCGCACGTCGGGGCGGCGGTAGCGCCGCTCGAGGGACAGCCGCGGGTCGTCGGGCAGGGCCGCTCCCTCGGCCGGGCGGCCGGCCAGGCCGATGCGGTAGAGCACCGCGCCGCGGCCGATGGGCTCGATCTCCACGGCCGTGTCGTCGGGCGCGACCACGGCGGCCAGGGTCACGGCGCGGGTCTCACGCGAGAAGTCCACCCGGTGCACCGTGCCGTCGGGCAGGGTCACCTTGACCGCGGACGCGGAGCCGCCGCTGCCCTGCAGGCGGGCGAGGGCGGCGCTGAGCCCGGCCACCGCGTTCGTGGACAGCCAGGGGTGGTCCAGTCGATCGAGGATCGCGGCCGCCGCGTCGTCCAGCAGCGGGTTTCCGGGATCCACCGCGTGCAGCCCCTCGGCGAGCGCCGCGAGGTCCCGCCAGCCGCCCGAGGCCAGGGCGGTCTCCAGGGCACGCTCGAGGTCGCCGTGCAGGTCACCCACCTCCTCGCGCATGCCCATGCGCACGGCCGCGCTCGCCAGGCGGCCCAGGGCCACGGGCGATCCGGGCTCGCGCAGCTGGCGCGTCAGCGCGGCGGCGGCGCCCTCGTCACCGCCCTCGAAGCTCAGGGCGTAGAGGATCAGCGCCTGGTGCCCGGGCGGCAGGGAGGCGTCGTCGCGCAGCTTGCGCTGCAGCACGGCGCGCGCGTCGGTGGCACGCTGGGCGGCCAGGGCGGAGGCCTCGGCGGGCAGCAGATCCAGCCGTCCGGCGCGGACCAGGGCCACGTACCCGTACGCGGTGAGGGAGCCGTCGTGGCCGTAGCCGGGCCGGGACCACTGCTGCCCGAACTCGCGCGGGTCCTCGATCAGCTCCAGCAGGTAGGTGCGCGCCAGCGACCGCACCATGTCGGCCTGGGCCTCGGGCAGGGATCGTGCGCCGGCGCCCTCGAGCAGCGCCGTGGCCGCGAAGGCCATGTGGGCGCTGGTGTAGGGGGATCGCCAGCACTGGTTGGGCCGGGCCAGGGCCAGGGCCAGGGTGCCGGGCAGGCTGGCCGTGGACAGCTCCAGGGACAGCTCCAGGTCGCCCTGGGATCCGTCCGGAGGCTGGGGCGTGAGGCGCGCGTCCCCGGTCAGGCGGCCGGCCGCCCACCGCTCCAGCGGGACGTCCGCCGACACCAGCGGGCTGCCCAGGCGATCCGACGCCTCGCCCAGCGCGCCGCGCAGGGAGAGGCTGAAGGGCACCAGCAGCGCGCCGCTGTCATCGCGGATCGCGTCCGCGGCGAGCACGGGCGCGCCGCGCATGACCAGCGGCAGGGGGCCCTTGCCGGGCAGGGCGCGGCGGGTGGGGGAGAACGTGGTCCCGCCCACGGCGCCGTCGAGCTGGTACTCGCCGCCGCCGTCGGCCACGAGGTCGGCGACCACGGCGGGGCTGTCCCCCTCGCGCACGAACGGCGGCGTGGTGATGGCCACGGACAGGGGCGCGCGCGCCACCACCTCCTCGGTGGTCTCGCCGCTTCGCTGGCCCTTGTCGAAGGCCACGGCGATGATCCGCCACGCGGCGGAGTGGGAAGGCAGGTCGATGGACAGCTCGGCCGTGCCGTCGCTGCCCGTGGTCAGGTCGCCCACCCAGAGCGCGGTCTCGGACCTGAAGCGCCGCACCTGAGCGGCGCGTCCCAGGCCGCCGTGGATCATGGCGCGACCGCTGCTGTAGCCCAGCTTGCCGCCGCCCGCGCCGTAGCCGCTGCCGCCGGCGCCGTGGCCGACGGTGCCGAGCCCGCCCAGGCCCACGTCGTCGTCGAGCCAGTAGAGCTCCTCGGCCTCCGCGTACAGGCCGATCTCCTCGGGGCGGATGGGCCCTGCCTCGCTACGGCGGGGCGCCAGGCGCTCCATCTCCGCGAGGATGTCCGCGTCGATCTGGACCCCGGGGCCCGATGAGCGCAGCTCGGTGGCGCCGGCGGTGGTCGCGTCCAGGGCGTGGGCCGGGGGCAGGAACACCCCGTGGCTGTTGCCGCGCCGCTCGGGGAACTGGGCGAGCAGGGATGCGTCGATGATGGCCACGGAGAGCTGGGCGTCCACGGGGCGGCCCGCCTCGTCGGTGACCTTCAGCGTCGCGTCGAACGAGTCTCCCGGGGCGATCTCGTCGGGCAGACCTTCGATCGCCACCTCCAGGTGGGCGTCCAGGGTCAGATCCACCTGACCGGTCGCCACGCCGTCCTCGCGCAGGGCCACCACGGTGATGCGGGCCCCGGGGGCGAGGGAGGTGTCGAGGGGCACGGTCACGGCGTCGCCGTCCGCTCGCAGGGTGTGCACACGGGATCGGGCGATGCCATCGGCGTCGACGATGGACAGCACCGGACCGGCGCCGGCGCCGAGCACGCGGACCCGGGCCTCGCCGCCGGCGGGCAGGTGCGTGCGGTCGGCCAGCAGCGCGAGCCCCTGGGTCGGGCCCGCGCCCTCCACGGCGGTCACCCTCGCCTCGGCGCGGACCAGGTGCCCCCGAGGATCGCGACCCACCGCCACGATGCGCCACTGTCCCGGGGCGTCGAGCTGCCAGTCCATCTCGGCGCCGTCACCGTCGCCGGTGGCCACCTCGCGGACCGCGGTGGGCTGCGCCGGCGCCGCCTGGATCGGCACCAGGTGGGCCTCCTGCTCCCACAGGGGCTGGGCGAACGGGTTGCCGGCCCAGGCCGGCGACGTCACCGGGTGGGGGGCGTGGTGCAGGGACACGCGCAGGTCGGCGGGGACGGCCTCGCCCTCGGCGCCCACCGCGCGCAGCACCGCGTGGACGGCCTCGCCGGTCTGCACGGTGGTGCGGTCCACGTCCAGGTCCAGGGTGAACTCGGCGTCCCGGATCGGCGCCCACTCCTCCACCTGCACGGGCTCGCCCGGCAGCGCCACGGTCAGACGCACCGATCCGGCCTGGCCGTGGTTGAGGGTGGTGCTCGCCAGGGTCACCTGGCCGTCGTCGTCGGTGGGGGGCGTCTGGCCGGTCTCGCCGGAGTGGGCCCAGTGGTAGGCCAGCTCCACCCCTGCGATGGGCTCGCCGGCGTAGGTGGACGCGCGGACCGTCGCCGTCACCTCGTCGCCCAGTACGTACACGGCCCGATCGAGGGTCACGGTGAGCAGGCGGCGCGACGGGGCGGCCTCGGTCACGTCGAAGGAGGTGCCGCCCGCGTCCAGCCAGGTGTCGTCGACGCGCACGTCCACGTCGAGGGTGTACGTGCCGTTGCCGTACGCCGGGTCCAGGGCGATCTCCCCGGTCAGGGCGCCGAAGCGGTCCAGGCGCGTCTCCTCGGTCGACAGCGTCCACCCCTGGGGCGACACCAGCCGCACGCGCGCCCGATCGCCCGCCAGGGTCTCGGTGCGCCGGTCGGCCACGCGGCGCGCCAGGGCCCGGTAGCCGACCTCGGCGCCGGGGCGGTAGGCGGATCGGTCGGTGTAGACGTACCCGATCACCGGCAGGTGGGCCGCCCGCCCCGGGTCGTATCCTGAGACGGTGGTGGTGGCCATCTGGCGACCCTTCAGCGCCAGCGCGACCACCTGCGGCGGGGTCGTGGTCTCCTCGGGGTCGGGGCTGAACAGCCAGGTGCCGTCGGAGCCGGTGCGCCCCTCCGCGAAGACCGCGGCGCCGTCGGACAGCAGGACGCGCGCCCCGGACACCGGCCGGCCGCGGCGGCGGTCCTGCACGTACACCAGCACGTCGCCGCCCTGGCGGTGGCCGGCCACGGTGATGTCGCTGATCACCACCGGCACCTGGGCGCGCAGGGTCTTGCCCGTGACGCCCACCACGTACACGCCGGGCGCCTTCTCGGGCAGCTCCACGTGGTCGGCGAAGGTCAGCCCGTCCGACGCGCCTTCGAGGGCGCGGCGCCAGCGGCGGTCCGGCTCGATGAGCTCCACGTCCAGGGAGTCCATCGCCTCCACCGAGCCCTCCTTGCGCATCAGGATCTCCGGGTCGACCCGGTGCAGCGTCATCTCCACCTGCTCGAGGTTGCGGGCGCGCAGCCACACCTGCGCGGGCTCGTCCGTGCGCAGGGGGCGGTCCATGTACAGATCCAGCGCCTCGGCGTCGAGGGCCTCCAGGGCCGTGTAGCAGTCGCTGTACCGCACGCCGCCGTTTTCCATGCAGGCCTGCAGGTGGTCGCGGGCGCCGTCCACGTCGCGGTGCTCCCGGGCCAGGATCATGCCCAGCGCGTACTCGGCCCGCGAGCCGGACGGGTGGTAGGGGAACTTGGAGGCCACGGCCTCGAACGCGGCCACGGCCTCGTCGATGCGGCCCTGCCGGTAGCGGGTCAGGCCGATGAGGTAGCGGGCGTCCGCGTCCTCGGCGGCGTGGGCGTCGGCGTGGCGGACGAAGGCCTCGACGGCCGCGTCGAGATCGCCACCGCGGTACAGGGCGTAGCCCTCGCGCAGGTCCCGGTCGGAGAGGTGGATCTGCACCGCCGCCCACTCGGCGTGGGTGGGGTACTGGGCCGAGTAGGCGCGGTACACGGACAGCGCGGCCTCGTCGTCCCCGAGGCGCTCGTGCAGGCGCGCCAGCTCCACCAGGGCCTGGGGGCGATCCTCGTGATCGGCCCGGGCCGGAGCGTCGACGAACTCCCGGTAGGCCGCCGCCGCGTCCCCCAGCCGGCCGTTGGCCGACAGGATGCGGGCCACCCTCAGGTGCGCCTCCGCGGCCTTCTCGTGGTCCGGATACGTCGTGATCAGGGCGCGCAGGTCGGCCACGGCACCCTCGGGATCCAGCGCGTCGTCGCGACCCTCGGGCGCCTCCAGCAGCGCCGCCTCCCACAGCGCGTCCGCGGCCTCGGGAGCCGCGGGGTGCAGCCGCGTCACCAGGTGGTACTGCCGGATCGCCTCGGACGAGTCGGAGGCCCACACCGCCTTGGCCAGGTAGAAACGATCGGCGGCCGCCAGCGGGTTGTCCTCGCGGTCCAGCCGATCCGCCAGGGCGAACCGGGCGCCGTCGTAATTGCCCAGCTGCACGTCACAGCGCGCCACGTAGTGCTCCGCCTCGTGGGCCATGGCCTCGCTGGGCTCCAGCTCCAGCACCGTCGCGAACAGGGTCCGCGCCGTGGGTATGTCCGGCATCACGTTGCGCCCCGCGTCCTCGTTGGGCTCGAACGCCGCGTGGGCGTAGGTCATGAAGAGCTTGCCGATCTCGTCCCGTCGCTCGACCCCCAGCAGCGCGTCCGTCTCCTCCCGGTACGTGGCCGCCGCCTCCTCCCCCGTGCCCTGCTCCACCAGGCTGTCCGCCCTGCAGAACCGCGCCTTGCGGGCCCACGGCGACTCGGGGAAGTCCTTCAGCAGGCGGTCGAACGCCCGCACCGCGCCCCGGTGGTCGTCGGCCAGCTGCAGCGCCCGCCCCTGCAGGTACCGCAGGTGTGGACCGGACACCGGATCGGATGCCGCCTTGGCCGCCTCTCCTCCGAGCATCGACGCGGCGCGGCGGTACGAACCGCCCATCATGGCTTCGCGGGCCTCGTCGGCCTCGGCGGATGCCGCGAACGGGTGCACGACGGACAGGACCACGAGGGCAAAGAGGAACCTCAAGGACATGGCTTCACTCCCAGGAGAGACTCGGGACTTGCGGGCGCGATCATCTTAACGAACGACGGGGTAGGATGATTCCATGCGTACCCTGCTGCTCCTCCTCGTCCTTCTCCTCGTCGCGTGTGATCCCGAGACGGACGACGACGCCCAGCCCCACGACGACGACTCCTCGGCTTCCGACGACGACTCCTCGGCTTCCGACGACGACTCCTCCTCGCGCGACGACGACGACACGACCCCGTCCGCTGACGACGACACCACCCCCGCGCCATGCCCGTCGGACACCGCCCACGTGGACGACTTCTGCATCGATCGGTACGAGGCGCCCAACGTCGCCGGCGGGCTGCCCTTCGTCATGTTCACGTTCGTGGAGGCGGCTCAGTGGTGCGCCGCACGCGACAAGCGGCTGTGCTTCGACGACGAGTGGACGAGGGTGTGCGGCGGGACGGCCGAGACGTCGTACCCGTACGGCGACACCCACCAGCCCGGGGTGTGCAACGACGACGAGACCTGGATCACCTACAACCAGTCGCTGCTCAACGGCTGGCCCTCCAGCGCCTGCTCGCCGGGGGTGGGCAGCTACGAGGAGCTGATGGACGCGGCGCGGGCGGTGTCGGGGACGGCGGCGGCGGCCGCGGACCACGTGGAGGACCTGTACCAGGCGGAGCCGGGGGGCTCGAACGCGTGGTGCACCAACGCGGACGGCGCGTTCGACCTGTGCGGCAACGTGGAGGAGTGGACGCGCCGGCGGGACGGCGGGGAGCCGGACTTCCACGGCAACCTCAAGGGGCGTTACTGGGCGGAGTCGCGCACCTGCCAGTCGAACCTGACGTCGCACGGCGACTACTTCCGGTTCTACGAGATCGGGTTCCGGTGCTGCGTGGACGTGCAGTGATCTAGGGCCACGAGGCGATCTGGTCCGCCATGAACGCGGCGAAGCGGTCTGAGCCGGCCTGGTTCCAGTGGCCGTCCCCGGGCAGGTAGTAGCGCCTCAGGCGCAGCCTCGATGTGCCCTGGAATGCGCACCCGCCGTGGACCAGCTCGGCGTCGAGACCGCGGGCGAAGGCGTGCAGGGCGCCTTCGAGGGGCATGCACTCCTGGGCTTCCGGGAGCAGGGGCGCCGAGACGACCATCGCGGGCAGCCCGTGCCGCTGAAGGTAGTCGGCGAGGTCGCGGATCATGCGCAGGCGGATGGCGTCGTGTTCCTCGTCGTCGCGCAGGTAGACGTGCGGACACTCCTGGCAGCGCCCCTGGGGCCGCAGGTCGGTGCGCAGCCGGGGGAGGGCCTCTCGAATCGTCCGCCTGAGGAACAGGTCGCGGCTCGATTCGTCGAGGGCGTACAGGATGTCGCCGTTCGCGAGGACGTCGAACTGGTCCGGGGTGATGGTGCCGTAGATCCAGTCGGTCTCGGTGCTGGCCCGGGCCTCGCCGAAGGACTCGAAGCTGCGCGCGGAGCGTCCCCACTCCACCCGTCCGTACCGGGCGCCGCCCTGGCCGTCGCCGTGTCCGTAGGTGAATCCGCGGAACAGGTCGTCCCCCGTGACCACGAAGACCACGCCGTCGAGCTCGTACCCCTGCGGATCGAGCAGGCGGGTGACGACGCTCCACCAGTTGGCCAGGCCGCCGCCGTCCACGGCCAGGTTGAGGAGCTCCACGTCGGCGCCGGCCTCGGCGAGGAGATCCTCGGTGACCTCGGGCCAGGCGGACGGCACGAACTGGGCGGCGGTGAACGAGTCGCCGAACACGGCGATGCGCTTGCGGTCCGGTGAGGTCCGTCGGGGGCCCCAATCGTCCGCGTCGGGGAATCCCTGGTCGTTGCCGCGCATCGTGCCCCACGACTCCACCCTGCCGCGAGTTCCGACGTAGCCGAAGCGGACGCCCTCGGTCGAGAGCCGGTAGCCGAGGACGGGATCGAACTGCACGACCGGGGTGCTGCCGGCGGTCTCGGCCACCCAGTAGGTGCGGTGGACATCCCCCCACATCAGGGTGGTCCAGCCCTCGGCCAGGGCGAGGAAGGCGACGGTGCAGATCAGCGAGTACAGGAGCTTGCGCGTCCAGGGCAGGGCGCGGCGCCGGGGGCGGGTCACGGGGTGGGGGTCACTTCTGGGCGCCGGGGTCGTTGGCCGTCTCGCCGGCCTCCTTGGCGAAGATCACCTTGGGCTTGACCGCGTCCTTCATGTCCTCGGCCGGGTGCAGCAGCTCGCGCTGGCGGTCGGCGAGGCTGTCCACGCGGTCGTAGTCCTGCATGGTCACGGCCCACCACTGAAGGATGCCGCCGTAGTAGTGGGCCATCGCCTCCATGTAGATGACGCGATCGAAGGGGGTCCAGTCGAGCTCCTTCTCCTGCTCGAAGTAGGCGATGCGGGACTTGTCGAGCCAGCGCTCGGCGATGCGCTTGCGGTCCACGCCGGCGTTCTGGATGACCATCAGCGCGCCCACACAGAACGGCGCGATCGGGTCGTCGGGGTTCTCCTTGGCCTCTTTCTTGAACTGCTCCATGGCCGGCGCGATGAGCGGGTCGTTGTGCTCGTAGGCCATGCCGTTGAGGTAGAAGGAGCGGCTGGGCGGGTCGTTGAAGGCAAGCAAGCCCTCGAGGGCCTCGGGGGTCATGTCGCCGGTCATGGAGTCGATGGCCTGGGCGCCCTCCTGGGTGAGGATGGCCGTCATCAGGTAGCGGATGAGCTTGTGGCTCTTCTCGGCGGCGAGGCCGGACTTGACCTTCTTGGCCATGAACTTCCACGCCTCGTCGTGCTTGCGCCGCAGCACCGAGTAGGCGAAGGCGCGCTCGGGCTGGGCCGGCTCCTGCAGGTACAGGTCGACGAAGCGGTCGATGTCCTCGCTGCCGACGATGGACCACAGGCACTCCGTGGCCGTGCCGGCGCGGATCAGGCCCGCGTGGTCGCCGAAGGTGATGATGTCCTGGGGCGCGTTGAGGAACATCTCCTCGGCCGAGTACGGGAAGGGCGTGGCCGTGGTGTCCTCGTGGAGGATGGTCAGCAGGGGCTCGATGGCCGGCTGGCCGATGCCCTCGCAGATGCGCCGCATGTCCTGGCGCAGATCCGGGTTCTTCATCTCCTCCTTGAGCGTCTCGAGGGAGGCGACGCCCACCTCGGAGCCGAAGTACCAGACGGCCTCCTCGTGGTCGATGTCGAAGGGGCTGTGCAGCTTCTCGATCATCAACTCGTCGCGGGACTTGCAGCCGAAGAACACGAGGCCCGCGGTGAGGATGAGGAGGAACGCGGCGGTCAGGGGACGCGCGTACTGGATCATGTTCAACTCCGATCTCTTCTTTTCATTCAGCGTCGGGACCATACCAGACGGCGCCATGCCAGGAGAACTCCCGTCGCGACCAGCACCGCTGGAAGGGGCGTGGCGCGGGTGCGCTGGCGCTGGTCGCAGGTGCCGTACTCGGTGGTCTCGTTGTCGTTCTCGGTGAGGATGTCCTCGTTGGTGTTCGTGCTGCACGACCGGGGCTCGCAGCCCCCGGCCTCCTCCGGATCGACCCAGCCCGCGCACTCGGCCTCGGGCGGCGACTCGGAGTAGTCGTCACAGTCCGCGTCGCCCGCCAGCATCACCAGCGAGCCCACGGTGGGCATCATCACCTGGTCCCCGCCGGGGAAGGTGACGATGAACTTGTAGGGGACGCAGCTCTCGGCCTGCACCTCGCTGAGCTCGTAGGCGTAGATCCCCATGGAGGGCTCGCCGTACTCCAGCTCCATGTCCACGCAGGCGTGGTCGATGGCCACCTGCACCCGGTGCGGCTCGGCGCCGTCGGGATCGTAGAACGCCGCGTAGAACGTCGCCGCCTCACCCACCATCGGGTGCTCCGGCCAGTGGATGCCCGACGTCAGGTAGGGTTCCTCCACGCCCGAACGGGCGCCGAAGTCCTGTACGTACCACTGGCCGTAGCCGCTGCCGTCGGTGGTGTAGCCGGTGCCCAGCTCGTTCCACATCGGGCTGAGCATGTTCTCGCGGTGCCCGTCGCTGTTGAGCCACGAGTGGAACACGGCCACGTACGACGTCTCCTGGCCCATGGCGATGTTCTCGCCGATGGCGGTGTAGGTCGGGTAGTAGTCGGTGACGCGCTCGGCCATGGACGTGCCGTCGAAGCTGTCGTGATCGAAGAACCCGTGGGTGTACATGTCGTTGGCGTGGGCGAACGCCGCGCGGTTGAGGTTGCGGTTGTACACCAGCGGTCGCGCCGGCGCGTACTCGCCTTCGACGTCCCAGAACGCGTCGGGTTCCACGCGCAACATGTCGGTGAACAGGTGGATCTGGCGCTCCTCCATGGAGGGGTACGTGTCGACCTTCTCGCCGTAGGCGAGGGCCGCGGCCGGAGCGAACAGGCCCAGCGCGGCCGCGACGAGGGGCAGGCGGCTCACCGCTGCTGCTCCAGCCAGCGCGGCAGGAAGTCGGCGGCCACGTCGTAGCAGCGGACCACGTCCGTGGCGATGGCCTTCTCGATGAAGCGCCCCACCACCGGGATGCGCACGTCGATCACGCCGTCGAGGACACGTCGGCAGCGGCCCTCCCCGGCGGGGATCACGTCGAGGACCCCCTCGCAGTGCAGGCGCCTGGAGCTCACCGCGTCGTGGGTGACGCGCCAGTCCATGTGGCCGCGGGAGAGGTCGAGGTCGCGGTGCTCGTAGTAGGCCAGGGTGGCGCTGCGCAGGACCTTGCGCACGGCGGCGGGGATCTCCCGCGCGGGGGCGATGCGGACCTTCATGTGGGTGATGTCGCCGTCGTCGCGGCGCTCGAGGACCGTGTTCTCGGCCAGGTTCAGCTCGCGATCGAGGCCGCCGTTGTAGTCGTCGTCGAAGTACAGGTCCCAGAACGTGTCCGCCGAGCACGGCAGATCGTGGGTCGCTTGGATCTTCAACCCGTGTCTCCTCCGGCCCGCTCCCCTGGTCTCGCCCGGCGGCCATCCTAGCACGGCGATCCCCCACGAGCGCGCGTGATATACAATACGGAGCGGTCGGTCCGCGCGGCCGCCCGCAGGTGGAGGACGAGATGCCCCGCTGGATGCTCACCATCGGCCTTTGTGTGTTCCTGAGTGGCCCTGCGCTGGCCCAGGAGGAAGGGGAGGGCGCGCCCGCCGAGGAGCCGGCCGCCACAGACGAGGAGGTCCCGGCGCCCGCCGAGGAGCCGGCCGGTGAAGAGCCGGCCGCCGCCGAGGAGGCCCCCGGGGGACCCGACACGGCCGCCCTGACGTGGGAGCAGGCGTGGGACGGCGGCTTCGCCCTGTACCGCGCCGGCCACTACGCCGACGCCATCGGCTACCTGGAGCGGGCCCTGGAGCTCGAGCCGAACGACCCCACCGTCCGCGCCTACCTGGCCGACTGCTACACCCGCACCGGCGACGAGGCCCGCGCGGCCGAGCTGTCCGCCGCGGCCCAGGGCGAGGAGACCGTGGAGGCGTCGTCGTCGGACGAGCAGGTGGAGCACGGCGCCGCTGCGTACGCGCCGTCCCACCCCCGCCCCGACAGCTCCGGTCACGGCGACTCGGTCATGCGCTCGGTGCGCAAGGGCCGCCACTTCGGCTTCGGCATGACCATCGCCGGCAACGCCCTGAGCGCCGGGATGTACTTCGAAGGGCTGCCCCTGCCGTTCCTCGCCGTCCAGGGCGGGCTCGGCCTGGGCGACGTCCACACCTTCTTCTGGTGGTTGCAGGCCGCCGTGCTGCCCCTGGACCTGCCGCTGACCCCCTCGGTGGGTTTTGGCGTGCTGGGCACCATGGGCCTGGACTTCCACTACCAGCGCAGCACCCTCCGCGGTCAGTCCATCGACTACTACCTCAACCGCGTGAACCCCTACGTGCACGTGGGGTTGGTGCTGGTGACCTTCTCCGGGTTCACCGCCTCGTTCGACCTCAACGGCGTGTTCACCGGTGATCCCGGCTTCCCGCTCGCGCCCTGGGTCGGAATCCGTCTGGGCTTCCTGATCTGACCCTGTGCGCCCGTCCAGGTCCTCCGCAGCTCTCCTCCTCCTCGCCGCAGCTCTCGGGCTGGGTCTGCCCACGCCCGCCCGCGCCCAGGTCCACCGCCTCGGCATCTGGGCCGCGGCCGGCGCCGTGGACGCCCAGTCCCGCGCCGGCGTCGTCGCCGACGGCGTCTTCCGCGTCAAGGGCGACTTCGTCCTGTCGGGCCACCTCGAGGTGGGCGGCTGGTGGGAGGACCTCGGCCCCCAGCTCGCCATCGACGGCACCCCCAGCTTCGTCGTCGCCGGCCCCATCAGCCGCATCGGCCTCGCCGCCGGCTTCGCCCCCTTCGCCCCCGACTCCCCCCACCAGCTCTACGTCGTCTTCGGTGTCGGCCCCGGCGCCTGGACCAAGGCCGACCGCGACCGCCTCGACCTCATAACCCCCGGCGGCGCCACCCATACCGGCCCCGCTCCCGCCGGCAGGTTCTCCCACGTCCCCA
>CAZLEO010000057.1:0-37904 GCA_964558555.1 uncultured Rickettsiales bacterium | reverse complement strand
GACGACGACGACGACACCGTGGGCGACGACGACGACGACGACACCGTGGGCGACGACGACGACTCCGACGATCCCATCGTGCCCATCGACGACGACGACGACGACGACCTCGAGGGCGGCTGCGACTGCGAGTACGCCACCGCGGACACCACCGTCGGACCCACGTCAGCGCTGGCCCTGCTGCTGACGGTGCTGATCGCCGTGCGGCGGCGCAGCTAGCGAACCGCCGAGACAACCCTAGAGGTCTACGGGGAGCAGTCCCTCGGCCTCGAGCCAGTCCGCCAGCTCCGTGGCATACCAGTGCAGCACGAACCTGGGGGGATGGGACTCGAGGTAGGTCTTCGACCGCCCTGTAGCGTCCAGCTCCAGAACGGGGACGTCCACACCCGCGCGATGGTCCTCGAATCGGTACCCGTCCTGCATGGCCGGTACGAACGGTCCCACGAAGAACGCGACGCGCGTCTGGCCCATGGCCTCGACCAGGAACTCGCGGGTGGCCTGCTGGTACGAGGGGAGGTCCACGGCGCGGAAGTACCCCATCGGCCCGGTGACCTGACGGCCGCGGAAGCTGCGGCACATGAGCACGCGCGTCAGGCGGGAGTGGCGCAGCAGTCCCGACCGCAGGCGCGGTGGGAGGGAATCGCCGGCGCCGTGTCCCGCGGGCAGGATCTCGTCCCACAGGGAGGGATCCTCCCGGAAGTACCGCCGCATGTCCGGCGTGCCGGCCAGGAAGCAGCGGGGGGTGGGATTGGAAGGCGCGAAGATCAGCAGATCGGGCTGGAGGTCCGCCAGGTGACGGCGGGATACGGCGACCATCTGCAGGGTGTTGTAGCTGGCCACGCCGCCGTTGAGGACCTGGAACCGGCCTGGCCAGCGGCCGTCGAGCTCGTCCTCGAGCAGGGCCGGCCAGGTCTGGTGGTCGCTGATGCCGCCGCCGTACACGTTCGATCCCCCCACGCAGAGGACGCGGAACACACCGTCGGGGCGCTGCCGGGCCACTTCGGGACCGCGCAGGCCCAGCGAGTTGACGTGCACGCCGAAGGACCCGAAGGCGCCCCCGTACGTTCCCTCGGAGCCCGGACGGAGACGGAACATCACCTGCGGATCCGGATCGGCCTCGTGGACCTCCAGCTCCAGGTCGATGAAGTACAGGTGGGGGTGGAGGGCCCGCAGGTCCGCGCTCGGCCAGACGACGAACAGCGAGAGTTCTGCCAGCACCACGGCCATCGGGACGGCCAGCAGCACCGCAGCCATACGGTAGGCATGGACTCTTCGGAGGGTGATACGCCTGGGCATCGCGGATCCGACAATGCTACCTTGCCAACATGAGGGCAAGTGGTTCCGGGAGCAGCACACCCGGTCGTATCAGCATCCCGAGGCGGCACGTGGAGCGGTTCGTCGCTGTCGCGCTGGGGACGCTGCTGTGCTTCGCCCTGCTCGAGGGCGGCCTGCGCCTGATGGGGTTCGAGATGCGCAGCGTGCAGCGCGCGCGCAATGCCGCGGCCATGAAGGCCGAGGGGGCGGCGCGTGTCCTGTGTGTCGGCGAATCCACCACGGCGCTGGGGGGCGACAGCGCCTATCCCGCCCAGCTCGAGCAGGTCCTCCAGGAGCGTCGACCGGACCGCGAATTCCGCGTGATCAACGTGGGCGTGGGCGGCGCAGACACGGCGCTGCTGGTGTCCCAGCTGCCCCGCAACCTCGAACTCTACCGGCCGCACCTGGTCGTGGCCATGATGGGTTTCAACGACACGGTGGGCACCCGGGCGCCGGGCGTCCCCCAGTGGGATCAGACCCTGCCCGACATCGGCATGGCGCTCGAAGACCGAAAGGGATTCCCGTACAGCCTCAAGACCTACCGCCTGGCGGAGCTGCTGTGGTTCTCCGTCGCGCGGGAACTCGATGACGGAACAGGCGCGGACCTGGCGTCCTCGCCGGATCTCCCCGTGGGCCCGCCACCCGTGCAGCTCTCCGCGCCGCCGGCCGGGGTGGTGGAAGGCCCACACCGGTACTACGTGGACCTCGGCCGACCGGAGCTCCTCACCGACGCGCGGCGCGCGGCTGCCCGGGGGGACCGCGAGGGCGCCGAGGCGCTCTTCCGCGAGGCAACCCGCGACGAGGCCATCGCCGTGCGCGCCCTGGTCGAGTGGGGTGCGTTCCTGGAGGGCACCGGCGATCTGGAGGGCGCCGAGGCCCGCTTCGAGGACGCCCTGCAGCGCGACCCGGCGGCCGGCTTCGCCCTGTTCGGGCGCGGCAGGATCGCCGCCGAGCGCGGCGACTGCCCCGGTGCCGCGGCCTTGTTCTCACGCGCGGCCGCTGCGGATCCCCGGTGCGGGCACGGGCACGTCGCCGCCGGGCTGTGCTACCTGGAGGCGGGCGACGAGGAGCGCGCCCACGCCGCGTTCACCGACGCGCTGCTGTTCAAGCGCGCCCTGGTGCCCGTCCTCCAGCACTACGACGAGGCCGTGGCCTACGCACGGTTCTACCGCGTCGAGGGACACAGCGGCGAGGTCTTCGACATGCTGGCCCAGTTCGAGGGGGGCAATCCCCAGGACGAGAACGGCTTCGTCGTCCGCATCAACCTGTTCGAGGCGCTGGGTCGCGAGGACCGCATCGACTTCCTGGCCACCCAGGTGCAGCAGTCGCCACCGTCGGACATCGTCGCCCTGCGCCTGGCCCAGCACTACCGCGACCGCGGCGACGAGGTTCAAGCCACGCGCTTCTTGACCCTGGCTCGCGCCGCCCAGGGGGCCGAGACGAGCCCCATGACGCGGGAGAGCTACGCCACCATGCAGGAGCTGCTGTCCCAGCACGGCATCCCCCTGATCGCGGTGCAGTACGCCAACCGGCCCGTCGCCCCGCTGCAGTCCATGATCGAGTGGCATGACGACGTGGTGTTCGTGGACAACGAGGCCGTGTTCCGCGAAGCGCTGGCCGAGCACGGCTACGACGCGCTGTTCTGGGACCACTGCTTCGGCGATCTCGGTCACGGCACGGCCCTGGGCAACCGCATCCTGGCCGAGAACGTCGCCACGACGGTCCTGCAGGTGGTCGACAGCATGGACTGACAGGGTCCCAGCCGGGCGATGGAACGGGTCAAGGGGACGCGGCCGGCTCCACGCTCCCGAGCAGCTCCCGATCCCGGCACGCGTCGAACACGGCCTGCGCCATCAGCCCGTACCCCGCGTCGTTGGGGTGGCCGTCGTCCCCGAACAACCCGGGGGTCTGGCCGTGGCGCTCGTAATACTCCTCGAACGCAGGCTGCGGATTCACCAGCGGGAGGCCTCGCTCACCGGCCACGGTCTCCATGCAGCGGTTGGCCAGGGCCGACGGGGCCAGCTCCTCGCGCTGATCCAGGTGGGGGAAAGCCTGGAACACCACTGCCGTGCCGTGGGACTCGCACAGATCCACCATGGCGTCGAGATCCGACCGCAGCCACTCGCGCACCACCTGGTCGGGGTCCTGGTGCTGCAGCAGCTGCAGGTGGCCGCGTGCCATCGCGCTGTCCTCGGCGAGTTCTTGCAGCAACCAGTACAGGGGGGGGCCCTGGCCGGACTGCTCCGCGCCGAGGATGACCTCGGGGTAGCAGATGGCCTCGTTCGGATCGAGCCGCAAGCCCTTCGTGGCGCGCTCGAAGCGATCCGTGCCGAAGAGGAATGAGGCGTGTGCGCAGTGCAACGCGGCGCAGTCCGCCACCTCCTCGAGACCCCGCGTCATGTACATCAGTCCCGTCTCACCGGATGTACCCAGATCGTTGAGGACCTCGCTGAGGGCCACGTAGAGGAAGGGGTCGTCAGGGGTCTGTTCGATTCCGTCCTTCAGGACCGCCTCGGCCTCCTCGAGACGGTGCTGGCCGCGCAGGGCCTCGGAGAGGCCCCAGCAAAAGGGCGCGCCGCCGCCGTGCCGCTCGAGGCCCGCCTGGAAGACCGCCTCGGCGTCGGCGTACAACGCGTGGCGCAGCAGGTCGGCACCGCGCAGGAACTCGTCGCGTTCGCTCGCCGGGAGGCCGAGCCCACCGTGGGCGGCGTGCCAGCGGAGATAGGAATCCCAGGCCGCCAGCGGATCCCCGGCCGTCGCCTGCGCCCGCTGCGCGATCCCCTCGCTGGCGACGTATCTGGCAAACCGCACGATGCGGAGCTGGTCCAGCGGTCCCTGCCGCGGCGCGTCTTCCTCGACGAAACCCTGGAAGTTGTCGCTGTTGCGGGGGCCGGTCATCACCACGACCAGGTCGATCCGGCCCGCTTCGAGGAACTGACCCAGCCGTTGCAGGGCCTGCCGGGAGTTGGACGCGCCGATACCCCCGTTGACCACGAGGGTGTCGGACAGATCCGGGTCCTCGCGCAGCAGGGCCTGCAGCTGGGCGGGGTAGTCCATGTTCGCCGAGGCGCCCACCCCGTAGGTGAACGAGTCCCCCAGGCACAACACCCGCCGTCCGGTGCGCCCCTCGAAGACCGCCGGATCGACGTCCTCCCGCCAGTAGAGCGACCCGGCGGCGCGCAACACGAGTTCGAGGACGATCAGCGTGACGACCGCCCCGGCGAGGAGGGCCGCGGATCGTTCCAGATATCGCCGTAGCCGTGCCGGCGAGTACGGGATGCGGAGGCTGTGGTCGAGCCTGCGTAGATGCACTACGGAATTCTACCTCGCGGTTCACTCCGCGGGCTTGCGCAGGACCACGAAGTCATGCAGCGCCACGGTGTCGTGCTGCGACTCGTACACGAAGCCCACCGACTCGTAGTTGGCCACGATCTGCCGGGCCATGGGGGTGAGCTTGTCCAGCGATCTCGCGGGCCGCGCTTCGCCGTTCGGCGGGGGTGGCGGGGCCTTCTCGCCGGGGAACTTCGGATGGGACGGAGGCAGCTCGATCCAGCCCAGCGAGGTCGGCAGGACCGGCCGCGGCGGCCCCTTGGGGAGTTCCTCGATGATGGCGACGCGGCCGCCAGGACGGCAGGCACGGTAGATGCTGCGCAGCATCTTGACGTTGTTCTCCGACAGGTTCTCGTAGCGGTGGAAGAACACCCAGCACAGGAACGCCAGATCGACGCGGTCCTCACCGAGCTTGGCGTCGTCGAAGGTGTTGACTATGCCCTTGATGTTGCCGTGGGGGTTGAGGTTGCGGTCGTAACGCCGGCCGAGGATGGACTGCACGGCGTGGGGATTGACGTCCACGGCGAACGCGGTCCCGGTGGGGCCCACGGCGCGGGCCAGGCGGAAGGTGAAGTAGCCGGTGCCGGCGCCGATGTCGGCGACGACGTCGCCGTCCTTCAGCCCGAGCTGCTCCACCACGCCGTCGGGATCGAACACGCGGTCGCGAGCGCGGGTGTAGTCGCTGTCGGGGTCCTCGGTCTCGGTACCGTCGTCGGTGCCCGCGGCGATGTAGGTCTCGATGGACAGCTCGTTGTTGACCTGGCCGCGATCGTCGAGCATGCGCACGATATCGGCGGGATCGAACGTACCGTCGGGCAGGGGCGAGGTGGCGTCCACGGAGGTGGTGTTGGTGGAGGAGACGGGGACACCGTCCAGGTGCATCTCCAGGGCCAGGGGCGACGCGCGGTCCGCCTCGCCGGACCGGAAGTCGGACCACTGCAAGGAGAGCTCGCGCGCCTCGCCGTCCCCCGGCTCGGCGATGGTCCCGTCGAGGCGAGCCAGCGTCAGGGAGTCGGCGTCCACCCAGAGTCGATCGACGGACCGTATCCCGACGGTGAACTCCAGCCCTGCCGCCTCGAACGCGATGTCCGCGGGGACGTCGACCACGAGGACGCGACGCTCGTCGATCACCAGCGGCTCACCGAGGGTCGCGCCGTCGAGCAGGCTCAGGTCGAACCACCGGTCCAGCCGACGGTGGAGCAGCGCTCCCTCCACCCCCTCGTGGGATCGGCCGAACTTGTCCGAGATCCACACCTTGGTCTGCGCGGCGTCGCCCAGCTCCACGTACCCCCAGGACGACTCGGCCGAGTCCCGCCAGGTCTCGATCCGCCACTGCTCGCCGCGCCGCATCACGCGGCTCTTGTAGACGTCCATCTCCGCGCTGGCCGCCTGGACGCGAGTGGTGGACTCCAGGGTCACGGACGCCCCGTCCGCCCAGCGCATTTCGTGGCGCAGCCGCGCTGCGTCGCGCAGCGACTCGACGTCGTCGTACGACGGCGTGCCTGAACAGCCGGCGAAAACGATCACGAGGGCTGAACACACCCAGGATGCGCGGACGGGGACGACCATGGCGACGTTCCGTGTTTCCCTCTCGGCCTCCTCCTCGCGGGAAGCTCGAACCTGCCCAGGCTATCGCACCGAGGCGCTCGGGCCCAGCCCCCATGGGACATGGGGGCTCGCGATCTGGAGTACACTGGACGACTATGCCCTTGCTGAAACGCCGTTGGATCCTGGCGATCGAGGTCGTGACGCTGGTCGCGTTCCTGGCGCTGCTGGCGACCGCCCTGGCCACCCCGCCGCCCGTCGCCGGGCCCGCCGGGACCGTGCAGTGGGACGACATGGCCGGCGAGGACACGCGCTGGTTGGGCATCTACCTGGGCGAGGCCAAGATCGGCTACTCGTCGGGCCGCACGATCCCCACCGAGGCCGGCGCCACGTCCGTGGAGCGCACCTACCTGCGGCTCGGCTCCATGGGCGAGGAGCGTGAGGTCCACACCTACGGGACCTATGAGACGGACCGCGAGCACCGCGCCGTGCGGTTCTCGTTCGAGATGCAGACCGGCGACATGACGTTCAAGGCGTCGGGTGAGGGCAACGTGGTGCGCTACTCCATCGGCCAGGGCGCCGAGGAGACCCTCACCTTCCCCGAGACGCCGCTGATGGCGTCGAGCCACCCCCGCATCCTGGCCGCGGCCGACACGGGATCCGTGGTGGAGCTCCCCTATCTCGACCCGGCGACCATGACCAGCGACACCATCACCTACCACGTGGGGCCGGTGGAGCCGGTCCCCGGCCTCGAGGGCATCGAGGCCAAGGTGGTGCGGTACTCCCTGCAGGGAGCGGACGTGACCGTGTGGCTGGACACCGACGGCACGTCCCTGCGCGAGGAGGGGCTGCTGGGTATGGTCACGCTGCGCGAGCCGCGCGAGGTGGCGCTGACCCGGGGCTGGTCCCTGGGCGGCCCGCCCGATCTCGTGGCGCTCTCGGCGGTCCCGGTGGACCGCCCCATCCCCGGCGCCCGGTCCAGCCGCGTGTTGGTGGTCAAGCTCCACGGCCCCGAGACCCTCGGCCCCATGCTGGAGGCCGCGCACGGGGAACGCTGGGACGGCACCCAGGTGGGCATCCACGTGCCCGAAGAGTCCGGCTTCGCCACCTACCCGCTGCCGGCCACCGACCCCGCCTTCGAGCCGTACCTGGCCGCGGAGCCCCTGGTGGAGGTGGACGATCCCGCCATCCTCGAGGCGGTCAACGGCGTGCTGCAGGACATGACCGACGCCGAGGACGCGGCGCGGCGGCTCAACGACTGGGTCTTCGCGGAGGTGGAGAAGACACCCGTGGTCTCCCCGCCGTCGGCGCTGAACGTGCTCCGCACACGCGCGGGGGACTGCAACGAGCACACGGCCCTGTTCACGGCCATGGCCCGCGCCGCCGGGCTGCCCACGCGGGTGGCTGCCGGCATCGTGTACACCGAGGCGCTGTTCTCCAAGGGCAGCTTCTACTACCACGCGTGGCCCGAGGTCTGGCTCGGCGAGTGGGTGCCGGTGGACCCCACCTTCGGGCAGTTCCCGGCCGACGCCACGCACATCAAGTTCGTCAACGGGGGACTGGACCACCAGGTGGAGCTGATCGGGGTGATCGGCGCGCTCTCGGCCGAGGTGGTGGAGGTCCGATGATCCGGCTGCGGGGACTGACCAAGCGCTTCGGGCGCATCACGGCCGTGGACGGCATCGACCTGCACGTGAAGCGGGGCGAGGTGTTCGGCTTCCTCGGCCCCAACGGCGCGGGCAAGACCACCACCTTCAAGATGGTGGTGGGGCTGATGAAGCCCACCTCGGGCAGCATCACCATCGACGGTCACGACGCCCTCGCCGATCCCATCCGCGCCAAGACGGTCACCGGCTACATCCCGGACCGGCCGTACCTGTACGAGAAGCTCACCGCCGACGAGTTCCTCGCGTTCGTCGGCGGCATCTACGAGATCGAGGCCAAGGAGCTGGCGCGCCGCGCCGGCGAGTTGCTGGAGTTCTTCAAGCTGCTGGAGTTCCGCGGCGAGCTCGTCGAGGGATTCAGCCACGGCATGAAGCAGCGCCTCACCCTGGCCGCCGCCCTGCTCCCCCGCCCTCCCCTGCTCGTGGTGGACGAGCCCATGGTCGGCCTCGACCCCAACGGCGCCCGCCTGGTCAAGGAGGTGTTCCGCCGCAAGGCCGAGCAGGGCGAGACCGTGTTCCTGTCCACGCACACCATGGAGGTGGCCGAGGAGGTGTGCGACCGAATCGCCATCATCCACAAGGGCAAGATCCGCGTACTCGGTACAATGGAAGAGCTGCGCGAGAAGCAACGCGACGGCAGCGCCAACCTCGAAGACATCTTCCTGTCGCTGACCGGCGGTCAGGAGATGCAAGAGGTCATCCAGGTGCTGCGGTCCTAGGAGCGAAAGAGGGGATGCGCCGAGCAACGCTGCTGCTGGTCGTCGGGACGCTGATCGCGGGGTGCACCGCCCGCCAGGGCCGCTTTGCGGGCGGGCGCTACTTCTCCCGCGACCTGGTCTACATGGTGGGGGAGCTGCCGGACACGTGGCAGCGCGGCGACATGCCCACGGCGGACGTGGCGTTCGACAACGCCGACCTCGGCGCGACCATCTACGTGGACAACTCCTGCCGCCGGTACGCGGACGCGTCGCTGCACGTGCTGGCCAACCACCTCTTCTTCGGGTTCGAGGACATCGACATCCTCGAGCAGGAGATCCTGGAGATGGACGACCGCGAGGCCCTGCGGCGGGTGGCCGAGGCCCGCCTGGACGGGGTGCTGGTCAAGGTGGGCGTGACCGTGGTCAAGAAGAACACCTGCATCTTCGATCTGGTCGTGATCTCCCCCAAGGACAACTTCGACTCGGCGTACTTCGACTACGCGGGCGTGGTGGACGGCTTCTTCGTGGAGCACTGTCCATGAGCGCGTCGCGCGGGATCGTGGCCACGGGCCTGTCCGGCCTCGGCGGCCGCGTCCTGGACTTCTTCGCCATCGTCGGCGGCGTCTCCCTGCTGACGTGGGACGTGCTCGTGGCGTTCCTGCGTGGGCCGCGCGAGTGGCCGCTGATCATGCAGCAGCTGCGGGTGCTGGGGGCCCAGTCCCTGCCCATCGCGTTCCTCGCGGCGTCGGCCACGGGCATGATCTTCGCGGTGCAGTTCGGCTGGGGACTGAAACGCTTCGGCGCGTCCATGTACGCTGGCAAGCTGGTCTCCATCGCCTTCGTCATGGAGCTGGGGCCGGTGCTGACCTCGCTGGTGGTCGGCGCCCGCATCGGCGCCGGCATCACCGCCGAGCTCGGCTCCATGAAGGTCACCGAGCAGATCGACGCCGTCCGCGCCCTCGGCGCGAGCCCCATCAACAAGCTGGTCATGCCGCGGGTGCTGGCCTGCTGCCTTGCCGTGCCGATCCTCGTGATGATGGCCGACCTGTTCGGCACGGTGGCGGCCATGTTCATCACCATGTCCCAGGTGGGCGTCAGCGCCCGCTTCTACTGGGATCAGGTGTTCACGTCGGTCGACCTGGGAGATCTCTGCCACGGCCTGATCAAGAGCGGGTTCTTTGGTTACATCATCGGCATCGTCGGGTGCTACTACGGCATGAAGACCTGGGGCGGCACCGAGGGGGTGGGCCGCTCCACCACCGAGTCGGTGGTGGTCATCGCGGTCACGGTGCTGGTGTCCGACTTCTTCCTCACCAAGATGCTGTTGCCGATCCTATGAACACCGCCGCGCCCACCCCCATCGTCTCGTTCCGCGACATCTGGAAGCGGTTCGGGCCGAAGATCATCTACGAGGGTCTGGATCTGGACGTGTACGAGGGGGAGACGCTGACGATCATCGGCGGGTCGGGGACGGGCAAGTCGGTGATGCTCAAGTGCCTGATCGGGCTACTGCGCCCGGACCGAGGCACGATCCACGCGTTCGGCGAGGAGGTCACCGGGAGGTCCGAGCGACACCTCGCCGGGGTGCGCAAGCGCGTGGGCATGCTGTTCCAGGGGGCGGCACTCTTCGACTCGCTCACCGTGGAGCGAAACATCGCCTTCCCCCTGCTGGAGGCCGGCGAGCGCGACGAGACGGTGATCGCCGAACGGGTCGCCGAGACCCTGGAGCTCGTGGGCATGCCCGGCATCGAGAAGATGAGCCCCTCGGACCTCAGCGGCGGCATGCAAAAACGCGTCGGCCTCGCCCGCGCCATCGCCGTGCGCCCCGAGGTCATCCTGTACGACGAGCCCACCACCGGGCTCGATCCCACCAACGTCCACCGCATCAACCGGCTGATCCGCAGCCTGCAGGAGCGGCTTCAGGTCACCTCCATCGTCGTCACCCACGACATGGACTCGGCCTTCGACATCTCCGACCGCTTCGCCATGCTGTACGACCACAAGATCGAGTGGACGGGTTCGGTGGGCGAGGCGGAAGGCACGCAGAACGCGACGGTGAAGGCCTTCATCGAGGGCAACATCGGGGAGTAGGGATGGAACGAGAACCGCGGACACAGCTGATCGTGGGCATCTTCGTGGTGCTGGGCGTGGCCCTGTTCATCGCCGCGTTCTTCCTGCTGGGCGCGGAGAACCCCGTGTTCGAGCGCAACTACCGGATCTCGTGCACCTTCGCCGACATCAGCGGCCTGCGCGCGGGCGCTGCGGTGCGCGTCGCCGGGATGCAGGCGGGCCAGGTGATCGCCGTGGAGTTCCCGCCCAACCTCGCCGACCAGGAGATCCTGGTGGTGATGCAGGTCAACCGGCAGTTCCAGGACCGTATCCGGAAGGACTCCGTCGCCCGGATCGCCACCGAGGGGCTGCTGGGGGACAAGTACGTGTCGATCTCCGTGGGATCGCCCCTGGACGACGACGGCAAGGAGGTCCCGCGCCTGGAGGACGGCGACACGATCTCGCGCGTGAACCCCAAGGGCATGGAGGACTACCTGGCCAAGGCCGAGGTGATCCTCGACAACATCGAGGCGTCGTCCGAGCAGATCAAGATCGTGCTCGAGGGCCCCGAAGGGGAGAAGGCCGGCAAGTCGCTGCTGGAGATCATCGAGTCGCTGCAGCGGGTGATCCTCGAGCTCGAGCAGGGCGAGGGGCTGCTGCACGAGCTGGTGTACGACAAGTCCAGCGCCGCGCGTTACCGCCAGACCATGGCCAACCTCGAGGAGGCCACCGCCTCGGTGGCGCGCCTCACCGACGAGGTGGAGCACGGCGACGGCACCGTACACGCGCTGATCTACGAGGACACCGCCGCGGAGATGATCCGCGAGTTCACCGAGGCCGCCGCCGAGATCGACGGCCTGGTCGAGGACATCAAGAGCAAGGAGGGGTTGATCAACACCCTGGTCTACGACGAGGGGGAGAAGAACCTGCTGGTCAACCTCACCGAGGCGTCCGCCAACCTGCGCGAGGTCACCCGCATGATCCGCGACGGTGAGGGCACGATCGGCGCGCTCATCACCGATCCGACCATCTACGAGGACCTGCAGTCGCTGCTCGGCCGCGCCGAGCGCAACAAGATCCTCAAGAGCTACGTCCGCCAGAACATCCGCGCCAACGAGGAGGGCGAGGGGTTGCGCCAGGAGCCGACCGAGTGACCCAACCGTCCCTGCTCCGACCGCGCCTGCTCGGCCTGCGCAACACCTGGACCCGCGCCGGGCAGCGCCAGAAGTTCGCCTACGCGTTCTTTGCCGTGCTGACCCTGGCGTTCTGGCTGTCCATGCTGGGCGTGTCCATCTACCTGCTCGTGCAGATCGACAGCGTCGAGGTGTTCGGCCCGGTGCTGGCGCGCAAGCTGCTGAGCATGTTGCTGCTGAGCCTGCTGGTGATGCTGGCGTTCTCGTCGTTGATCACCGCCATCTCCTCGTTCTTCCTGTCCGAGGACCTCGACCTGCTGCTGCACCTGCCGGTGGGCTGGCCGAAGCTGTACTACGCCCGGCTGGGCGAGGCCACGCTGTCGAGTTCGTGGATGGTGGCCATCTTCGGCCTGCCCATCCTGCTGGCCTACGGCGTCGTGCTCGGCGGTTCGCCCCTGTACTACCCGCTGGTGATCGTGGTGCTGCTGTGCATCACGGTCATGCCCGCGGCGCTGGGCGCGATGGCAGCGGCCGTGCTCGTCAACATCTTCCCCGCGCGCCGCGTGCGCGAGGGCCTGATGGTCGCGGGGTTGTTCGCGGCCGTGGTCCTGTTCTTCCTGGTGCGGTCCGCGCGGCCGGAGCTGCTGGTGGACGCCGAGCGGTTCGCCACCATCGCCGACTTCTTCACCGCCATCCGGTCGCCGGAGTCGGTGTTCCTGCCCTCCACCTGGGCCACGCGGGTGTTGCTGTGGGGCCTGGGCGAGGACGTGACGCAGCCGTGGCTGTGGCTGGGGCTGCTCGTCTGCGGCGCCGCGAGCACCGCCGGGGTGGCCCGGTGGATCATCGGTCCCATCTACGTGACCGGACGCACCCGATCCCAGGAAGCCAGCGCACCGCGCCTGGCGCGCAACCCGCTGCTCGAGCGGGTGCTGGCGATCGCCCTGGGGCGCTTCCCGGTGGTCCTGCGCTCGATGGTGGTCAAGGACGTGCGCACCTTCTTCCGCGACGCCGGCCAGTGGACCCAGGTGTTGATGATCGTCGCGCTGGTGTTCATCTACCTCTACAACGTCTACGCCCTCCCCCTGGACCAGAACCCGTTCCCGACCTTCCGCCTCGAGAACGTCGTGGGGTTCCTCAACATCGGCGTCACCGGGTTCGTGCTCGCCGCCCTGTCGGTGCGCTTCAACTACCCGGCCGTCAGCGCCGAGGGGCGCGCCTTCTGGATCCTGCACGCCTCCCCCATCGGCCCCCAGCGCTTCCTGTACGCCAAGTTCCTGTGGGGGCTCATGCCCATGCTGTTCATGGGCGAGCTGCTGGTGGTGACGAGCAACCTGCTGCTGGGCACCACCGTGACGTTCACCCTGCTGTCCATGTTCACCGTGGCCGTGCTCGCCGTGGGGGTCACCGGCCTGGGCGTGGGGTTGGGCGCCATCTACCCCAACTTCAAGGCCGACACCGCGACCCGCATCGCCTCGGGCCCGGGGGCCATCCTGTACATGGTGGTCACGTCGCTGTTCATCACCCTGACCATCCTCGTCGAGGGCATCCCCGCCTCGTGGACCCTCGCCGCCCAGTTCCAGGGGCGAGCCGTCACCGGGTGGATGGTGCTGGCCACGGCGTCGGGCATGATCGCCGCGGCCGGTCTGAACCTCGTGGTGGTGCGCTGGGCCATCCACAAGGGCGCGCGAGTGTTGTGGGAGGAGAGCTGGTAATGGAGTTGCCACGCACGCTCGGCAAGTACGAGCTCGTCCAGCTCCTCGGCGAGGGTGGGATGGCGTCGGTGTACCGCGCCTCCATGTCCGGCCCCGGGGGGTTCCGCAAGCAGGTGGCGCTCAAGCTGCTCAAGCCGGAGGTCTCCGAGATCGAGCAGATGGTGGAGCTGCTGTTCAACGAGGCCCGCCTCGGCGGCCTGTTGCAGCACAACAACCTCGTGGAGACCTACGAGTTCGACCAGATCGACGGCCGGTACTACATGGCCATCGAGTTCGTCGATGGGTACACCCTGTCCGAGGTCATGGCCCGCGTGCCCGTCGGTCAGGGCCTGCCGCCGCGCATCGTGGCCAAGCTCGCCGTGCAGATCTGTCAGGGGCTGGCCTACGCCCACGCCGCCGTGGACGACGCCGGCAGCCCCATGAACCTCGTCCACCGGGACCTCAAGCCGGCCAACGTGATGATCCGCCGCGACGGCGTGGTCAAGATCGCCGACTTCGGCATCGCCAAGGCCGCCACCAACCTCTCGCAGACCCAGACCGGCCTGACGCGGGGGACGCCGGTGTACATGAGCCCCGAGCAGGCGGTGGGGGCCGTCGACCGGCCCATCGATCGCCGCTCCGACCTGTTCTCCCTGGCCTCGGTGCTGTGCGAGGCCGTCACCGGCGAGCTGGTCTTCGGCGCCGATCAGATGCTGCAGGTGCTCAACAAGGTGGCCTCCGCCGACGTGCGCCACGCCCTGGGGCGCGTCGATGAGCTGGCGCCGCCGCTCGCGCCCATCCTGGGGAAGGCCTGGGAACACGACCGCAACAATCGATTCGGGGACGCCGTGGAGATGGGCAGGGAGATCCGCGCCGTCTTCGAGGAACTCCCCGGCCCCTCGCCGCACCTGGCGTCCTGGCTCGCGGCCTGGATGGGCGAGCCCGAACCGAGCACCCTGGACCAGGAGATCGATCCGCTGACGAGCGGTGAGGTGGCGGCCACGGCTCCGATGACCGCACAACCGCGGACGCCGACACCCACGCCGCTGCCCACGGTACCCTCGGAGGAGCCCGTCGAGGAACCGCCTCGCGACGTGCCCCTTCGGTCCGTCAACCGGCCACTGATCAACCCCGACAAGGTCGCGGCGCGGCCCATCACCCACGATGAGCCGCGCCCCGATCCGGCGCCCTCGCCGCCCGGTGTCCAGCCGGGTCGGCTGTCCGAAACGTCCAGACCCCACGAGGTCAGCAGGAGGGGCTTCCGCGTCGAGCACGGCCTCCTGCTGTTCGCCTTCGTCGGGTTGCTCTTCGCCGTGGTCTACCTCTCCATGAACGACTGGGAGATCCCGGGGCTGGGCGACGACGGCCCGCCTGCGCTGCTGGATCCCGACGGCGAGGAGGGAGAGGCTGCCGAGCCAGCGAGCCCGGCCGCGGCGACGCGCCACACCACCGTGGAGGCTGTCGCACCGGAACCTGCGACGCCACCGCCACCCAGCCCCGTGGATCTGGGTCTGAGCGAGACCATCGACGGCAAGCTCAAGCAGCGGTTCTGCATCAAGAAGTACCGGCGCAAGAACGAGACGTTCGAGCCCGTGACCGTGAGGTACACCGTGCTGGCCGACGGCTCCGTGGACAGCGCCGCCCTCGCAACCCCGGACCAGGTGGATCCCGACCTGGGCGATTGCCTCATCAGCGGCATGGAGAAGCTGAAGTTCCACGGCAAGGACATCGACGGCCCCACGCCGCAGACCTACGTGTTCCGCGCGTCCGAATGAGCGCGGACCGCGTCACCGATCCACGCGCACCCAGAGCCCGTCCAGCGACGCGCGCACCCCGCACAGTCCAGACCCGCCTTCGAAGAGGAGATAGTCCCCGACCAGCACGAGGGTGCCCCGATCCCAGTCCGGATCGACCTCCGAGGGCTGCCACTTCCCGGAGCCCGGGTCCCGGCGGTAGGTGTCGTCCACGTCGCACATGTGCGCGTTCGCGCCAAAGGCGCCGCCGGTCACCGCGACGGTGCCGTCGCCCTGGTCCACCACCTCGAGCTCGTCTGCGGTGTGGCTCAGCAGGGGCACGAGACGTTCGGCGACGACGTCGAGCTCGGCGGGCAGGGGCGGCGCGTGGCCGAACCGCAGGTACCGGCCGCCGGTGAAGTCAGGCCCGCGTTCGCCGGCCGTGAGCGCGGCGGCGCGCCCGCGCATCGACACGTTCAGGCAACCCCAGTCCTGACCGCAGCCGTTGCGATCCCCCAGCCACGCGATCTGGGCCTGCTTCACGGCGTCCGTGTCCGCACCGGGTGCCTCACGGGCGGCGGCGTACGCCGCCGCGATCATCCGGTCCAGCCCGCACAGCTGCTCGCTGCCACACAGGGTACGTTCTGCGGCGTTACCCGCCCTGGCGCAGTCGAAGGAGGGTGGATGGCCCGACCCGGCCTTCGGCGGGAAGAACTGGTAGTGGTAGACGCCCCAGCAGCCGGTGCAGCGCTCGACGTAAGGGGCCAGCAGCTCGATGTCGGTCTTGCCGAAGGACGCCGGCGCGGCGGCGGCGCCGAACCCACCGGCGAGGCGCACCTCCCGGAACCTCGCGTCCACCAGCGTCGGTGGGAACGCCGGCGCGAACAGGGTCCCCTCGGTCGTGGCGCCGGTGACGACCACGTCGGGCAGGCCCGACAGGTCGGCGCCGGTGAGGTTGGCGCCGGTGAGGTTCACCGCGGCGGCCTCGCTGGAGTAGTCGGTGCACATCATGCCCACGAAGAACGGCGAGCACTCCAGGCTCACCCCGACGAGGGAGGCGCCGGAGAGGTCCGCGCCGTCCAGCTGCACCACGCCCACGCTGGCGCCCGCCAGGTTGCACCCCTTGCAGGACGCGCCCCGCAGGTCCAGCCGGTCCAGCCGCGCGCCGGCGAGGTTGGCCCCGTCGAGGGTCTGGCCGGACAGATCCTTGTCCACGATCTCGCACGCCGGGCAGCCCTGCGCGCGAAGGTGCGCGGCAAGCTCGGCGCCATCGAGATCGGGCAGGTCCGCCGACGCGGTCAGCGGCAGGGTCATCGCGACGAACAGGCCCAGGATACGTGCCATCGGTTCGCTCCAGGTAGGGTCGCAGCAGGGTATCACCCGCGCGCGCCGGTCGGGGTAAGATGGGCGCGCCGGTGCCCCGCGGCCGGCGCAGGGGAGACGACATGGACATTCGCTGGTCGGTGTGGATCTGGCTCGGAATCTTCCTGGTGGTCACCGGCTGCGGCGACGAGGGGGACGACGACAGCGCGGACGACGACGCGGGCTGGACGATGGCCGAACTCGACGTGGTGGGTTCCCGGCTGCAGTACCACCCCGGAGGATACGTGGACATCCTCGACACCGGCGGGCACGCCATCGTCTCCCACGGCGTCGGCGCCCTGACCCTCGACGACACGGGCGAGGCAGGCATCGTCCTGGGCACGGACGCGGATCGAGACCGGACCGCCGTGCTGAGCTACGGCGTCACCGAGCTCGGCCACGCCCAGATCCTCGAGGTCACCGTGATCGGCGAGGCACAGGAGCCCGACCTGATCTGGACCATCGCTGCGTACCACGACGAGGGGTTCTTCACCTTCCGCCTGCGCGCGGACAATGGCTCCGGCGACACGCTGATGATGGCCAAGGCCGCGCCGCTGCAGGTGGACTGGGAGCGCGGAGGCGGCCTGTTCCTCGGCGAGGCGCCGGCCGAGCACCGCATCCTCGAGAACGGCTCCTACGCCGCGCTGGACTTCATCGCCTTCGTGCTGCCCGGCGACGTGGAGCACGACGAGGGGTACGCCAACCTGCTCCCCGGCAACTTCCAGGGTCACTCGGTGTCCACCGGCAACCACGCCGTGACCGACCTGGCCTGGCCCGGGGACGACGCGCCCGGCTCAGGCGCCTGGGTGGCCGGGGCGCTGACCTACGAGTACTCGTCGCCGGTGATCAACATCTCGCACAACCCGCTGATCGCCCCGACGTCCGAGGACGGCCGGCTCGGCTTCCATTTCTTCTCCGCCGAGTCGGCGTGGCTGCCCCACCCCAAGCCCCTGGACGACGGCGAGTCCATCGAGTCCGAGCTGTACTACGTCCAGCCCGCGGCCGGCGACGCGCGGTTCGGCCTGGAGCGCTACGCGGCCGCCATCGCCACGCAGATCGGCACCCAGCCGTGGCACCGTCGCGAGGAGGGACGGCGCGTGCCCAATGGCTGGAACTCCTGGTCCGGTTCCGGGTCCACCGGGGGGTACGGCACGAGCCTGGGCGAGGCCGAGGTCATCGCCAACCTCGACGTCATGGCCACCGAGCTACGCGACTGGGGCATCGACTGGTTCCAGTTCGACGACGGATACGAGCCGTACTACGGCGACTGGTACGACTGGGTCGAGGACAAGTTCCCCAACGGGCCGCAGTGGCTGAGCCAGCAGTTCCGCGACCGGGGCTTCAAGCCGGGCCTGTGGATGGCGCCGTTCACCGCCGACGCCGAGTCCCAGCTGGTGGCCGACCACCCGGACTGGTTCATCGACCCGGTCCCCCTGGGCGTCCCCATCGTCGGCGAGAGCCACATCCTCGACCTGAGCCACCCGGACGTACACCAGTACCTGCACGACCTGTTCACCACGTTCCGCTGGGAGTGGGGCTTCGAGTGGCTCAAGCTCGACTTCGGCTACTGGGCCCTGTTCGGCGAGTACTTCTACGAGGAGGGGTCCACCCGGGAGGAGGCCTGGCGGTCGTCCATGGAGGTCATCCGCGACGCCCTGGGAGAGGACGCCTTCTTCCTCATCATCGGCCAGATGGGGCCCAACTTCGGCATCGCCGACGGCGGCCGCCTCACCCTGGACACGATGCCCGTGTGGGACACCGACCCCAACCAGACCATGGTGATGGAGCAGCAGGGCCTCAAGCCGTCCCAGCGCACGGCATCGCGCCGCTGGTACGTGTCGGACCGCGTCTGGGTCAACCACCCCGACCTGTTCTTCTTCCGATCCAACACCCTGGACGAGAGCTGGCCCCGCGTCACCGCCACCGAGGCGCGGACGTTCGCCACGTACATCGCGCTCACCGGCGGCATCGTCAAGCTCGGGGACAGGCTGGTGGACCTGACAGGAGACCACATCAACGTCATCCGCACGATGATCCCGATCTACCCCACCCCCGCCACGCCCCTGGACGTGTTCGAGCGCGAGTTCCCCGAGGTGTTCTGGCAGACCATCGACGACGCCCAGGACGGCTTCGGTCAGACCTACCACGTCGCAGGCCTGTTCCACTGGGGCGCCAACGTGGACATGAGCGTCAATCCCTACGAGGACATCCCGGACACCGACGACGACCGGACGCTGACGGTGGACCTGGTGGAGCGCGGGCTCACGGGCGAGTACCTGGCCTACGAGTTCTGGACCGGGGAGTTCCTCGGCACGGTCACGGGCGAGCTCACCGTGGACGTCCCCTCCCACGACTGCCGCGTCGTGGCGATCCGCGAACCGCTGGGCCGTCCCCAGTTCCTCGGCTGGAACCGCCAGGTGAGCATGGGTGGCACCGTGCTGGGTGACGTGCGGTGGGACGAGGAGAAGGCGACGCTGACCGTGCCCATGACGGCCGCGGTACCCACCGAGAAGGCGCCCTTCACCTACGAGGTGACCGTGCACGTGCCCACGGGGTACGTCTACTCGGGGCTGGACGCCGACGGGGTCGATCTGGTGGCCCTGGAGGACACCCTCGACGGCGAGCTGGTCCGCGTCACCTTCGAGCCGGCAGCCACCGGAGATCTCACGCTGACGCTGACGTTCTGAGTCAGCTGTCCCCCCACACCACGCCCGTGGCCAGGTCCACGTGGAACCGGATCTCTTCTCCCCCGTCGCAGCGCCGCACGCGCTGTTCGAGCTGCGGCTGCCCCGATCCCGCGTGCAGGCGGACGGGCACGACGCGCGCTGGCTCGGCCTCGGCCCCGAGCCAGAGCACCGGATCGCCGTCGCTGGGGACGTCGGCGAGCCGGACGGTCACGTCGAGGGTCTCCCCGGTGCAGCCGAACTCCCAGCGGTAGGGTTGCCCCCCCGTCACCTCGACCACTCCCCGGCGGCGCAGATCGGCCACCGCAGACTCCAGTTGCGCCGGCAGGTCGCACGACACATCCAGCCAGATCTCGCCCGGCTCGTCCGGGGCGACCGGGGGGGCCTCCTCGGACCCCCTCGGACAGCCGGAGAGGGCCGCCAGGATCAACGCGATTGCGGGGGTCCGGAGCCGGTGCGTCATCGGTTCCATTCTGGACCGCGGCGGCGGGCTTGGGAAATCCCCTTTGTCGGCGCCCGACGTCGCCGTTGCGCGCGAATCCGAGTAGACTGCGCTCCGTGACCAAGCTCCGGACCACGGCGGCGCTGATGGGACTCCTGGGGATCGCGGCGCTGGACGTCGGATGTCCGACCCACGTGGACCGCATCCCCTCGGCTCCCCTGGTGGAGGACACCCAGCGGTCCGGCTCCACCGCGCTCCCCCGCGACGCCGCGCTCGCCTTCGTGCAGTCCCGCCGGGCCGCACACATCGGCCAGATGGACCTGGCCCTGGAGTACCTGCACCGCGCCCTGACCTTCCACGGCTCGTCCGCCCCCCTGAACGTGCGCGCCGCCGAGATGGAGTACTTGCTGGGGCGATCCGACAACGCCAACCGGCACTGTCGCCGGGCCCTGCGCCTCGATCCCCACTACTGCGAGGCCCACCACCTGCTCGGGCGCATCGCCTCGTACCAGCTCGACCTCGATCCCGCCGAGGTGTACCTGCGCCGGGCCGTGGAATGTGACCCGGAGCTGGAGGAGGCCTGGCAGGACCTCGCGGCGCTGTTGTGGGCGCAGGATCGCGTCGAGGAGTACGTCCAGCTGCTCGAGGCGATGGAGCCTTACGCCAGCGACGAGGGCTGGGTGTTACGACGACGCGGCGTGGCCCTGCTCGACCTCGACCGCCGCGACGAGGCCTTCGAGGCCCTGCGCCAGGCCGTGGAGATCGCGCCGGAGGATCGCGACGCCCTCGCCGTCGTCCTGGCCACGTATCGAGAGACCGACCAGCTCGACGAGGCCGCGGTGTTCCTCGAGGAGCTGATCCGCCGCTACCCCTCGGTGATCGAGCTGCGCGCCGATCTGGTCACGGTGTACGCCGCCCTGGGTCGGTACGACGACGTCATCGAGCAGCTCCTGCACGAGTACGACCAGGACCCGGACCACCGCGATCACTACGCCATCTCCGCCGCGGACTGGCTGCAGAGCCTCATGCGCTACGACGAGGCCGTCGGCCTGCTGGAGCAGACCCTGGACGAGTTCCCCGAGAGCAGCTCGCTGAGGCTGCGCCTGGGGCACGTGCTGGAGGCTTCGGGGGATGAAGACGGCGCCCTGCAGACCTGGTCCGAGGTGGAGCCGGGGCAGCCGTACTGGGGCTTCGCGGTCAGCGAACGGGCCCGCGTCCTGGTGGATCTCGGGCGCCGCGGTGAGGCCATCGACCTGCTGTACGAGGCCGTGGAGCTGGACCTCAGCGAGAGCCTCGCCGCCGACCTGGAGCTGCACGTCCACCTGGCCCGATACCTCACCGAGGAGGGGGAGCATCAGGCCGCCCTGGCCACCCTGGATCGCCTCCAGGCCGAGACGCCCGCCCTGCACGCACGGGAGAGCGCGCGCGTCCTGTGGCATTCCGGGCAGCGGGACAGGGCCGTGGTGTTGCTGCGCGAGCAGATCGAGGCCGACGGAGCCCAGCCCCTGTCCAGTCTCGCGCTGGCCGATCTCTACCGGGACGAGGGCCTGTTCGAAGAGGGGATCGGGGTCCTCGAGGCGGCCCTCGGGCGCCTCCAGTCGCCGGCCGCGGCGCAGCAGCTCCCCGTGGGACGGTATCCCACCGTGGCGCTGCGCAAGGCCCAGGTGTACGAGTTCGAGATCGAGGTCCTCGCCGCCATGGCGTTCCTGCAGGGGTTCGCCGGCGAACACGAGACCGCCATCCAGACGATGCGGCGCGTGCTCCGCGCCCAGCCCGATGATCCCAGGGCCCTCAACTACATCGGCTACACCCTGGCCGTGCTGGAGCGGGACCTCGAGGAGTCCGAGGCGCTCCTGCGGCAGGCGCTGACGCTCCAGCCCCTCGATCCGGCGATCATGGACAGCCTGGGCTGGGCGCTCTATCGTCAGGGGCGCCTGGACGAGGCCCTGGAACTGCTCGAGGGCGCGGCCGCGCGCATGTCGAGGTCCGCCGTCATCTGGCAGCACCTCGCCGAGGTCCAGATGGACCTGGGACGGACCGAGGACGCCCGCCAGAGCCTCGGCCGCTGCCTGGACGAGGTGGACGACCGCGATCCCGAGGAGCAGCAGTCGGCACAGCGCGCCCGTGAACTGCTCGATGGGCTGGAGACCCCGTGAGACACCTCTCACCGCTGCTGCTGCTGGTCGCGCTCGCCATCGCGTTGCCCGGCTGCCGCCCCGTGTCTCCGACCGGGCTCCCGCGGGATCCGGGTCAGGCCCTGCACACCCTCGCCGCGGGAGACCTGCCCGGTAGCTTCTCCCTCTCCGGGCGCCTGCGCACCGCCATCGCCGGGGTCGATCTGGATCTCGGCCTGCTGTTGCTGGTCTCGGGCGAGTCCGCCCGTCTAGAGATCGACCTGCCCTTCGGCGGCAGGGCCATGACGGTCGTCCTGGGTGAAGACGGCTCCGTGCTGTGCACCACGCTCAGCGCCGAGCTGGCCTACTACAGCGAGGATGCCGACGAGCTGGCGCGCGTGCTGCTGGGGGAGTGGGCCGAGGCGAGCGATCTGGTGGACGTGCTCACGGGCCGCCTGCCGACGAGCTTCGGCGGCGACGTGGCCTGGCACCGGCGCGGCAACCGCAACCTGCTCGCCCTGTCCCTGCCCGCCGGGCGCGTGGCGCTGGTGGACTCACACCGCCGGCCCAAGCGGATGCGGGAGCTGCTGCTGCTGGCCGAGGACGAGACCCTGCAGGGGCACGGCACCTGGGACGACTGGACCGAGACCGAGGGTGTTTGGTTCCCCGGCCAGGTCCGCCTCACGGCCTCGGACCGCGTCGGCAGCCTCCACGTGATCGTCCGACACGTGGACCTCGCGCCCAGGGTGCGGGACGGCTCGTTCGACACGACCCCCCCCGACGAGGGTTACCAGGCCTTCGACGAGCTGCTGCGGCGGGACTGAGGGGTCAGGACAGGGTCGAGCCGAGCAGGTAGGCCACCACGACCACCAGCAGCAGGACCAGCGCAAAGATGATCCAGCTCCGCGGCAGGAGGCGGTTGGCGCTGGCCGGATCCTTGCGCGCCGTGCGCACGGGAGCGGCGCCGGCGACGACCGCTGCGGCGGGTTGCTCCCCCGCAGCGTCACTGCTCTCGGCGTCCTGGGGCGTGGCCGCGGGCGCGGCCGCAGGCGTCTTCACCGGCTTGACCTTGAGCCCCTTCCCGAGCCGCACACGCAGCTCGATCTCCACGGCCTCTTCCTCGTCCTCGCCCGGTCGCTGGCTCGGTGTGGTGGCGATGAAGGGCAACACCACCCAGCGGGGGTTGAGCATCTCCGGGGTGCCCAGCTTGCGGACCGTGTACCCGGCCAGGTCGGGTACGTCCACGTCCATCACCTCCGGGGTCCGCAGGGTGGTCTCGGCGGCCGTGACGGCCATGCCGGCCACGGCCGGCCCTTCGCCACTGACCTCTTCGGGGACGACGTGGGGCTGGATGGGGGCGGCGGGGATCGGGAGGGGCTTGGCCGCAAAGGGGCTCGCGCCGCTCGCGCCGAGCACGGTGCGGTCCTCGTCCGACTTGACGGTGGACGGCGGCAGCTGCGGATCGGGCTCGCGCTTGAACAGCTTGCGCTCGGCCCGCGCGAAGGCGCTGGTCATGGAGTCGGTCGGGCTCTGGCCGCGCCCCTCCGCCGAGCTGCCCAGCAGGTGCGACGGCACCACGGTGGAGATGCGGTCGAGCAGCTCCTGCAACCCCTGGGACCGGCTGGCCGCCGTGGCCACGAACGGCCACGCCATGGGGTTGAGCTGGGTCTCCAGCTCCGGGATAGCCACGGCGTCCTTGAGGTCCCGCTTGTTGTACTGCATCAGCAGCGCGGTCTTGCCGGCCTGGTAGCCCGCCTCGGCGAGGGCCTCGTTGACCTCCCGCAGGGCGACCTGATTGCGCTTGCGGGCCACGGGATCGGAGTCGGCCACGAACACCAGGGCGTCCACCCCGTCGAGGGTGCGCACGAACCCCTGGCCCGTGGGTTCGGCCTCGTATCCCCAGAGGTTGAACGCCAGCTTCATGCCCTGGACGTGGATGGCGGGCCGCGGCCGGAACCGCAGCTGGTACACCGGCGGATCGCCCGGCCCGGGGATGACGGCGGTGCTCGCCGCGTCCGGGATCAGCGCCCAGAGTTCGCGGAACGTCGTGCCCACGCCGGCGCCTACGGGTCCGGCAAAGACGACCTTGCAGATGAGTTCTCGGGTCCGGGTATCCAGCGAGGGCAAAGACTGTCCGTGACTGTCCGGTTCGGTTCGGACGACGTCGACCCGCATCCGTGCGGGTGTCGCCTCATTCTAAGCTGGACGAAAAAAGCCGATCAACTCTTGCGCACCTCGAAAAGGGACCCATCATCCGTGGTACTGTAGGGGCGTCGTCACGACAGCCGGGGCGCCCCGTGGTCCACCGGGCGCCTCGCGCGCGTACCACGTAGGACTTGCGTTCCCGGCGATTCGGTGAGATATCGCAAGTCCTCAGGTAACGCGTTCGTGCGCTTGATTCGAGGGGATACGATGGCCCTTGGCAACGGCGTTGAGGTCGAACTGGCAGTCGCCAAGGGAGAGGCGTACCTCTACAAGGTGCGCTTCCGGCCCTCGTCCATCTTGACCGTCGGGACCAACCCGATGACCGCCATCACCCTCGACGGCGACGGAGTCCCCGCGTTCCTGGAGTTCCTCAACATCACGTCCGAAGGTGTGCTGCTGCGATTCACCCCCGACATCCGCGTCGAGGTCCTGTCCGGCAACGAGGTCCTCGCCACCCAGGCCCTGATCTCGGGCGGCTACGCCAACCGCGCAGGCGACGCCTACGGCGTCGAGCTGGAGACGGGCAGCAAGGCCGTGGTCCGCCTCGGCGGCCACAAGCTGATGATCAAGGTGGACGTACCCACGGGCCAGGACGTGCTGATGGTCAACGCCGCTTCCGCGGGCGAGGCGGCCTGTGGCCGCTGCGGCACGCGCCTGCGGTTGGTCCTCGCGGGCGGAGGCGCCCTGACGCCGTGCGCGGCCTGCGGCGCCCTCAACCGGGTGACCCTGGCCAGCACCAAGCAGCAGCAGCTCGAGGAGCAGGCCACCCGCGTGGCCATCCCCAGCGGCGCCGCCGACGACCTCGAGGCCGCCGACGACTCACAGCCCAACCTGGCGGACGTGGTGGACCCTGGCAGCTCCACCGGCCGCGCCATCGCCGATCTACCCACGTTCGACGCCATCAGCGTTCTCAAGGACAGCGACGGGGCGGACGACCCGACCCGCGAGGCCCTCGAAGAACTGGGGCTGGGCGGCGGAGTCAAGAAATCGCCAGCCATGGCCAACCTGGCGTCCCCCGATCAGGTGGACCCGGGAAGCTCCACGGGACGCGCGGCCAGCGACCTGCCCACCTTCGACGCCATCGCGGTGCTCGAGGAGGGCGCGCCGCCGCCCGAGAAGCCAGCCACCGTGAATCTTGCTGCAGGGGAGCCCGACGCCAAGCCAGCCGCAGCCCCACCCCCGGCTGCGATCTCCATTCCGGCGTCCGATCCGTCCCCTGCGAAGACCCCAAAGGAGGTGTCCGTGTCCTCGACTCCCCCCAATCAGGAGCCGTCCGCGGGCCAGAATGACGAGTACGCCCCGAGCACCGGTCAGTGGGAGGAAACCCTGACCATCCAGGCGGTCAAGCCCAAGGCCCGTTCGATGATCCTGCCCATCGTGGTGATCATCCTCGCCATGCTCGGTATCGTCGGTCTGGTCGCGGCGGTCGTGGTCGTCAAGTTCGTCCTCTGAATGCTCCAACGGCAAACAGGGCGCGACAACATCACGTCGCGGAGGGGAATCATGATCGGTTTCTTGCGCGCGAGTAGCTCGCTCGTCGTTTGCCTGTGCCTGTGGTCAGTGATGCCGGCCGCGGCGGCCTCCGACGGGATCCTCATCTACGGCCCCGAAGACGCAGGAATGGAGGAGCAGCAGCAGGCGGCCGCGTTGCTCAAGGCCAGCATCGGCGACGACGCGGTGCCCAACTCGGCGATCCACATCCTCGACCTGCCGTTCCCCTCCCCCGATCCCATCTGGATCGCCGGCGACGCGCGCGTCGTCCCCTGCACGGATCCAGCCTTCGAGAGCGAGGACCTCGCGGCCCTGCTCGAGGAGGGGGTGGAGCACATCGACGCCCTCGACTACGAGGACGGCAAGCGAACCCTGGACCACGCCATCACCGCGCTTCCCTGCGCCAGCAACCCGGTACCTCGCGAGGTCCTGATCGACCTGTACTACTTCCGCGGGATCGCCGGGTTCCACATGGGCGACCGCGACGGTGCGCAGCAGAGCTTCGAGTACGCCCTCGCCATCGACAAGGAGAAGACCTGGGACACCAACTATCCTCCCGAGCCCCAGCAGGTGTTCCTGCTGGCCAAGGAGGACGCCATCGGCCTGGGTCGTATGGCCGTCGGCCACGACGTGGCCGGGGCGGACATCGGCGAGTTCAGCTTCGACGGCAACTCCCTCGATCCAGCCGCCGCCGGCGTGATCCAGGTCATCCCGGGCATGCACCTGGTGCAGTACACCGTCGGTGACACGCCCTACTCCCGCCTCGTGGAGGTGCGCAAGGACGGACCGGCCGCGCTCGTCACCCGCGCCGGCCTGACCTCGGCGGTGATGGGTGGCCCCGGCGCCACGGGCATGCTCCCGGCCGCCCGGGCCAGCCTCCGGGCGCTGGTACAGGGGCGCAACCTGCAGCGGGCCTACGTGGTGGTCCTGGACGGCGCCAGTGGGGGGAAGGTCTTCCTCTACGACGAGACCTACACCGCGGTGCAGACGACCGCGGCGGTGGTGGTCCCCACCTCCGGCGGTGGCGCGACCGGGTCGAGACCGGCACCGACGGGCGAGTACAGCCCCGGTGGCGTCAGCCTCGGCCTGGGCGGCTTCGCCTACGCCCACCGGGCCGCCTACGCCTCGTTCGGGCTGCGCGGACACGTCAAGCTGTACCGCGGGCTCGAGCTGGACGCAGGCGGCGGCGCCAACGTCAAGCGCTACCAGCGCGACGGCAGCAGCTGGGCCGCCGTGCTGCCCTACGTCCGGCTCGGCGTGCGATACCGCTTCGGTCAGGCCGCCTTCCGGCCCTACGTGGGTGGCGCACTGTTGCTCAACTTCTGGGGCGAGCCGCCCGGCGACGACGGGGCCACCATCAGTCACGCCTCCCCCGGGGGAGTGTTCCTCGGCGGTTTCGACGTCCACGTCTCCGAGGCGATGTACATCAACCTGGACATGAACGTGGGCTACTCCTACGCCCTGTGGGTGGGAGTCCAGGGCGGGATCGGCTTCCGCTTCTAGCCCAGCGTCCGTTTCTGCGCGAGTTTCCCATGACCGACGACAAGCCGCTGTTCGACCCGGCGTCCCTGGGTTCCCTGAGCGATCTGATGGGTAACCTGATGGGTCAGGTCCAGCAGATGCAGACCAACATGAAGCAGATCCGCGAGCAGCTGCGCGAGCAGACCGTGGAGGGCCAGGCGGGCGGAGGCATCGTCCGCGTCACGGTCAACGGCGCCAGCGAGGTGCTGCGGGTCGTCGTGGACCCGGTGGCCGTGGACCCCCGCGACGTCCCCATGCTCGAGGACCTGGTCGCAGCGGCGACCAACGACGCGTTGAGCCAGGCCCGGGATCTCATGAAGCAGGAGATGACCAAGGCCACGGGGGGTATCCCCATCCCCGGGCTGGCGGACCTGCTGTGACGGATCCCATCCGCCGCCTCGTCACCCAGCTCAGTCGGCTGCCGGGCATCGGCGAGAAGACCGCCACCCGCCTGGCATTCCACATCCTGCGCGATCGCAAGGAGCTGGCCCAGGATCTCGCCGCCGCCCTCGTGGAGGTGTCCCAGGAGGTCCAGCTGTGCTCGGTGTGCTGCAACCTGGCTGCCACCGATCCCTGCCCGGTCTGCTCGGACGCCCGGCGCGACGTCTCGTTGGTGTGCGTGGTGGAGCAGCCCCAGGACCTGATGGCCGTGGATTCCAGCGGCGAGTTCCAGGGCGGCTTCCACGTGCTGCACGGCGCCCTGAGCCCCCTCGACGGCGTCGGCCCGGACCAGATCCACGTCAAGGAGTTGCTGGTCCGCCTCGGCTCGGGCGACGTGACCGAGGTGATCCTGGCGACGAACCCCACGGTGGAGGGGGAGGCCACGGCCCTGTACCTCGCCAAGCTGATCCGCCCCCTGGACATCCGCGTCACGCGCATCGCCCAGGGCATCAGCGTCGGTAGCGAGCTCGAGTACACCGACGGCGGCACCATCGCGCGCGCTCTGCAGAATCGTCAGGAGATCTAGCGCGCGCTGAATCCCAGGTAGGTCCCGGTGGACGAGATCAGCGCCGGCTCGCGCCCCTCCTCCGCCATGGTGGTGAGGTGGCAGGCGACGCGGTGTCCGGGGGAGACCTCGCGCAGCTCGGGCTCCTCGACACGGCACAGCGCCTCGGCCACGGGGCAGCGCGGGTGGAACCGACACCCCACCGGGGGGGACATCAGGGACGGCACCTCACCCCGTAGCACCACCCGCTCGCGCGTGCGCTCGGCCACGGGATCGGGGCGGGGCAGCGCCGAGACCAGCGCCCTGGTGTAGGGGTGGAGGGGCCGCTGGACCGCGTCACCCGAGGGCGCCTCCTCGACGATCTTGCCGGCGTACATCACCGCCACGCGGTGGGCGATGGCGCGGACCGTGGCCAGGTCGTGGGTGATGAACAGGTAGCTCAGCTGGTGGCGCTCCTGCAGCGCCCGCATCAGCACCAGGATCTGGGCGCGGATGGAGATGTCCAGGGCGCTCACCGGCTCGTCGGCCACCACCAGATCGGGCTTCAGCGCCAGGGCGCGGGCGATGCCGATGCGCTGGCGTTCGCCGCCGCTGAAGGCGCGCGGGTATCGCTGGGCGAGGGCAGGATCCAGGCCCACCTCACGCATCAGCTCACGCACCGACTGCTCCAGCTCGTCCCCGGTCTCGTGCGAGAACGTGCGCAGGGGCTCGGCGATGATGTCCCCGACCTTCATCCGCGGGTTCATCGAGGAATAGGGATCCTGGAAGATCATCTGCATGCGGCGCCGGGTCTGGCGCAGGGGCTCTCCGGTGAGCTTCGCCAGGTCCTTGCCCGCCAGCATCACCTCGCCGGACCGCAGGGGCACCAACCTCAGGATGCCGCGACCGCACGACGACTTGCCGCAGCCGCTCTCCCCCACCAGCGCCAGCGTCTCACCCCGGTGGATGGTCAGGTCCACGCCATCCACCGCGCGCAGGTGCCCCACTGTCCGGCGGAAGACCAGCCCGCGGGTGCGCGGGAACCACACGCGCAGGTCCCGCACCCGCAGCAGCTCTTCGGGCGCACGCGGTGACGCCGAGGGGCCGATGTCGGGCGGCGTGAAGCGGCGGTCGCGCGTGCTCACGGTCCCCCCTCCACCGCCCAGCAGGCCACGTGGTGACCGCTCGCGACCTCGTCGAGGGTGGGAGGCGCCGCGGCGCATGCCTCGTGCGCGAGGCCGCACCGCGGCCGGAAGGGGCAGCCGCCGGGTACCGCGTGGGCGCGGGGCGGGCGGCCGCGGATGGGCTCGAGGGCGGCCTCCCCGTCGAGCCGGGGGATGGCGCGCAACAGACCGCCTGTGTACGGGTGCTGCGGGTTGGAGAACAGCTCGTCCGTGGAGGCCTCCTCCACCACGCGCCCGGCGTACATGACCGCCACCCGGTCGGCCAGGCCGGCGACCACACCCAGATCGTGGGAGATGAGCAGCACCGACGTGCGGGACTTGGCGCGCAGCGCGCCCAGCAGCTCCAGGACCTGGGACTGCATCGTCACGTCCAGCGACGACGTGGGTTCGTCGGCGATCACCAGCGCCGGATCGCAGGCCAGGGCCATGGCGATCATCACCCGCTGCGCCATGCCGCCGGAGAAATCGTGTGGGTGTTCGTCGTACCGTGCCTGTGCGTCGGGGATGCCCATCATCCCCAGCAACCTGACGGCCTCCTCCCGCGCCTGGCTGCGGCTCATGCCGCGGTGCAGGACCAGGACCTCGGCGATCTGCCGTCCCACCGTCATGTAGGGGTTCAGGCTGGACGACGGGTCCTGGAAGATCATCGATATCTCGTTGCCGCGGATACGCTGCAGGTCGCGCGGCGGCAGCTGCAGCAGGTCGCGGCCACGGAACAGGACCTGCCCCCGCACGATACGTCCCGGCGGTGAGGGCACCAGCCCGAGGATGCTCAGCGACGTCACGCTCTTGCCGCAGCCGCTCTCACCCACCAGCCCCAGCACCTCGCCCTCGTGCAGGCGCAGCGAGACGCCGTCCACCGCACGGGCGATCCCCTGCGAGGAGAAGAACTGGGTGTGCAGGTCGATCACCTGCAGCAGGGCGGTGTCCTCGCTCACGGCGCCCGGTCCTCCAGGGTGGGGTCGAGCGCGTCGCGCAGGCCGTCGCCGACGAAGTTCAGGCTCAGCAGGGTCGCGGCCAGGGCGAGCCCCGGGAACACCACCATCCAGGGGAAGAGGTCCAGGGTGGCCGCGCCCTCGGCGGCCAGGGTGCCCCAGCTGGCCTCGGGCGGCTGGATACCCAGCCCCAGGAAGCTCAGGAACGCCTCGGCGAGCATCACCACCGGCATGGTCAGCGTGGCATAGACCACGATGGGGCCCAGCGTGTTGGGTACGATGTGCCGGAAGATGATGGTGAACTCGCGCACGCCGCTCGCGCGCGCCGCCTCCACGTACGGGCGCTGTTTCAACGCCATGACCTGGCCGCGCACCACACGGCTCATGGTCAGCCACTGGACGGAGCCCAGCGCCAGGAAGAGCAGCCACTGGTGCTGGCCCACGAAGACCATCATCATGATCACGAACAGCAGGTAGGGCAGCGAGAACAGCACGTCCACGACCCGCATCATCAGCGTGTCGAGCATACCCCCGAAGTACCCCGAGACAGCGCCGTAGAACACGCCGATGACGATGCTGATCAGCGTCGCGAGCAGGCCGATGGACAGGGACACGCGGGCGCCGTAGCACACGCGCACGAACAGGTCCCGGCCCAGGATGTCCGTACCGAACCAGTGGAAGCGCGCCCGCGCGTCCGGCTGGTCGGCCAGCGCCATGGGCACCGAGCGGGACAGGGGCGGCTGCGGCCCCAGGACGAGGTCCTGGTCGTAGGGTCCGAACTTCACCACGACGTGGCTGATCACGGGCGCGCCGGCCGCGAACACGGAGATCACGATCAAGACGATGGCGCCCGCCACGGCGAGGCGGTTGCGCGAGTACCGCTGCCAGGCCTCGTTCCACAGCTCGGAGCGCGTGCCGGCGCGATCCTCGCGCGGCGGCGGCTCCTCGGCCAGCTGGGTCCAGGATCCGATGACGTCACTCATCGCGCACCCGCGGATCGAGCCAGGCGTGGAACACGTCCACGGCCAGGTTGGCCAGGATGAGGAAGGCGGAGAACACGATGATCGTGCCCATCACCAGGGTGTAGTCGCGGTTCAGGGCGCCCTGGACGAACTGCCGCCCGATGCCGGGGATGTTGAAGATCAGCTCGATGACCAGCGAGCCGGTGAGGATGCGCGCGGTGGCCGGGCCCAGGTAGGCCACGACCGGACGGGACGCGCCGCGCAGCGCGTGACGCAGGATCACCGCGCTCTCGGACAGCCCCTTGGCGCGGGCGGTGCGGATGTAGTCCTCGCCGAGCACGTCGAGGATACCGGCGCGGGACAGGCGGGCGATGTTGGCGGCGTACATGGCGCCGAGGCACACCGCCGGCAACACCACGTGCGCCGGCGTTCCGAAGCCGGCCACCGGAAGCCAGCCCAGCAGCACCGAGAACACCAGCACCAGCAGCGGCGCCAGCACGAAGTCCGGGATGCTCACGCCCAGGACGGCCACGCTCATCACCGTGTAGTCCACGGTGCTGTTGCGCCGCAGCCCCGCCACGATCCCCGCCCCCATGCCGGCGAACAGGGCGATGGCCAGGGCGATGCCGCCCAGGGCAGCGGACACGGGCAGTCCTCGGGCGAGCAGCTCGTTGACCGTGAGGTTGGGGTAGCGCGTGGACGGCCCGAGATCGCCGCGGCAGACCATCAGCAGGTAGTCCACGTACTGGGTGCGGCGGATGTCCTCCCAGCGGGTGTGCACCCGCAGCCGGGTCTGGCCGGTGGACGCGTCGAGCTCCCGGTAGACGGGGAACACGTCCCAGTCCAGGTGATAGTAGCTCTCGAGATTGTGCCGCACCTCGGGGGGCAGGTTGCGGTCCGCGTCGAAGGGGCCGCCGTCGGCGGCGTGCATCATGCCGAAGCTGACGGTGATGATCACGAACAGCGTGGGGATGCTGGCCAGCACTCTGCGTGCGATGAATCCCAGCAAGGTCTGTCCTCAGTCGCTGCGCATCACCACGTAGGAGAAGCGCTCGGCCGCGTCGCCGCAGCTGTCCACGTCCCACGTGTGATTGTCCACGTTGACCGCATAGGCGTCCCAGGTGTCCCCCGCGTGCTCGCTGCGGAACATGTCGAACTGACCCGGTTGCAGCGAGATGGTCACCGCCCCCCCGCGGACCTCCATGGCGTGGTGCTGAGCCTTTCCGCACTCGCCGTTGCGACGCGCCAGATCCTCTGTCCGCGTGATGACGTACGGCGCGATGAGATCATCCTCGATCATGCGACCGCCGAGGCCGTCGTCCGCCACCATCTCCACGACACATTCGTCCACGGCAGGATCGTCGCAGACGCCGTTGTAGACCACGAACCCGAACGTCGTCGGATCGGTGGTGTAGACGGCGTGCAGGGTGATGAGATCGTCCTCGTCCTTGTCGATGGACCGCTCGATCTCGGGGACGGAGTACCCCCAGCGGGTCTCGCGCCCGTCGTCATCCTCGATGCGGAAGATCCACTCGGGGTAGTCCACGCCGGAGCCGGATTCGCCGCAGACCCCCAGCGGCTCCTGGGACTCGTCGTTCCAGGCGTCCGACCGCAGGTGGCCGGTGTGGTGGAAGACAGTCCGCTCCCCGTCCTGAACCGGCTCGATCCCGGGGTCCAGACAGAACTGGATGGGATCGTAGGGATCTCCGAGCCAGCAGCCCGTGAGTAGCAGGACCCACGACATGGTCCACAACGCGCGCATCGAGAAAGCTCCCGTTTTTTGGATTTTACACGCCCGCCCGACGCCAGGTCAGCTGGATGTGCTTGCACGCGATCATCGCCTGGCCCACAGCCGCGGATATGGACATGAAATCCGGCGAGCAAATGTCGCCGACGGCGTAGACGCGGTCTTCGCAGCGGTTGAAGCGATCCACCTCGAGGTAGCCGTCCGCGTCCGTGGCCAGGCCCCGGCCGACGGACCCGAGGCGGGGCTCGACGCCGACGCGGACGAACAGCGCCCGACAGTCGAGGCGCGCGCCGTCGTCGAGGACCACACCGGCGAGGCGACCCTCGCCCAGCAGCTCCACCACCTCGCGGTCGGGGTGGAAGCGCACGTTGGCGCGAGCGCGCACCGACTCGATGAAGTCCTCGCGGGCGCGCAACTCGCGGCGATGGACGAGGTGCACCTCCCGGCAGACGTCGGAGAGGATCAACGCGCCCTCCAGGGCGGCGTCACCGCCCCCCACCACCACGCCCACGTCCCCGTCGGCCGTGTCCGCGTCGCGGGTCACCGAGTAGCTGACGCCCCGGCCCACCAGGGCGGCCTCGCGGGGCAGCCCCAGGGCCCGGCGGCGGACGCCCAGCGCGAGGACGACCGCGTCGGCCTCGATGGCGCCGCCACCTGCCGTGTGCACGTGGGGCAGGTCCAGGGCGGTCGCACGCACGCCCAGACGAACCGGCACCTCCATGCCGCGGAGGTGTTCGACGAACCGCGCCGCCAGGCTCGGCCCATCCGTGCTGGGGAAGCCCGGATAGTCCGTGATCTCGTTGGTCAGGGTCAGCAGCTGCCCGCCGAGGCGATCGCCGGCCTCGACGATCACCGCGTCGAGGCCGAGGCGGGCGCACCAGATGCCGGCGGCCATGCCGCCAGGGCCGCCCCCGATCACACACACGCGTCGCCGCCGATCAGGCATCGTCCGCCTCGGTCGTGCGCCACGTCCACAGGGTCACGCGATAGGGGGTTGGGGCGCCCTCGTAGGCCGCGATCCAGAGGTAGATCGTGTGGTCGGCCGACAGGGCCCCCTCGGAGCTCCCGCCGGTCACCCCGACCGTGGTGTCCTGTGACCCCAGGAACGGCTGCTTGGTGCCGTCCTCGGGCCAGGTGGACCACACCGCGAAGTCCAGGTCCGTGCTCGGGTCCGTCCACTCGATCTGCAGGTGCAGCTCGGCGGACTCGACGAGCCGGAACGCCAGGCAATCGTTGTCGCCGAGGTCGTAGTCCTCGTCCACCACGGCGTCGATGCGGCCGTCCACGAAGCTGGCGCGGCCGGTGGGGGCCAGGGTGCCCAGGTACTGGCCGGCGCCGGCGAAGCACCCCTCGAAGAGGGTGTCGTTGTCCTCCGCCTCCACGAACCAGCGGTTGTCCTGGGAGATGTCCACGGAGCCGTCGCAGTCGTTGTCCTTGCCGTCCCAGTACTCCACCGCGCCCGGATGGACCGCAGGATCGAGGTCGTCGCAGTCGACCCCGGGTCCGTACCCGTCCGCGTCCTCGTCCACGGCACACCCCGCCGCCAGCGCGACGGAACACAGGAGCAAGGCTGGTCGCCAGAAAAGCACGGACGAAGGGTATCATGGGGTCGAACGTCGGGCCCGGCCCGGCGCGACGAGGTGTGCTGTGCTCAGGTCGATCTCGATAGTGTCGTTGCTGTTGGCGTGGCTGGCGTGGCCGGTCGCGGCAGGGGGCCAGGAGGCTCCCCCCATGGACAACCTGGCCGCGGCCAAGAAGTACGAGGCCGCCCAGTTCACGGTGGAGATCAGGGACAAGAACCTCGCCCTGGACGGCCTGCAGATCGGGACGTGGGTGGACCGCACCGAGCCGCTGGAGCTGGCCTCGCTGGACGACGTCCGACCGCCATGTCGAGCCCTGGAGGTGGACGGCGTGGCCTCGTCGTTCGCGCTGGTGTGCCCGGACGCCGGCGGACACGACCGGCTGCTGCTGGTGACCCAGGGGGTGGTCCTGCGCTGGGCCGAGCCCCTGGTCCCGGGCTCACGAATCGGCCTCAGCGACGACGGCGCCCGCGTCGCCGCGCTGTTCGCCAGCGAGGAGGGGCCCCGCCTGACCCTGCTGGACGTCCACCGCACGCGGGCGATCACCGTCCACGGCATCGACGCGCCGCGGGAAATCACCCTGGCGGGGCCGGGAACGGCCGTCGCCGTCACCGCCGACGTGGACGGGGAGGCCACGACCGTCGCCGTGGATCTGGAGCTGGCCACGGCGCACGTGATCTCCGCCGGCCTCGACCTGGAGACGACGGTGGCCATCAGCGCCAACGGTCGCAGGGTGGTCTTCCGGGCCCTGGACCACGGCCTGCCCAACTACTACCTCGTGGACGTGGACCGCAAGAAGCGGTTCAACCTCACCGCCGGCCACACCGACGGGCAGGCCACGACGGCAGACCTGGCCCAGCACGGCGATACCGTGGCGTTCCTGTCGCGCTTCGGAGGCGCCATGGGCCTGTTCCTGGTCGACATCAACGCGCGCAAGGTGCTCAACCTCTGCGGCTTCTTCCAGCCCCTCGAGGGTGTGTCGGTCTCGGCCACGGGCACGCGCGTGGCCGTGGTCAAGGGCGGCGTGACCCAGGAGGTCTCCGTGTGGGACACCGAGGGCAAGGAGGGCGTCCAGGCCGCCACCGTGGTGACGGAGCTGACCGAGGCCGCCCTGGCGAGCAACGGGCTGACCCTCGCCACCCTGTCCACGGCCCGCGGCGTCCCCGCGGCCCAGATCGAGCTGCACGCGCTGCCGCCGCGGGAGTGACCCTTGGACGAGAATCTCTCCGGTGGGCGGACGGCCGCCTTCTTCGACTTCGATCGCACGCTCGTGGGCGTGAACTCCGGCACCCTGTGGGTGAAGTCCGAGCAGCGCGCCGGCCGCATCAGCCGCTGGCAGCTGCTCATGGCCAGCATGTTCTTCCTGCGCTACCACCTGTCGCTGATCGACATGAAGCAGGCCATGACCCGGGCGATCTCCACGGTACGGGGTGAGCCCGAGGAGGTCCTCGCGCAGCGAACCCTGGACTGGTACCGGGACGAGGTCCGCCAGTATCTGCTGCCCGCGGCGCTGGAGGCGGTCGAGGAACACCGGCAGCTCGGCCACCCCCTGATCCTGCTGACCACCTCGTCGCCGTACCTCTCCCGCGCGGTGGTGGACGACCTGGGCCTCGACGACGCCGGGTCCACCGTGTTCGAGGTGGACGAGGACGGTCTGTTCACCGGCGAGGTGGTGGAGCCCGTGTGTTATGGCGTCGGCAAGATCGAGAACGCCCTGCGCATCGCCAGCCGACACGGTATCGACGTGGACGCCTCGTACTTCTACACCGACTCCTACACCGACCTGCCCATGCTCAAGAAGGTGCTCCACCCCCGCGTGGTCAACCCCGACCCCCGCCTGCGACGCTACGCCCGCAAGCAGGGCTGGCGCATTCTCGAGTGGACCCCCTGACGCGACCGTTGTCCGCATCCCGACTCGACCGGTAGACTCTCCCTGATACGAGGGGAGAGAGTGATGCCGTCCATCGATCCGGACAAGCTGGTGATCCGTCCGCTGCACGAGGCCGACTACGAGGCCATCGTCGACATCGACACCCGCGCCGCGGGCAGCCCCCGCCACTCCTACATCGGCCGCAAGTTCGAGCAGGCCATCCAGAGCGCCGGCCAGCTCGGCACCTCCTACGTCGCCACGTACGACGACGAGGTCGTCGGCTTCGTCATGGGCGAGGTCTACCTCGGCGAGTTCGGCATCCCCGGCGACACCGCCACCATCGACACCATCGGCGTCAACCCCGACTACGAGGGCAACGGCATCGCCCGCCGCCTCTTCGACGAGTTCGTCAACCACTGCCGGACGGCGGGCGTGAAGCGCATCCAGACGCTGGTCGAGTGGACGAATGCGCCGCTGCTGCGTTTCTTCGATCACATGGGGTTCGTGCCGGCGAAGGCGCTGTCGCTGGAGAAGGAGTTGTAGGGGGAGTTGAGCGGCCGAGGGAGGGGGATTCGCTGGTGGATATGGCGGCCTGATGGATTCTGTGGACGGGCGTGGGTGGGGACACGTCCAGTCGGACACGACACTCCCTGACGCCCAGTAGCCCGTCGGGCCAACAGGAGGCCCGCCCACAGATTCCACAGGCCTTGGACAACCGCCTCGCTGCGCTCGGCGCCTGACCACATATCCACAGCGACGACGACGAATTCATGAAAAAGGAAGAGGAGGGCTTGGGAAAAGGGCCGTTGGGGGCCCTCCGGACAGAACTCGGGCTGTGACGGGCCATCGGCGGAGTTCGGTCCGTATAGCGGACAGAACTCGGGCTGTGACAGGCCATCGGCGGAGTTCGGTCCGTCTGACGCCCCTGGACAACGCCAGTTCGGAGAATGTACCCACCGAGGCCCTCCCCTCCCTTTCCCATCTCCCCTTTTCCGTCTTTCACGATCATCGTCGTCGAGGCTGTGGGTATGTGGGCAGGCGACGAGCGCAGCGAGGAGGCTGTCCAAGGCCTGTGGTTTCTGTGGGCGGACCTCGCGCTGGCCCGACGGGCTACCAGGCGACGGTGATTCCCGGTGGAGTCAAGACGTTCCCCCTCCCCTGTCCGTCCACAGAATCCATCAGGCCGGCATATCCATCAGCCCAATCCCCTGCCCCTCCTCCGCCAGACAGCCACGGTCAGCCCACCAACGCCCCACCACCATCCCGCTGGGCTTCCGGCAGCAGACCGACACTCGCATCCCCCCGTCTCGTCGTCCGAATCATCGTCGTCGCCGGAAGGGGTCGCGTCGTCGTCGTCGTCGTCGAAGGGTGTCCAGTCGTCGTCGTCGTCATCATCGTCATCGTCGTCGTCATCGCCGGCCGAGTCGTCGTCGTCGCCCGCCGAGTCGTCGTCGTCCGCCGCCGAGTCGTCGTCGTCGCCGGCCGAATCGTCGTCGTCGTCGTCACAGGGCTCCTCGGCGTCGATGAGGCCGTCGCAGTCATTGTCGAGGCCGTCCTGCAGGTCCTCGATGGCGCCGGGATGGATGGCGGCGTTGGCGTCGTCGCAGTCGCCGTCGCAGACGGTCCAGCCGTCGCCGTCGGCGTCGTGGGGGGGGGGGGCGGGGTGGGCGGGGTCGCAGTAGCCGTAGCAGAAGCGCCAGCCCTCACCGTCGTGGTCGGCAAAGG
>CAZLEO010000056.1:0-38580 GCA_964558555.1 uncultured Rickettsiales bacterium | reverse complement strand
GGCAGGGGGAAACGTAAGGATATCGTGGAGTTCTGGCTTAAGCAGACACACATGGAACACCCTGGAAGGAGGGAACTCATGGGCACCGAACTGCGCATATTTCTGGCCGCGGTGACCGCCGCGCTGCTGCTCGTCGGACCCGGAGGCTGCGGTAGCGGCTCGCCGGACGACGGGTTCGGCGGCGGAGACGACGACGACGACGACGACGACGACACCGGCGGTGGATCGGACATCGGCTGCCCCAACGACTGGCGCGGCTTTGGCGACGACCCCGATCCCGACAGCTGGGACATGCTGGTGCTGTACGCCATCGGTGACGAGAACTTCGACATCGGCGAGCGCGACCTGGGCGGGTACGGCACGCAGGTGGTCAAGTACGACGCCGGCGCCAACGTCTACGAGCTGGACAGCTCACCGGGGCTGTGCTTCCGCAACGGTGGCGGCCTCTTCCGCGGGAACGACGAGTACTACGGCGGAGACTTCTACAGCGTCAGCCTGGAGCTGGACGAGGACGACGGGTTCGGCGGGCACATCCAGGTGCTGCCCACGGACGGCACCGATCCTCACCTGCTGGGGGAGCCGGGCACCCTGCGCGGGCTGGCCATCGTCCCCGATGACGTGGGCGGGTTCGTCGTGTGCGGCTCCACCAGCGCGGGCGGCGCCAACGCGATCCTCTGGGTGGACGAGGCGGGCGAGGACATCGTCGAGTTCCCGCTCCCGGCCGGGGGAAGCTGCTACGACGTGGCGCAGGCCTGGGACGGGAGGTTCTGGGTCACCGATACCGCGACCGCCACCCTGTTCAACTTCGACCTGGAGCTGGGGACCTTCCACGCCCACGTCGAGCTCCCCGAGGCGGGCATCGACTGGGTGGTGGACGAGGGGGGCAACGGCGCGGTCATGGTCGGCGCGGACAACGAAATCTACGTGGTGGGCGCCGAGACGGGGAACATGGAGTGGGCCGAGGTCCTGTCCGATCTGGGCATCACCATCAACCACGTCACCAACTTCCACTGGTCCCACGGCTGGGGGGTCATGTCCCTGTCCTCGGTGATGCGCGACTACCCGGCGTCGCCGTACTACGGGCCCCACTCGGCCAGGGTGGAGGGTGGCCCCGATCCGGGCGGGAACACCTTCTACTACGGTGGCGAGGAGATCCACGACGGGCAGGTGAACCTGGACTACGTGCTGCTGGGGGACCTGCAATAGGCTACGGGTACATCGGCTCCCAGCCGAACGTCACGGTCTCGTCCTCGAAGATCCACACGCGCTGATCCGCGGGGATCGGCCCCGCGGCCGTGACCATGGCGCCGCCAGGATAGTAGACGCGGATCTCGTCCACCTCGGTCTCGGCTCCCAGCCCGAAGTGCAGGTACATGGAGTCCTGGCAGCCGGTGCCGGAGCCGCCGCTGACCAGGTTCATCCGGGTCACGCCGCCGGCGTCCACCTCCACCCGCGCCCCCAGGGCGGCCCAGTTGGCCGTGACGCCGCCGATGGCCCGCACCTGCACCCAGTGGTTGCCGTCGGCGGCGGTGTCGTTGCGGAACATGTCGTAGGCCACCAGATCCACGTCGCCGTCGTTGTCGTAGTCCGACGCGGCGCTACCCCAGCCGTTGTGGATGATGGCGCCGGACTCGTAGTTGACCTGCGTGAAGGCGCCGGTGCCGTCGTTGAAGTACATCTCCGAGAAGCGACCGTCGTAGACGCAGGTGAGGAAGAAGTCGAAGTCGCCGTCGCTGTCGAAGTCCTGGACGGTGACGTTGGAGTGGGTCTCGCGGAAGTGGATGCCCGCGTCGGCGGCCATGTCGTCGAAGTACCCCGTGCCGTCGTTGACCAGGATCATGGTCTTGTCGGAGAAGCTGTAGTAGCGCGGGTGGGCCAGGTTCGACTCGATGAGGTCCCAGTCGCCGTCGTTCTCGAGGTCGATCCAGGCCGAGCCGATGGTGTGGCCGTAGGCGAAGGACACGTTCTCGCCGGCGACGCCCCACAGCAGCGATCGGTCCACCACCGACTCGCCGTCCACGTTCTCGTACATGAAGTTGCGGTCCAGGCGGTAGTTGCTGACGAAGATGTCCACGTCGCCGTCGAGGTCCACGTCGTTGGGGGAGACCCCGCGGCCGGCCTGGTCCGACGTGGTGAAGCCGATGTCGGTCCAGTCCGAGAACGTGCCGTCGCCGTTGTTGCGGAAGAAGAAGTCGGGGTAGTTCACGTACACGCCGCCGCACTCGTAGCTGGCCATGTACAGGTCCAGCAGGCCGTCGCTGTCGAAGTCGAGCCAGCCCACCGCGGGCGTGGGGGAGTGCTCCTCGAGGCCGTCGCCGTCACAGTCGATCTCGGACTGGGTGTCGTCGATCCCCGAACCCTCGGTCACGTCGGTGAAGGTGCCGTCGCAGTTGTTGCGCACGAGCATGTCCTGGGCCGAGTACCCGCTGTTGGCGCCGAAGAAGTCGAGGCAGCCGTCGTTGTCGAAGTCGCCCCACATGTTGGAACTCGACGACGAGGTCAGGGCGTCCAGGCCCGCCTCGGCGGACACGTCGGTGAAGGTGCCGTCGCCGTTGTTGCGGTACAGGGTGGGGCCGTTGGTGAGCAGGTCGTCCCAGCCGTCGTGGTCGTAGTCGCCCCACGACACCTGGGAGGAGCCGGAGAGGGCCTCGTCGAGCTGGAACCACTTGTCCTCGGCGGGGATGGTGTCGTGCAGCTCGACCATCAGCCGCACCGAGTAGTCGTAGGGGCACAGGAACGACGTGCCGTTGTAGTACTGGCTCAGCTCCGCCTCGGGCAGGTTCCAGGCGCTGTGGCACTCCTCGTACGTGCTGCATTCGTGGTACGTGGACGTGTCGAACATCAGCACCGGGTGTTCGGGATCGTCGTCGGGGTCCTCCGGCGGCTCGTACATCTGGGCGATGAAGAACAGGCCCGGGATCTCCACCTCGATGGGCTCGTCGAAGACGTAGTCCACCCAGGCGCCCTCGTCCCCCTCGGTCAGGCATCGGTCGCCCTCCCACAGGGGCTCCCACTGGTCGAAGTCGAAGCCGTTGGACCCGAAGTCGTCGTACGCGCCCAGCGTCACCGGGCGCTCCCCGGTGCCGGCGAGGTTGGACCAGACGACGCGAGCGCCGTACACGGTGGCGGGCGCGAGCAGGTCGAACCGCACCGCCTCCCACAGCTTCTCTTCCTCGAAGTAGTAGGTGCCCTCGTACCCGGTGAAGTACCACCCCTGGCCCAGGAAGCTGGCCTGCGGCTCGTCGGTCTCGTGGGCCATCTCCACGGCCTCGGGGGGGAAGCCTCCCGAGGCGGTGTCCACGCACTCGTCCACCGTGTCGTCGTCGTCGCCGGCGCTGTCGTCGTCGTCACCGGTGGTGTCGTCGTCGTCGCCGGTGACGTCGTCGTCGTCCGCTGCGGAGCTGTCGTCGTCGTCGTCGCCGGGGCAGCCGACGAGGACCAGGGCCATCAGGGCCGAAAGGGCCCACCACGCGCGCATTCGTTTCATCAGAATCCTCCCGATGTGCGGTGCCAGCGTAGGAGGCCGCCCGGAGGCGAGTCAACAAACAACCGTGGCCGGGGTTGCGTGAGTTGTTAGTCGTGACTATCAAAAGTCCATGGAACACATCAGAACACTCGGCTGGCTGTTCATGGCAGCGCTGTTCGCAGTCTTCGTCTTGCTCGCGCAGGGGTGCGCGGGGAACGACGACGGCTTCTCCACCGACGACGACGACGACACCCAGGGGGACGACGACGACGACACCCAGGGGGACGATGACGACGACGACGACACCCAGGGAGACGACGACGACGACACCCAGGGGGACGACGACGACGACACGGTGACCCAGTGGGGCGATCCCGTCGAGCACCTGGCCAGCCTCAGCGGGCAGACCTTCCAGGAGATGCTCGAGGTCGTCACCTGGGGCGACCGCGTCGCATTCTGCTCCGCGCTGGGCGGCCTGCAGCTGTACGAAGCCGCCGATCCCGAGAACCCCCAGCTGCTGGACGCGGTGATGTTCGACGTCCAGGGCCAGGAGAGCCCGCGATGCCAGCACCTGGCCGTGGACGAGGTGGAGGAGCGCATCTACGTGGCGGCCCACGCGGATCAGACCCAGCTCGACGGGTTCCTGGCCGTGTTCGACGCCAGCGACCCGAACGACCTCGTGCAGCTGGGGCTCCACATCCGACAGGACGAGGTGGAGGGCATCGCGGTCGCGGACGGCCTGCTCCTGGTGGCGGCGCACTCGGCGGGCCTGCACCTGTACGAGCGCGGCGACGGCGCCTACCTCGCGCCCTTGCACGAGGTGGGCGGCATCGGCAACGCCTGGACCGTACACGTCGCCGGTGATCTCGCCTACGTGACCGACGGGGACGGGCAGCTGGTGGTGGTGGACTTCGCCGATCCCGGAGCTGCGGCGGTCGTGGGCGGCCTCGAGCTCCCCGGTACGCCGCGGCACCTGGACCTCGACGGCGATCGCGCCGCGGTGGCCCTGGGGAGCGCCGGGATCGCCCTGGTATCGCTGGACGATCCGCGGGCACCGCAGCTGATCGAGGTGGAGGACACCCCCGGCAGCGCCCTGTCCGTGGCCGTGGGCGACGCCGCGATCTACGTCGCCGACTGGAACGACATCCGCGTGTTCGATCTGGCGAACCGGGACGACGCGATCGGTATCGGCCACGAGCCGCTCCCGCTGGACATGGGCGGCGGCACCGACAGCCGCACCCTGGGCATCGCCGGCCGCGACGACATCATCCTCTCGTCCAACTGGACCGAGATGGTGGCGTACCGCTACCACGCGGACCGCAGCGCGCCCGACATCTACCCGGCCGCCATGCTCCTGGCCCTGCCCGACGCAGCGCCCGGGGCGCCAGGGGTGGGCGGCGTGAGCCTGTACAACCACGGCACCGAGACCCTCGAGATCACGGGCGTGGACGCGCCCCCGGACGTCACCGTGGACGCCCTGCCCTCCACCCTCGAGCCTGGCGAGAGCGCCTGGATCACCGTGAGCGTCGAGCCCGCGATGGGGGGGATGTACCTCGGCGAGTTCACCATCCTGAGCAACGACCCGGACCAGCCCGAGCTGACCCTGTCGCTACAGGCCAACGGCGCGGGTTTGAACGTGGGGGACGACGTCACGCACCTGAACTTCGTGACGCGGGGGGGCGACTTCGTGGACCTGGCGCAGCTCTCCGGCTTCGTGGTGTTGCTGGACTACTTCGCCACCTTCTGACCGGTCTGCAATCTGGAGTTTCCAGATATCGAGCAGCTGTACCAGACCTACTCGGGGGACGGGTTCCTCCCCATCGGGATCGCCACCGGCGGCATGGGCGAGAGCGAGGAGGCGCTGGACGCCTTCGTCGAGCAGACGGGGATCACCTTCGACGTGGCCTACGACAACGGCACCTACACGGAGTACGCGTGGCCCGCGTCCATCTCCCCGTACCCGCGTCAGGCGCTGGTGGGCAAGGACGGCACGCTGCGCTACCTGGCCTCGGAGCACCAGCCGACCGCGCTGGAGGCGGCCATCGAGGCCGCGCTGGCCGAGTAGATCAGAACCGTCCGTAGACGGTCACGCCGGCGGGGTTAAAGGCAACCCGCACGTCGGGTGCGTCCTGCCTCAGCTCGGCCATGGCCACCAGCCCGAACACCCCCACCATCAGCTCCGGCAGCGTGACGATGGCCGAGATGGAGCCGAACAGGATGTGGACCACCCCCGACAGGGTGGCGGCCTGGTTCAGCGAGGTGCCGGCGAGGCCCTCCACGTTGTCGCGGGCGCCGAGGATCATCGCCCCCGCGGTGATCCCCATGATGGCGTTGGCCATGTCCAGCCCGCCGTTGAGGGCGACCATGGCCAGGGGGAAGCCCCCCTCGCCGTCGCTCATCAACGAGACGCCGCCCGCCGTCCAGGCGAGGAACTTGACGCTGTGCAGGATGCCGCCGACGAGGTTGCATCGGGCCACCGATCGGGCGGTCTCCGCGAACTGTTCGTCCTGGGACCAGTCGCCCAGCTGTCCGTTCAGCCGGCTGTAGCCCACGAACTCGAACGCCACGGCCGGCACCTGCAGACCCGCGAGGATGAAGTAACCGGCGGCCGCGATCTCGCGCCCCCCGCCGGCGTGGGCCTGGGGCGCCGCGGCGAGCGAGGCGATGATGACGAAGGCGCAGGCCGCGCCGCGCAGGGTCCTCGAGGGGTTCATGCGTCCTCCCATGGGATCGGTCGTGGGGTGCCCAACACCATACCGCATCGCCGCACTCGACTCACCAGTCGGTCACATCCCCCGCGGTCGGCTCGTCGCCCTCCGGCACTTCGATGGTTTCGGGGGCGTCTTCAGGCGGCATGTCGCCGGGGAGCTTGATGGGCGGCTCGGGGAGCTCCTCCAGCGCCAGCTGTGGCGCGAGCATGCCGTCGGGCAGGGTCTGGGGCAGCTCCGGGGCCTCCTCCGGGGGCGGGATCTCGTACACGATCAGGCCCGTGTCGTCGTACACGCGGGGTTCGCCGCAGTAGTCGCTCAGCCAGTCGAGCTCCTCGGCCGTGATCAGATCGGGCGCGGGCCGATGGAGCCGCTCGTACATGGCCACGGTGCTGTCGTACACCCGCGTGTGGTACAGCACGTACTTGACCCCGGGGTAGCTCAGCTGGGCCACGAACATGTCGCGGATCTCCTCGGGAGCGTCCTCGTCCGGGATCATCAGCGACGGCCGCGTGTTCATGTACTCGTTGACCATGCGCCGACCCGCCAGCGCGGTGCGCAGCTCGTAGTAGTACAGCGCCTCGTTGTTGCGCGGCGACTGGGGTACGATGGGCAGGTGCAGGAGGGCCTCGAACTCCTCGTCCTCGACCTCGTCGAAGAACGACGAGATACCGGGCTCGGTGGACAGCACCGGGAAGGTGTCCGAGAAGATCAGCCGGACCTCGGCCGTGATCAGCAGCATGCCCACGCCGGCCGCCACCGCCTGATACCGCGCCGGCCACGGCCGGGACAGCAGCTGCAGCGCCTGGCCCACGCAGATCGACATCAACAACAGGGGCACCGGCATCGATCGGATGGGGGTGTAGATGGCCTCGCGCACGGGGATGTGCTCGAACAGCAGGTACATGGGCGCGGGCAGGGTTCGGCCGCCGACCTCCACGTACTTGCCGAACAGGAAGCACACGAAGAACAGGATCGAGAACAGGATGAAGCGCTGCCGCCCCCGCCCGATCACCCCCACGAACACCGCGCACAGCAGGCCGAACACGGGCAGGCCGCAGTGGCGGCCCGAGGGGTACGGGATGAAGAACTTGAACAGGTGCGACGGCGGGATGGCCCCGCTGACCACCTGGTGGGTGCGCTGGTTGGATTCGGCGAGGAGGTACCCCGAGGGCTGTGCGTAGACCAGGTCCACCGCCAGGCTGAGCCCACCCATCACCGCCACGGCCAGCACCAGCAGCGCCGAGGCGCGGAGGTCCCGGCGGATCACCAGGGTGTAGCCGAACAGCAGGCCCACGAAGATCAGGCCCCACGCCGCGTAGATGGCGTAGGTGATGTACATGAGGAACAGCATCAGGCCGGCCAGGGCCGCGTCTCGCGGCTTGCGGTGCTCCACCGTGCGGAAGAGGAACAACAACGCCAGCGGCAGCCACACGTAGAACGACTTCTGCACGAAGCCCATGTCGAGCTTCAGGGCCACGAACCCGTTGAACAGGAAGAACAGGCCGCTGGCCAGGGCCATGGGAGGCGGGATGCGCAGCGATCGTGCGAGCAGGTAGGTCGCCATGCCCGCCGCGGCGATGAGGAACATCACGTACACGTTGTGGGCGGGCAGCAGCGGCAGGAACAGCCCGAACGGCACGAAGGCCAGCAGGTTCAGCGATCGGCCGATGCGCGGGCCCATGTCCTGACCGATGGGGTAGTTGTACTGGGTGGTCTCGTAGAACCGCGGCACGTTGGCGCGCCCGAACTCCTGCAGGGTCATGAACTCCAGCGCGATCTCGGCCTTGGGCGCGGGGTGGGCCGCGTCGCCGATGATGCGGTCGTCCAGGTGCAGCACCAGCGGGAAGGTCATCACCACCGCGGCGAGGATGTAGAACGCCGGTACGCCGACGGCCCACGCCCGGGCTCGGTTCATGAGAAGACGATCCGGTTGACCAGGCGGCGCTGGCCCGAGATCAGGTGCAGCAGGCGGTCCCCCCACGGCGAGTCGTAGGCCATGAACATCAGGGCCTTCTTGGGGTTGGTGCGGCCGAACACCTGCGCGCCGAACAGGAAGTTGCGGCGGCGGATCACCGCGTCGGGGAAGTGGGGCATGTCCAGCAGGGAGTTGCGGTAGGTCACGTAGTCGTCGGCGATGGGCTGGTTGAAGGTGATGTAGCCCGCCTCCACCGCACGATCGTACAGCTCCGTGCCCAGCACGGGGAAGTAGATGCACAGGGTGTACAGGTCGGGCTGGATGCGCCGCATCAGCCGCACCGTGTCCTCGAAGATCTCCTCGGTCTCGTCGGGGAAGCCGACGATCACGAAGGCCTCGGTGGTCAGGCCGACCCGCCGCGCCAGCTCGAAGGTCTCCACCACGTCCTCGTTGGTGAAGCTCTTGCGGATCACGTCGCGGCGGAACGCCTCGTTGCCGTGCTCGACGCCAAAGCTGATCCGCCGGCCGCCGGCGGCCTTGAGCTTGCGCAGCAGCGCCTCGTTGCGCACCGGGATGCGGCCGAAGAAGTCGAAGGGCAGGGCCACCTCGCGGCTGTACAGCTCGACGAACTCCTCGGCGATGTCCTCGCGCATGAGGAAGGTGTCATCCAGGAAGATCAGCTCCGAGATGCCGAACCGGCGGACGCACTCCTTGATCTCGTCGATGACGCGGGCGATGGGCTGGTAGCGCAGGTACGAGCCCTCCTGGGTGCACGACAGGGCCTTGGCCGAGCAGAACGTGCACCCGTAGGGGCAGCCCCGGGTGATGCGGAAGACGTTGCGGTGGGTGATCGGCTTGAGGCCGAACCGCCCCTTGAGCTGCGCCTGCTCGAACAGATCGCGATCCGGCAGCGGGATCTCGCCGATGTCGGGGATGAACGGGCCGGGCGGGTTCTTGACCACCTCCGCGCCGTCCCGCACCCACAGGCCGGCCACGTCCGTGGGGCGCCGCCCCTGCTCCAGGGCGCGCACGATCTCCAGCATGGGCTGCTCGCCCTCGCCCACGCACACGGCGTCCAGGCGCGGGATCTCGTCCATGCACTCGGGGTACAGGGTCGGGTGCGGCCCGCCGAGGATCGTGAAGACCTCCTCGTCGCGGACCAGGGCGACGAGCTTCTTGATGTACCGGAACTGGTCGTACGACGTGTAGAACCCCACCACGTCGGGCCGGAAGTCGCGCAGGAAGCCGCGGAAGGTCTCCTCCTCGTACTCCGGCGCGATCACGCACAGGCGGACATCGACGTCGGCGTGCTCCTTGAGGTAGGCCGAGATGGTGCCCAGGCCGTACTGGAAGCCGTACACGCCCAGCTTGAGGTTGATGGAGGGGTAGACGAGCAGGATCCTCATGGCCGGTCCCTCCGCTGCGCCAGGACCGTGAGGATCGGTCCCTTGCCCAGCGCACACTCGGCGAACACCAGGGGCAGGAATGCCATCGAGACACCGGCGAGGGCGCCGCGGACCATCAGCTGGCGGCCCCGCCCCATGCGGGCGCTGGACATGAACGCCGATCCCAGCCGCGGGAACATGGAGCACGGCGCCGAGATGGCGCCCTGCGGGGTGAACTCCGTGTCGAGGTCGAGCACGTCGAAGCCGGTGCGGTCCAGCAGCCTGCCCAGGCTGTGCGGGTTGAAGTGGAGGCAGTGGGCGGGCAGGTGCACCTGGAACCACCGCGCGCCGAACAGCTGGCTCTCGAGGCTGTCGATGTTGGGCACGCGGATGACCAGCACGCCGCCGGGCTCGAGCATGTCGTACAGGGTGCTCAGCGCCCCCACCGGATCGGGCAGGTGCTCGAGGGAGAACAGCATGACGGCCGCGTCGTAGCGCCCCCCGTCGGCGGCGGCCTCCCCGAGGCTCTCGAAGACCGGGCCGTCGAAGCGCTCCCGACACAGGCGGCGGGCGTAGGCCGAGGGTTCGATGCCGGCACCGCCGACGCCGCGGCCGCGCAGGAACGTCAGCAGGCTGCCCTTGCCGCAGCCCACGTCGAGGACGCGCCGCACGGTGCGCGCCCGGGTCAGCAGCCGGTAGTCCGCGAGCAGCCAGGGGTTGTGGGTACGGCCGCCGTGGTCCTCGTAGGTGGAGATGGAGCCCGACGGCGGGTGGCCGTCGAAGACGAGGCCGCAGCCGGTGCACGAGACCAGCGTGTGCTGCGCCGAGGAGAACGGGCTGACCACGGCGGTCGCCTCGCACAGGGGGCAGCTGACCGCCTCGGCCCCGTTCATGGATCGCCGCCCGTGCCGGCCACGATCCCCAGCAGCCGCTTGAGGCCGCGCAGGTAGCTCACGGCCACGTCGCGGTTGCGGATGGACTTGAGCGATTTGAGCACGAAGGAGGGGCGCAGGTAGAACTCCCGGGTCGCGCGGGCCTGCACGTCGCGCAGGTACTCCTCGGGCAAGCCGTCCTGGTAGAACCAGATCTCCGAGCCGTTGTACGCCGGCGAGTCCCACACCTCGCGGTTGAGCCGGAAATTGGCCTCGACCTCCTCGCGCAGCTCGGTGCCCAGCGGCATGGTCAGGTTGAAGCTGACGAAGTGCAGGTCCAGCTCGCGGGCCAGCGCCAGGGTCTTCTCGGTGGTCTCGATGGTCTCGCCCGGGTAGTTGAGCATGAACATGCCGTTGGCCAGGATGCCCGCGTCGCGGGTCCAGCCCACGGCGTCGCGCACCTGCTGCACCGTGATGTCCTTGACCATCCGCTGCAGGATACGATCGTCGCCCGACTCGATGCCGTAGGAGATGCAGTGGCAACCGGCGCGCTTCATCAGCGCCAGCAGCTGCGGATCCACCTCGTCCACGCGGGCCGAACACCGCCACGGTGTGTCCAGGCGGCGCTCGATCAGGGCCTCGCACAGGGCCACGACGCGGCGGCGCGACAGGGTCAACGAGTCGTCGTAGAACTTGATCTCGCGGGCCCCGTAGACCCGCACCATCTGCTCCATCTCGTCCACCACGGCCTCGGCGGAGCGCATCCGCACCTTGCCGCGCCACACGGCCTTGTCGTCGCAGAACTTGCAGCGGTAGGGACACCCGCGGGTGGACAGCAGCGGCAGCAGGGGCAGCCGGATGAACTGGCCGGGCGGCAGGCGCCGGTACGCGGGCAGGTCGAACAGGTGCCGCGCAGGCAGGGGGATGGCGTCGATGTCGAGCAGCGGGTAGGGGTCGGTCTGGATCACCTCGCCGTCGCGCCGAAACGCCAGCGATCCCACCTCGGCGAGGTCGCCGTCGCGGGCCAGGGTGTCCAGCAGCGCGCCCACGGCCTGCTCGCCCTCGCCGATCACCGCGCAGGTGATGGCGTCGCTCAGACCCAGGGTCTTGCGGCCGCCGTACACCGACGGGTAGGGGCCGCCCACGACGAGGGGCACCTCGGGGCGCACGGACCGCGCGTGCTCGACGATCCAGCGGGCGCTGTTGAGGGACGCGATGCTGACGGAGACGCCGACCACGTCGAAGGTCGCCGAGCGGATCTCCGCCTCGAGGGCCCCGCGGGGATCGGTGAAGGTCTGCAGGTCGATGACCCGCGCCTGGTGCCCGGCGTGCTCCACGGCCGCGGCCACGTAGGCGATGCCGATGGGGAACGACACGTCCCAGTTGCAGATGAACCCCGCGGATTGATCCCCGTCCATCCACGGCTGGACCAGCAAGATCTTCATCGGCGGCCCGTCACAGGGACACCGCGTGGCGCACGAAGTTGACCACGGCGCCGGGGTGCAGCGACAGGATCATCGACTCCTCCACCCCGAAGTTGCAGTAGTGACGATCACACTCGTTCTTGGTCAGCTCCTGCCACGCGGCCTTGAAGCCGTCGTCCAGACCGTTGGGCTGGTTCCCCTCCCCCAGCTGGAGGCCGCACGCGGCGAGGTTGCCCGCCGGGTCCACGGCGCAGTACAGGTCCGCGCCGAGGCATTCGAACGACTGGCGACGGTACTTGCCCTCGCTCATGTATCGCAGGAACGCCTGGGAGCTCAGCACGGGGAATCCCTGTTGTTTCTTGATCAGGAGCCGGCCGAAGGCGGCGTCACACTCGGCCTGGCTGGGCAGCATGGACTCGAACTCGCCGTAGGGGATACACCGCGCGTGGTGGTACAGCAGCGTGAACATGGCCGAGAAGCCCATGCGCTGGGCCAGGTCCAGCACGAAGTCCAGGTCCTCGCCCATGTTCATGCGGGTCAGCACGGTCGACGTCACCACCTTGAAGCCCGCGGTCTTGAGCGCCTCGATGGACTGGATCACCTTGAGGTAGGAGCCGGGCTGTCGCAGGCGGTCGTGGGACTCCTGGGCGCCGTCGAGGCTGAGGATGACCAGATCGGCGCCCTCGAGGCGGTGCACCTGATCGGGTACGAAGAAGCCGTTGGAGGCCACGTTGGTGACGAACCCGAGGCCGTGGCTGTGGGCGATCAGCTCCTCCAGATCCGTGCGGATCAACGGCTCGCCGCCGGTCAGGCCCACCCGCTGGGTGCCCAGCTCGGCGAAGTCGTCCATCAGCCCCTTGATCTCCGCGGTGGTCATCTCGTGGGGATCGTCGGCGGTCTGCGCGCAGTACAGGCACTTGAAGTTGCAGCGGTTGGTCAGCTCGATGGACACGGACAGGGGCACGCGTTGCTTGAGCACGCACGCCCTGACTCCGGACTCGACCAGACCGATGGTTCGCTTCAGACGCATGGGGCTCTCGATCGACCGCGAATCGGACGATGTGCATTGTAGCCTAGGAACCGGCGATGGCATCAGCAACCACCGCGGGCGCGCCCGCGCAGGCTATTCGGGCGGGGCGCCGGCCTCGGACGGGGGCACGGGGGGCTGCCCATTGGGCTCGACGATCTCGGGCGGCGCGGCGTCGGGGTCCACGAGCTCCGGGGGAGCCGCGTCCGGGTCCCCCTCGGCCGGGGGCGCGGTCGGCGGGGTCATGGCGACCTCACCGCCGGACATGATGGACTCGAGCTCCGCGGCGAGATCCTCGCCGATGAGCTCACGAGCCTCCTTCTTGCGGCGGTCCCACTGCTCCTGCATCACGTCTGCGGCGTCGTTCGCGTCGATCTCGCCCGACCGCTGCCGCTGGGGGATGGACTCGAGCTCGGCCTCGGTCTCGCCCATCAGCTCCACGAGCTTGCGACGGGTCTCCTCGTCGAGCTCCTTTTCGATGCCGAACTCCTCCGTCACCTGCCGCACGGCAGTCTGACCGGCGACCATCCCGCCGGGGCCGGCGGAGATCCCCGGGTCGGCGCTGCCGCCACCGCCGGCGAACAGCGCGCCGCCATCCGGGCCGCCAGGGCCGCCGCGCTCCATGGAACGGATGCGGGAGCCCCAGTTGACGATCACCGCGCCCTCGAGGAGCGCGAACACCCCCAGGACGATGATCACGCCCCACAGCAGCTTGCGCTCGGAGACCGAGAACTCGGCCTCGTCCTCGTCGTCCTCCGTGGGATCCTCGGGCTCGATCTCGTCTTCCATGGCCTTGATGGCCTCTTGCGTGTCGAGGGCGTCCGGATCGTTCATCGCTTCACTCCCCGTGTTGGTCGGTCCCCTGGGCGGGCACCTCATCCATGACTACCCATACCAGAAGACGGACGCCAGTGTCAGGCACCGGCGTGTGCTACTGTGAGCCGCTCCAGGAGTACCGATGGCCCGCATCGCCCTCGTCCAGGCCACCCACACGCAGCTGTTCGGGCTGATGTATCTCTCGGCGGTGGCCAGGCGCGCCGGCCACGAGGTGCGGGTATTCGTGTACAGCGGCGACGACGTGGCACAGCGGATCCGCGAGTACCGGCCGCGGGTGGTGGGGCTCACCGCGCTGAGCGGAGAGAAGGCCTGGGCGCTGAACACTGCCAGGGCGATCAAGGGGGCGCTGGGGGCCGAGGCCTTCGTCATCGGCGGCGGCATGCTGCCCACCTTCGAGCCCGAAGTGGTCGAGCAGGACGGCTTCGACGCCATCTGCCGGGGCGAGGGCGAGCACCCCCTGCTGGAGCTCGTGGCGGGCCTGGAGGCCGGTGAAGAGGTCACCGGCGTCCCCAACCTCTGGGTCAAGTCCGGCGGCGAGATCCACCGCAACGACCCGCGCCCCCTGATGGATGACCTGGACGCGCTGCCGTTCCCGGACCGCGAGCTCTACCGGGAGTACTGGACGATCTACAACGCGCCCATGTGGCGCATCTGGATCGCGCGCGGCTGCCCCCACTCGTGCAGCTACTGCTTCCACCACGCCTACCGCCGGATCTTCCCCAAGGCCAGGAGCGTGCGCGTTCGGTCGGTGGAGGACATCTTCGCCGAGCTGCACGAGATCAAGCGGGACCACAGCCCCGAGGTGCTGTGGATGGGGGCGGACACGTTCTTCCTCGACCGGAGCTGGTCGCTGGAGATCCTCGAGCGCTACGGCCGCGAGATCGGCATCCCCTTCGTCATGGCCATCCGCATCGAGCACCTCACCGACGACATGGCCGCCGCCATCGCCGGCACCGGCTGCTGCCAGTGGGTGAGCTTCGGCCTCGAGAGCGGCGACGAGCACGTCCGCCGCGAGATCCTGCGCCGCCGCATGAGCGACGACCAGGTCCGCCGCGGCGTGGAGCTCCTGCGTCGCCACGGCGTCAAGGTCTCCACCACCAACATGATGGGCTTCCCCGACGAGACCTTCGAGCAGGCCGCGCGCACCCTGGAGTTCAACGCCGAGGTGCAGCCCGACATGACCGTGTGCTCGGTGTTCCAGCCCCTGCCGGGGACCGATCTGGGCGCGGCCGCCGGCGAATGCCCGACCGCGTGGGCCACCGAGGGCGAGATGGAGCTGTTCAGCTACGGTAGCTCGGGTGTCCGCACCGCCGACATCCAGCGCATCGAGCGCCTGCACAAGTTCTTCTTCGTCGGCACCTACTACCCGCGCACCATCCCGGTCATCAAGGCCGTCACCGCCCTGCCCTACCCCCCCTCGTGGGGCATGCCGCTGTTCTTCGCGTCGTACTTCGTGTTCCTCAAGCGGCCCCAGCTGGGCAGCGCCCGCAACGCGGCCATGGAGGTGTACTGCGGGGTGCGCGACGGGGTGAACAACCTGCGGAATCGGTGGAGGAGGAGGCGGGCCCGGGACTAGAGTTCCAGCCCGCGCCCGTCCATCACGAGCGCCACGCCCGACGTGAAGCCCGACACCGCCAGATCCTCGCGGCCGTCTCCATCGAGGTCGGTGAACAGGGCGTGGCTGGCGCGCAGGCCGGTGTCGATCTCCTGCGCCAGATCGAATCCACCGCCGCCATCGCCGCGGTAGAGGTAGACGGCGCCGTCCCCGCCCAGGACGATCAGATCGACGTGTGGATCGCCGTCGAGGTCCGTGAAGTCGACGGAGCTGGGCCGCAGGAAGGGGCCCATCTGTCCCCACGCGGCAAAGGTGCCGTCGCCGCCGCCCTTGAGCAGATGCACATCGTGACTCATCAGGCAGGAGACGGCGAGATCGTCGTGGCCGTCCCCGTCGAGGTCCGCCAGATCGACGATGGTGGGGTGCTCGCCCACCTCGTACCGGACGGGAGGGGCAAGCCCGCCCCGGCCATCCCCGAGGACGACGGTGATGTCCGTGGTGCGCGCGTTGGTGGCCACCAGATCGAGCCACCCATCGCCGTCCAGATCCGACGCGATCATCCCGAAGCCACCCGGCCCCGAGCTCACCCGCTCCTCGCGGGGGAAACCCCGCCGGCCGTCGCCGTACAGCACCACGATTTCATTGCTGGCGCCGTTGGCCACCGCCAGGTCACCGAGGCCGTCGCGGTCCATGTCGCGCACGAGCGCCGCGTGGGGCTTGGTGCCCTGTCCGGTGGAAACGAGACCGCTCTCGAACGTCCCGTCGCCGCGCCCCCACAACAGCAGCACCGTGTGGTGGGTGTGGCTCGTGGCGACCAGATCCAGGTGATCGTCCCCGTCCAGCAGCCCCACGTCCACGCAGGTCAGGCAGCCCTGCGTCGGGTAGATCATGGCCGGGGCAAAGGTCCCCTTGCCGCGCCCCAGCGTCACCGCGACGGTGGAGGCGTCACAGTTCGCCGAGATCAGGTCCTGGTGGCCGTCCGTGTTCAGATCGGCGGCGACGAGGAAGTGGGCCCCCTGGCCCATGACGATACGGTCGGCTGCCTCCCCCGCCGACGGCACCCAGAGAGTCGTCGCCAGCGCGTACACCCCCACGATCACCGCGGCCGCGGCGATGGCCAGGGCGACGACCATGATCGGAGATCGGCGTCTGGAACGCCTCGCCATGGGATCAGCCGTATCGGAACTGCACCCCGAACATGCCGTCGGGGTAGCTCCATTGGACGGCGCCGTGGGGGCACACCAGCAGGCAGGTGCCGCACTCGAGGCACCCCGCGAACTCCACCGTCATCTCGCCCGTATCGTCGTTGAGCGCCCACAGCTCCGCCGGGCACGCGGGGATGCAGGGCCGCGGCTCACACGCCGCGCACTGGGTCTGGTCCGGCACGATGTGGCTGTCGGCCTGGGGCTTGATGGCGAGCCTGGTCAGCTTCTGGTCCACGGAGCTCACAGCTTTCGCGCCTCCCAGGCGTCACCCATTCCCGCCAGCCCGAACACGTCCTGGTTCAGCCCCTTCCAGGCCGTGGAGAACAGACCCTCCTTGGGCCCGTCACCGAACCAGAACAGCTCGCCGAGCATGTCGCAAACGGCTGCTGGGTACACAGCGTACCACCGCGGCCGCCCCAGCACAGTCGGCGCTGCGCGGAACCGCTGCATGTCCTGGCCCACGAAGCAGCCGTCGATCAGGCGGTCGTACTCGGCCAGGCCCGCGGCGGTGAAGTCCCCGGCCTCCCGCGCCTTGAGCACCGCCCGCGCCGCCAGCACGCCCGACGCCAGCGCCAGGTCCATGCCCCGCACGGTCAGGCCGTGGTTCAGCGACAACCCGGCGGCGTCGCCGGCGAGCAGCACGCCGTCCCCGACCCGCTTCGGCGCCGCGTCCAGCCCACCCTCGGGCACCACGTGCGCGCTGTACTCCACCATCTCGGCGTCGCGCACGAGGGGGCGGATCTCGGGGCGGGCCTTGAACGCATCCATCAGCTCGGAAGACCGCGCCGTCTGCTCGGCGTCCCGGTAGGTGCCCAGCCCGGCGACGATGCCCAGCGACAGCGTCTCGGCGTTGGTGTAGAGGAAGCCGCCCCCCATCTTGCCGCCGGTCACGGCGCCCATGAACAGGCGCGCCTCCCCCTCGTCCCCTTCGAGGCCGAAGCGGTCCTCGATCTTGCCCCGGTCCAGCGCCAGCACCTCCTTGACGCCCACCGCGAAGTGCTCCGCGTGGGGTGGCTCGCACAGCCCCACCTGCTGGCCCAGGAACGACAGGGCCCCATCCGCCAGCACCACCACGTCCGACTCGAAGGTCTCCTCGCCGGCCTCCACCCCCTTGACCGCGCCCCCGTCCATCACCAGCTCGCGCACCGGCGTGGACGGGATCACGAACGCCCCGCGCTCCCCGCACTTCTCGGCCAGGTGGGCGTCGAGCTTGCCGCGCAGCACCGTGGCGGAGTGGGCCGGCCCGGCGCCCAGGCGATCGCCGCGGTAGGTGACCGTCGTCGACGCGTCCTCGCTCATCATGCAGACCGACTCGCGCACCACGGTGCGCTCCAGCGGCAGCCCCTCCACCAGCTCCGGCTGCAGCCCCCGCACCCCGTTGAGGTACAGCCGCCCGCCCGTGACGTTCTTGGTGCCCGCCGCGTCACCGCGCTCCAGCACCAGCACGGACAGGCCCTCACCCGCGGCCTCCCACGCGCATGCCAGGCCCGCCGGCCCCGCGCCCACGATGATCAGATCGACCTTGTTCTCGTCACTCATGGTTGGACGTCCTAGCAGACCAGGGGGATCGAGGGAAGCGTTCGGTTCTGCCTCGGGATGCCGTCCTGGAGGGTATGGGCACGCAGCCCGAGGAGGACCAGACCATGTCGAGTAGACCTCTGATCCACATCACCGCGCTGGGACTGATCACCGCCTTGCTGTTCACGACCACGGCCCGCGCGAGCGAGATCGCCCCCCGCGACGACCTCGCGCCCATGGGCTGCTTCCTCGCCTCCGGGCTGCAGGCGCCTGGCGTCGCCACTCACATCTCCTCTGCGTCCTCGATGTACCGCCAGCTCGACACCTTCGCTCCCAACTCCACCGGCGATTCGGTCGCCCGCGCCTCCACCGCCGCCCACATCACCATGGCCTCCTTCTACGGCACCCAGGCCGCCCTCTGGGTCGTCCGCGGCGGCATGATCATCGGCCAACACCCCACCCGGCGGTCCACACTGATGCTCTCCGCCGGCCTGCTCGACACGGCCATGGGCGCGGGCAGCGTCGTCGTCGGGGCCGTCGTCCTGGCCACCCGCCACTCCATGGACATCGGCGGCACCCCCGGAGACCTGCTGCTCACGTCCGGGACCGTCCACCTGATGTTCGGGATCGGCTCGCTGGTCGCGGGGATCGTCGAGCTGATCACCGGGGCGGTGATGCGTGAAGACGAGGACTGGAATCGATCGAGGACGGCGTGGAGGGTGGAGCCCGGGCTGGGGGGGGTGATGCTGACGTATCGGTGGTAGGTCGAAGCGGCGGCGTCAGCCCTTCAACCGCTGGGTCAACGCCGGCAACACCTCCCGCGCGTCGCCCACCAGCCCCAGATCCGCGTACTGGAACATCAGCGCGGTGGGGTCGGAGTTGATGGCGACGACGGTGCCGGCGGTGTCCATCCCCATGACGTGGTGGATGGCGCCGGAGATGCCGACGGCGAAGTAGAGCTTGGGGGACACGGTCTTGCCGGACTTGCCCACCTGCTCCTCGACGGGGCGCCACTGGGAGTCGACCACGGCGCGGGTGGCGCCGACGGCGCCGTTGAGGGCGTCGGCGAGGGCCTCGACGTGGGCGAAGTCCTCGGCCGATCCCATGCCGCGCCCGGCGGCGACGACGACCTGGGCCTCCTCGAGGGGGACCCGGCCGCCGGCGGTGGGCTCGTACGCGACGTGCTCGATGCCGGTGGGGGGGATGTCGGCGTCGAGGTGCTCGACCGAGGGCGCGGCGAGGTCACCGGGGCCGGCGGCGTAGGCGTTGGGCCGGACCGTGGCGACCAGGGTCGCGGCGGCGCTGGCGAGCTCGACGTAGGCCTTGCCGCCCTGGACGGGGCGGCGGACGAGCCAGGTGTCGCCGTCGCGGTCCAGCGCGGTGCAGCCGGCGGCGAGGCCGGTGCCCAGGCGCGCGGCGAGGCGCGGCATGAGGTCGCGTCCGAACGATGTGGCGCCGGCGACGACGAGGGACGGCTGACGTTGCCCGACGAGGTCGGCGAGGATCGCAGCGGCGCTGTCGGCCTTGCGGGGGGCGCCGACGAAGATCACGTCGGTGGCGTGGCCGGTGACGGCCTGCACGAGGCCGGGTTCGCCCACGACCACGGCGGTGGTCGGTACACCCAGGGCCGCGCCGCGGCCGAGGAGCTCCAGGGAGACGCTGCGGACGATGTCGCCGTCGCCTTCGATGATCACCCACAGGCTCATGACAGGGCTCCCTTCTGCTGCAGGGCGGCCACGAGGGCGTCCACGTTCGCGGGGAACTCGCCTTCGAGCATGGCCACGGGCTCACGCCTCGGCGGTGGGTGGTGGGTGCGGACCTGCCAGCCGGGCAGCGCGCCGTCCAGGCCCAGATCGGCCAGGGAGCGACGGTCGATGGGGGTGCGCATGGCCTTCATCACGCCGGTGACCGGGGGCACCCGGGGCTCGACGAGGCCCTTGCCGGTGGTGATCACGGCGGGCAGCTCGACCTTCTCGTGGATGCGGCCGCCCTCCACGGCGCGGGCGCCGCTGACGGCGTCCTCGGCGGCCTCGAGCTCCACCACCTCGGACATGTGCGGCACCCCGAGGAACTCGGCCAGGGCCGGGCCCACCACGCCGGCCTCGAGGTCCAGCGACGCCTTGCCGCACAGGACCAGGTCGGCGGACTCGCCGCGGATGACCACGGCGAGGGCGCGCGCGACGCCGACACCGTCGAGGTCGGCGGCGCCGGGATCGTCCACCTGGATGGCGCGGTTGGCGCCCATGGCCACGGCGCGACGCACGGCGTCGGTGGCCTTGCCCGTGCCGACGGTCACGGCGGTGACCTCACCGCCGAAGCGGTCCCGCAGCTGCAGGGCCTGCTCGATGGCGACCTCGTCGAAGAAGCTCGTGATCCAGCGGTCCTCGACCTGCAGGGAGCCCTCGCCGGTGACCTCGACGACGGCCTCCGGGTCGGCCACCTGTTTGACGCAGACGATGATGTGCATGGGGATTGCCTACTCCTTCAGATAGAGCTTGCCCAGGTAGTTGAGGAGCACCTCGTGGGTGCCGCCGCCGTACAGCAGGAACCGGGCGTCGCGGAAGTAACGCTGGGCGGGGTACTCGCGGGCGAAGGCGCCGCCGCCGTAGATGCGGGTGACCTCGTCCACGGCCTCGAGGCACATCTCCGTGGAGAAGTACTTGGCGGCCATGGCCTCCCGCTGGCACGGCTGGCCCTGCTCGAGCATCCACGCGACGCGGTACAGCAGCGTGCGGGCGGCCTCGTACTGGGCGTAGAACTTGCCGAACTTGGCGGCGATGAGCTGGAACCTGGCGATGGGCCGGCCGAAGGCGACGCGCCGGTTGGCGTACTCCTTGGCGTCGTCCATGGCCTGGCGGGCGATGGCGCAGGCGTTGAGCCCGGTCATCACCCTGACCTCGTTGAGGATGTCGGTGGTGTGCCTGACGCCGTTGCCCACCTCGTCGCCGAGGAAGCACTCCGACGGGATGCGCACGTTGTCGAACACGAGCTCGCCGGTGATGGAGCCCCGGGAGCCGAGCTTCTTGAGCACCTGGCCCTGGGACACGCCCGGGCGGTCGAGCTCCACGAGGAAGAAGTCCAGGCCCTTGAGGCCGGAGCCCGGGTTGGTGGTCGCCAGCACGGTGGCGAAGTCGCACACAGGGCCGTTGGTGACCCACTGCTTGGTGCCGTTGATGATCCAGTCGTCGCCGTCGCGCACCGCCGTGGTGCGGGTGCCGGCGAGGTCGGAGCCGGACTGATCCTCGGTGAAGCAGACCGCCGCGATCTTCTCCCCGGCGATGGCCGGCACCAGGCAACGCTGCTTGACCTCCTCGGAGCCGAAGCGGCCGATGAAGTAGGTTCCCATGAGCATCTGCACGGTCACGGCCATGGAGAAGCCGTTGGACCCGCGGGCGAGCTCCTCGAAGAAGATCATCGCCGTGGTCGTGTCGGCGGCCAGCCCGCCGTACTCCTCGGGGTAGCGCAGGCCGAAGAAGCCCAGCGCGGCGAACTCGTCCCACAGCTTGCGCGGGAACTCCTCGCTCTCGTCGATCTCCTCGGCCAGCGGGATGATCATCCGATCCACGGCGTCGCGGACCTGGCTGCGGAAGAACTCCTGCTCCTCGGTGAACCTGAACTCCATGGCGCCTCCCTGTTCCGGCGCGCCATGCTAGCACAGGGGGGGATGCGGGGCTTCGCCCCGCGTCGACGGCCGACGGTCGACGGTCGACGGCCCGACTTCCCCAGTTTCCCCTTGCGAGGTTTCTTCGTCGGACCAAAGGTGTAATCTACCGAGCTTCAGCTGGAGGACGACTTGCGCAAGCCCTTCCTCGACTTCCTGGCCCAGCAGGTGGTGGTGTTCGACGGCGCCATCGGCACGCTGCTGTACGACCGCGGGGTCTTCATCAACCGCAACTTCGAGCAACTCAACCTCGTGGACCCGGAGATGGTGCAGTCGGTGCACACCGACTACCTCAACGCCGGCGCCCACGTGCTGGAGACCAACACCTTCGGGGCGAACCGCTTCAAGCTGGCCAAGCACCACCTGGAGGACAGGCTCTCGGAGATCAACAAGCTCGGCGCCAGCCTGGCGCGCGAGGTGGCGGGGGACTCGACGTACGTGGGCGGCGCCATCGGGCCGCTGGGTATCCGCATCGAGCCCTGGGGGCCCACGGCGTTGCACGAGGCACGGGACGCGTTCCGCGAGCAGGGGGAGGCGCTGCTCGAGGGTGGCGCGGATCTGTTCGTGCTGGAGACCATCTCGGATCTCAGCGAGATGGGCCAGGCGATCCAGGCGCTGCGGGAGCTGGCGCCGGACGTGCCCATCGTGGCGCAGATGACCGTGGGCCGCGAGGGCAACTCCCTGTACGGCACCGAGCCGGAGGTGTTCGGCCGGCGCATGGCCGAGTGGGGCGCCGACGTGGTGGGCGTGAACTGCTCCATCGGCCCCGCGGCCATGCTCACGACGCTGGAGAAGATGGCCTCGGTCACGGACGTCCCCCTGTCGGCCATGCCCAACGGCGGGCTGCCCAAGAACGTGGACGGGCGGCTGATCTACCTGTCCTCGCCGGACTACCTGGCCAAGTTCGCCCAGCGGTTCATCGAGGCCGGCGCCCGGGTCGTGGGCGGCTGCTGCGGGACCACCCCGGAGCACATCCGCGCCATCGCCGGCGCCGTGCGCATGGATCAGGGGGCGCCGCGCATCGAGGTGCTCCGGGAGCCGCCGCGGTCCGAGACCCTGCCCGAGCCCATCCCCATGGCCGAGAAGTCCGCGTTCGGGGCCAAGCTCGCCGCCGGTGAGTTCGTCACGTCGGTGGAGCTGACGCCACCGCGCGGCTGGCGCCTCAACCGCATCCTCGACAAGGCCGCCCAGCTCCGCAAGCAGGGCTACGACGCCATCAACGTCCCCGACGGCCCGCGCGCGTCGGCGCGGATGGGGCCGCTGGCCATGTCCGTGCGCCTGCAACAGGAGGTGGGCATCGAGGCGGTGCTCCACTACGTGTGCCGCGACCGCAACATCCTCGGCATGCAGTCCGACCTGCTCGGCGCCCACACGTTCGGCATCCGCAACCTGCTGCTGGTCACCGGCGATCCGCCCGTGCTGGGCGACTACCCCAAGGCCACGGCCGTGTTCGACGTGGACTCCATCGGCCTGACCAACATCGTCAGCCGGCTCAACACCGGCTTCGACATCGGCCACCGCAGCATCGGCGAGCCCTGCGGCTTCCTCGTCGGCGTGGGCGCCAACCCCACCGCCGTCAACCAGGAGCGCGAGGACGAGCGGCTGTACTGGAAGGTGGACGCGGGCGCCGAGTACATCATCACGCAGCCCGTGTTCGACGTGGAGCCGCTGCTGGCGTTCGTCGACAAGGTCTCCCAGTACAACGTCCCGGTCATCGCCGGCGTGTGGCCCCTGCAGTCCAAGCGCAACGCCGAGTTCCTCAACAACGAGGTCCCCGGTGTCACCGTCCCCGAGTCCACCATGGAGCGCATGCGCGCGGCCGGCTCCAAGCAGGCCGAGCAGGAGGTGGGCCTCGAGGTGGCGATGGAGATCCTCGAGCAGATGCACCAGCACGTCCAGGGCCTGCAGATCAGCGCGCCGTTCAACCGCGCCGATCCCGCCCTGCGGCTGCTCAAGTACCTGCGCGAGGACCTCGGGCGGTAACCCCTCCCCCGCTCCGTCGCTCTCCGCGGTACCATGGGATCCGTGCGTCCCTCCCCCCCTCTGTGGTTCCTCGTGATGGCGGCCCTGCTGACGCCGTGGTGCGCCCGCGGACAGGGCGTCCCCTCGTACCCCCTGGACCTGTCCAGCCCGGTGGCGCAGCCCCAGGCCACGGCCATGGGCCTGGACGGCGGACCGCTGGGGCTGGGGGAGCTGCGCTTCTCGCTGCAGGTGTCCGGCAGCCACCGGCCCATCGAATATCGGGCGGCACACCTGACGGATCTGCGCATCGACCACGCGGTGGGCGCGGCCGTGGGCGCGGCCGTGGGATTCGGGGTGGCGGACGTGGGGATCGCGCTGCCGCTGGCCCTGTCCGTGGCCGGGCAGGTGGAGGGGCTGGGCTTCCAGGCCGCCGCGGTGGGGGACCTCGTCCTCGTCCCGCGTGTCTCGCCCCTGCCTCCACAGGCCGGCCCCGTCGGGCTGATCCTGGCGGTGCCGGTGACCTTCCCGACCGGGGACGAGGCGAGCTACGCCGGGCACCACGGCTTGACGGCCGAGCCCCAGCTGCAGGTCTCGCTGCATGTGGGGAGGCTGACGGGGGGCGGGCGGCCGGGCGCGCGCGTACAGGGGGGCCGGAAGCTGACGATCCCCTACTTCTCCGACTGGCTGACGCTACACGCGGCCGTGGGAGTGGAGGTGGGGCCGAAGCGCGCGGTGCGGCCCGAGATCGGTCTGCGGGGCCTCGCGCCGGTGCAGGGCGCCGGCGGCGCGGCCGCGGAGTTGCTGGGCGGGCTGGCCGTCGAGCCGGTGGAGGGGCTGGTGTTCACGGCCCACGCGGGCGCGGGCCTGGGCGAGATGCCCGGCGTGGCCGCGGTGCGCGTGCTGGGCAGCGTCAGCTGGCGCGGCGGCGGACGACGGATGGAGACCCGCGGCAGGGCGGACCGGGATCTGGACGGCCTGACCGACCGGCAGGACCGCTGCGCAGGCGCCGCCGAGGACGTGGACGGACACGAGGACGGCGACGGGTGCCCCGATCCCGACAACGACGGCGACGGCAACCCGGACTGGACCGACGCCTGCCCGGACCGGGCCGGTGAGGGCGCGTCAGGCTGTCCTGCGGGCACGGTGGGCGCGGACCTCGACCGCGACTCGGTGGTGGACGCCGACGCGTGTCCCCTGCAGCCCGAGGACCACGACGGGTTCGAGGACGAGGACGGGTGCCCGGAGCCGGACAACGACGGCGACCGGATGCTCGACGAGGCGGACGCGTGCCCGGACGAGGCCGAAGACGGGCGGGGACCGGAGCCGCGGGACGGGTGTCCGAAGCACTGACGGCCGCGTGCAGTATCGGGTCCTCCAGGGAAAGAAAAAAAAACCGCAGACCAACGCAGACCAACGCAGACCGAGGCTTCGGGGTGACGAGGGCTCCGATGCGCGATCGGGCGGTTCTGAGCGTCGCGCCGTGGCGTCGTGGCGTCGTGGCGTGCTTCCCCCAAGACGAACGCGTCGAGTCCGATCGATATCCCAGGAAATCGTACGAGTTCCCAGGAACGGGCTTCGATCGGCATCCGTGCCCCGAGTCCACCCCGCTGTCCCGCACCGCCCCCGTCGGCGTCCGTCTGCGTCCGTCTGCGGTTCCTTTCCCCCGGACTCGTTCTTCCCTCTCAGATCTCCCGCACGGATGATCCGTCGGCCAGGCGAACCGGGTAGACCTCACACGGCAGACCGAAGCGCGCCTGGAACGCGGCCTGGATGCCGTGGACGAAGGCGGCCTCGTCCTCCCGGCGGACCAGGTTGAGCACACAGCCGCCGAAGCCGCCGCCGATCATCCGGCCGCCGACCCACCCCGGCAGATCCGCGGACGCCTCGACGATGGCGTCGAGCTCCGGCGTGCTGACCCCCATCTGGGTGCTCAGGCCGCGGTGCGTGGCCACGAGCAGCTCGCCGACCCGGCACGCATCACCAGCCGTCGCCGCCGCAACGAACTCACGGGTGCGGTGGGTCTCGCTCACCACGTAGTCGGCGCGGGCGGCCTCGGACAGCGACAGGGCCGCGTCAGCGCCCTCCACGGCATCCAGGGGTAGCTGCACGAGGGGCCCCAGGACGTCCTGGGCGCGCTCCAGCTCGGCGCGAATGCGGTTGTACTGGTCGCGCAGCTCGTGGGCGACCATGGAGTTGACCAGGACCCAGGTGTGGTCCGGCAGGTCCGGGGTGAACAGCTCGTACTCGAGGGTGTCGCAGTCCAGGTCCAGCACCTGCCCCTCGCAGCCGTGGACGGACACGAACTGGTCCATGATGCCGCAGGCGGTCCCCACCTGGTCGTTCTCGACCTTGCGCGCCAGCACGGCGAGCTCGGCGCCGGCGATGGGCCGGCCCGCGGCGTGCGAGAACCACTGGATCAGCGCGACCTCCAGCGCTGCGGACGACGACAGGCCAGCGCCCAGGGGCACGTCGCCCGTCACGATCAGCGATCCGCCGACCCAAGGCACGCCGAGGGCCCGCAGCTCGCGCAACACCCCCCACAGGTAGGACCGCCAGCCGCCCGGGGCGGCCGCGTCCAGGTCGGCGGGTTCCCAGCGCACGCGCTCCCCGAAGTCCAGGCTGGCCACCTCGAGGGGGCCGCCCGGCTGCGGCCGTCCCGCCGCGGTGATGCCGCGGTCGATGGCCGCGGGCAACACCCGCCCGCCGAGGTAGTCCACGTGCTCGCCCAGCAGGTTGATCCGCCCCGGCGCCGTGGACATCAGCCGCGGAGGCGCACCGAACGCATCGAGAAAGGACTGACGGATCGAGTCCGGGCCGATCATCGTGGGCTCCAGGAAGGGACTCGCCCCGTTCCGGGGCGGGGGGAGCTTAGCAGATCGCCGCAGCTCCAAGCGGACAGCGGCGATCGTTGGTAAGATCTTCCGCCGGGTAGGGCGCATACAACGACAACGGTGGTCATGGCGACTCGCAACTTCATCGGCGTATTCCGCAAGGCGGCCTGGCGCAACGAGGCGGAGGTGGACGAGTTCGTCCGCGCCAACGCCGACATCGGCGAGGGCAACCTGCGGCAGGCGTTCAACGTCATCGTGCGCGAAGGCAGCAAGTACCCCCGGCACCAGCTGTCCCACATGGAGCGCGTGGCGCTGGCCCTGGCCGAGGGGCGCGGCGAGCCCGACATCTGCTCCCACCTGATCGACCTGGCCCGCGGCGCCGAGGAGCGCGGCCGCCGCTACCTGTCCGAGGTGCTGGTCCGACTCAACGACACGGCCTGGCACCCCAGGCTGTTCCCCTACCTCAACCACAAGGACGACCGCGTGCGGGCCATGGCCAAGCGCGTGCTCGCCGAGGTGGGCGGCAAGACCGTGTTCCGGCTCGCCAGCGAGTCGGCGGACGAACGGTGGTTCAGCCGCATGGAGGTCATCGACGTGGTCGTCGCGATCTCCGGCCACTACTCGATCCCGGTGCTGCGGACCATGTTCCCCCACTGCACGCGCGAAGAGCGCGTCCGCATCGTCCAGCACCTGTCCGACGACAACTACATGAAGGCCTCGACGCGGGAGGCCTGCGACGCGCTGCAGAGCCTCCTCGTGGACGAGGACCCCATGGTGCGCGGCAAGGCCTGCGCGGGCCTGGGCAAGCTGGGCGACGCCGCGGTGATCCCCGGCCTGTCCCCCATGGTGTGGGACGACAACCAGTGGGTGGCCAAGGCCGCCGTGGTCGCCCTGGGGCAGTTCGACGACCCGCAGTCGGTGGAGCTGCTGGGCGAGGTGGCCCGGGTAGACAACGTCAACATCCAGACCGCCTGCGTGGACGCGCTGATCGCCGTCGGCACCGACACGGTGGTGCCGACCCTGGTCAACCTGCTCGAGTCCTCCAACCTGGTCCTGCGCAACAAGGCCACCGAGGGCATCTCGGCGCTGGGCAAGTCGGGCAAGGTCAACCTGGCGCGGATGCTCGTGCTGATGATGAACAGCCCGGACGTCAACGTGCGCCGGGCGGTCATCGAGATCATCAACGACGTGGGGGACCGCGACGGCACCATCTGGAAGCGGCTGGTGCGGCACCTGCGCGACGAGGACTGGTGGGTGCGCGAGCGGGCCACCGAGGTCCTCGTCAACATCTCGGGCAACAAGATCACCGAGCACGTGGTGGAGCTGCTGGAGGACGACAGCGACATCGTGCGCCGGTACGCGGTGGAGGTGCTGATCCGCCTCAAGGACCCCCGCTCCATCGGCCCCCTGGCCCAGGCCGCCAAGGAGGACACGGACTGGTGGGTGCAGGAGCGCGCCATCGAGGCCCTGGGTGACCTCGGCGACCCGCGCGCCACGCCGGTGGTGGTGAACCTGCTGCGCGACAAGGAGCTGCACTGGGTGTGCGTGCCGGCGCTGGGCAAGCTGACCGATCCCCGCGCCGTGCCGTACCTGGGGCACCTCCTGACCTCGACCAAGGACGACTTCCGCCTCGCGATCCTCGACGCCCTGGACGCCATCGGCTGCCCCGAGATCATCGAAGAGGTCAAGAAGGTCGCCGACGACCCCGACAAGGAGGTCCGCACCCGCGCCGTCCGCATCCTCGGCAAGATGCAGGTCGAGCTGGACGCGTCGCGGGTGGAGCAGCAGGCGGCCAGCTCCCTGTCCTACCTCGACACGCTGCTGGAGGACGCCAAGAACCAGGGGGCGACGGACCTGTACATCCTCGCCGGCGCGCCGCCCACCATGAAGATCATGGGCCGGGTGCGGCCGCTGGACGACCGGGTGCTCGACGCGGATCAGACCCGCGAGCTGCTCATGGCCATCCTCTCGGACAAGAAGCGCGCCGAGTTCGAGGCGGCCAAGGACGTGGACACGTCCTACGAGAGCCAGAACGAGCACTACCGCTTCCGCGTCAACATCTACAAGCAGCACACGGGCATCAACGGCGTGTTCCGGGTCATCTCCGACGAGGTGCTGCCCTTCGAAGAGCTCAACCTGCCCGACAACGTGCTCGACTTCACCGAGTGGGACTCCGGGCTCGTGATCATCGCCGGGCCGTCCAACTCGGGGAAGTCCACCACGCTGACGACCCTGATCGACCACATCAACCGCAACCAGGCCAAGCACATCATCGCGCTCGAGGACCCCATCGAGTACATCCACGACAAGGGCTTCGGCTGCCTGGTCAACCAGCGCGAGGTGGGCACCCACACGGTGGACTACAACGCCGCCCTGCGGTCCGTGCTGCGCGAGGACCCGGACGTGATCCTCGTCGGCGAGATGCGCGACCTGCAGACCATGTCGTTCGCCGTGACCGCCGCGGAGACGGGCCACCTGGTGTTCGGCACCCTGCACACCATCAGCGCCGCGGCCACCATCGACCGCATCCTCGACGCGTTCCCGCCGCACCAGCAGCCCCAGGTCCGCGTGATGATCTCCGAGAGCCTGCGCGGCGTGCTGTGCCAGCAGCTGCTGCTGCGGGCCGACGGCGAGGGTCGGACCCTGGCCCTGGAGCTGATGATCAACAACCACGCCATCGCCAACATGATCCGCCTGGGCAAGATCCACCAGATCGAAGGGGCCATCACCACCAGCTACGAGAAGGGTATGCGGCTGATGGACCGCGAGATGCTCCAGCTGGCCAACCAGGGGGTCATCACCCCGGAGGAGGCCTACGCCAAGGCCACCGACCGCAAGCTCTTCGCCCACTTCTTCGAGGAAGAGGACGACGACGGCGACGGCGAGAGCGGGCGCCCCTCCATCCGACAGGGGCGCCTCTCCCGTGACTCGGAGGAGGTGTAGCCCATGCCACGCGTCGACTCCTTCCTGAGGCTGGTGATGGAGCAGCGGGCGTCGGACCTGCACTTCTGCGCCGGGTCGTCGCCGGTGATCCGCTACAACGGCGACCTGGTGCACGTGAAGTTCCGTCAGCTGTCCAAGCTGGAGGCCAGGCGGTTCCTCTACGAGATCCTCACCGACGAGCAGATCGCGACCTTCGAGGAGCACCAGGACCTGGACTTCGCCTACGAGATCCCCGGCGTCGGGCGCTTCCGCGTCAACGCCTACAACCAGTCCGAGGGCATGGGCGCGGCGTTCCGCATCATCCCGGAGGCGCCCCCGTCCCTGGACGACCTGCAGCTGCCGCCGGCGCTGCGCCAGTTCTGCGACCTCGACGCCGGGCTGGTGCTGGTCACCGGCCCCACGGGCTGCGGCAAGTCCACGACGCTGGCGGCGCTGGTGGACGAGATCAACGGCACCCGGCGCAAGCACATCCTCACCATCGAGGACCCCATCGAGTTCGTCTACACCATGCGTAACTCGGTGGTCTCCCAGCGCCAGGTGGGCCGGGACGCGGACAGCTTCGCGTCGGCCCTGCGCGCGAGCTACCGCGAGTCACCGGACGTGATCCTCGTCGGCGAGATGCGCGACAACGAGACCATCTCGCTGGCCATCACCCTGGCCGCCACCGGCACCCTGGTCTTCGGCACGCTGCACACCAGCTCGGCGGCGCGAGCCGTGGACCGAATCATCGACTCGTACCCCGAGGAGCAGCAGGACCAGATCCGGGGCATGCTGTCCATGTCCCTCAAGGGGGTCATCGCGCAGAAGCTGTGCAAGACGGTGGACGGGCTCAACCGCATGGCCGCGGTGGAGGTGATGACCTGGTCCTACGCGGTGTCGAACCTGATCCGCGAGGGCAAGACCTACCAGCTGACCTCGGTGATCCAGGCGGCGGACTACAAGACCACCGGCATGGAGACCATGGACCAGTGCCTGCTGCGGCTGATGCAGCGCGGCAAGATCACGCCCGAGGAGGCGCGAGGCCACGCCGAGGACAAGACGCTGTTCGATTCGTATGTGATATGACCATCTGAATCATGTCCTCCATCCGTGAAGCCAAGGACCTGCTCGCCGCCGGCAAGGCGCGCGAGGCGGCGCGCCTGTTCGAGCAGCTGGGCCACCCCAAGCGCGCGGCCCAGGCCTACGCCCAGGCCGGCATGTGGGCCGACGCCGGGCGGGTCGCCGAGGGCGCGAGCAAGCTGGAGCGGGCCCTGGAGTACTTCCGCCGCGCCCGCAGCCCCGCGGACACCGGCCGGGTGCTGGAGAAGCTCGGTACCTACGAGCAGGCCGGGCAGGCCTACGCGGACGCCGGAGACCACGAGGCCGCCGCGCGGGTGTTCGAGCTCGAGATGGCGCGGCTGGCCAGGCGCAGCGCGGACGCGAACGCGCGGCGCAAGGCGATCCGCTGGGCAGCCCACTTCCACGCCAAGGCGGGGGATCCCGATCGAGCCTCGAAGCTGCTGACGGACGCCGGCGAACCCGAACGCGCCGCGCGGGTGCTCGCCTCGGCCGGACACCACACCCGCGCCGCGCGGCTGTACCTGCAGCTGGGCATGCGCCAGCAGGCCGTGGACACCCTCGTGCGCGCCGAGCGGCCCGCCGAGGCGGCGGCCCTGTGCGAGGAGGCCGAGGAGCACGTGCTGGCGGCGCGGCTGTACTACAACGCCGGCGACATGACCGCGAGCGCGCGCTGCTACGACCGCGCCAAGGAGTGGCTGGAGGCCGCCAAGGTGGCCGCGCGTATCCCTGACTGGCCCCTGGCGGGCCGCATGTTCGCCCGGGCGTCGCGCCCCCTGGAATCGGGCAAGTCCTACCTCAAAGCGGACCAGCCCGACGAGGCCATCAAGTCGCTGAGCCAGATCCGCTACGACGATCCCGACTACATGGACGGCGTCGCCGAGGTGGTCCGGGCGCTGGAGATGAAGGGGGACATGTCGTTCGCGGCCGAGCGCTTCCTCAACGAGTTCGTCTTCCGCCCCCTCGACGACCAGGGCGCGGACCTGCTGTACCGCCTGGCTCGCGTGTACGAGCAGGGCGAGTTCTGGGAGACGGCCCAGGAGCACTACGAGAAGCTGCTCAAGAACCGGCCGGGCTATCAAGACGCGGCCGAGCGGCTGCAGCGCGTGGTGGCCTACCAGCGCGACTCGGCGGCCATCTACAAGCAGGTGCTCAAGGAGGACTTCAACTACGAGGACCGCACGGAGAAGATGAAGGAGCGCCGCAAGGCCCTGCTGGATCCCACGGGGGACCTCGAGTCCTTCCCGGACCTGCCTCCACCACCCGGTCAGGACGCCCCCGCGGCCCCGGACGAGCCGCTCCCTCCCCCCCCGCCGCCGAAGGTCGAGGCCCCGGCGACCACCGGCCCGACGCCCGACGCGCCGCACCGACCGGGGGACTCGTCGATCACCAAGACGTGGGCCCACCAGGCTGCCATCGTCAAGCTCGAGCCGGGGGCCCGCCTGGGCTCGCGCTACCAGCTGCAGGCCAAGATCGGCGCGGGCGGCCGCGGCGCGGTGTTCCTGGCGCGGGACCTGGAGCTGGACGAGGACATCGCGCTGAAGGTGCTCCACCCCACCGACGTCACCGACCAGAGCCTGGACCTGTTCCGCCAGGAGCTGAAGCTCGCGCGGAAGCTGACCCACCGCAACATCATCCGCCTGTACGACATCGCCGAGGTGGACGGCCTGCGGTTCATCACCATGGAGTACCTCGACGGGCGCGACCTCGAGGCGCTGCTCGAGGACTCGCCGGGTGGGCTGGAGGTGGCCCTGGCGCTGGACCTGGCGGGCCAGATCTGCGACGGCCTCGGTGCGGCCCACGACCTGGGCGTGATCCACCGGGACATCAAGCCCTCCAACGTGGTGGTCCAGCCCGACGGCACGGCCAAGATCCTCGACTTCGGCATCGCCAAGCTCATGGACGCCCAGGGCATGACGCGCACCGGCCTCGCGTACGGGACCCCCCTGTACATGTCCCCCGAGCAGATCCAGGGCAGCAAGGACCTCGATCATCGCAGCGACCTGTACTCCCTGGGCTGCCTGATGTTCGTGTTGCTGTGCGGCCGCCTGCCCTTCGAGGCCGAGGAGGCATTCCAGCTGCTCATGGCCCACGTGAGCCGGCCGCCGCCGCGACCGACCGACTTCCGTCCCGACCTGCCGCCCCGCCTCGAGCAGATCGTGCTGACCCTGCTGGAGAAGGACCGCGACGATCGCTTCCCCTCCTGCGCGGAGCTGCGCGACGCCCTCGAGGGTGTGCTGTGACGCACCCGCCGAAGACCCCGGCCGAGGGGGACATCCTCGACGGACGCTACATGCTCAAGCACCCCCTCGGAAAGGGCGGCATGGGCATGGTGTTCCTGGCCCAGCAGATCAACCTCGAGCGCAAGGTGGCGATCAAGGTGCTGGCCAGGGGCGTGGAGGACCGATCCCGCGAGTACGAGGCCCGCTTCCGCCGCGAGGCCCTGGCCGCCAGCCGCCTCTACCACCCCAACATCGTCCAGGTGATGGACTACGGCCGCGACCGGCGGTTCGGCCTGTTCCTGGTCATGGAGTACCTCGACGGCCGCAACTTCGGCCAGCTGATCAGCCGGGACTCACCCCTGGCCCCGGAGCGGGTGGCCGACCTGCTGATCCAGACCCTGGCGGCGCTGGAGGCCGCGCACCAGTCCATGCTGCTGCACCGGGACATCAAGCCGGCCAACATCATGGCGTGCAACGTCCCGGGCAGGCCCGACTTCGTCAAGGTGCTGGACTTCGGCATCGCGCGGGCGCTGGAGGGGGCTCAGCTCGACGACCTGAAGCTGACGCGCGAGGGCTCCGTGTGCGGGACGCCCACCTACATGGCGCCCGAACAGGCCGTGGGACGCAAGCTGGACGGGCGCGCCGACCTGTACGCGGTGGCGGCCATCCTGTTCGAGATGCTCACCAACGAGCTGCCGTTCCAGGCCAAGAGCCCGACCGACTACCTGATCCGCAAGGTCAACGAGGACCCGCCGTCCCCCGACACGAACCCCGACGGCCAACCCAACCCGCCGGGGCTCGTGGACATCTGCGTGCGGGGCATGTCGCGCGACCCGGATCACCGCTGGGCCGACGCCCCGTCGTTCCGCAGGGCGCTGGAGCAGTGGCTGGAGCGCGCGCAGCGGCGCGCGAGGCGCGGCGAGGAGACGGGCGCCGCCGCAGGTCCCCCGCCGGGCCTGGCGGCCCCCCGGCCGGACGACGAGATGGGGGCCACCGCCGTGGGCGAGGTCGGTCCGCTGATCGCGGAGGGCGAGGAGGCCGTGCCGGCCACCTGGGCGGACATCCGCCAGCAGTCGCCGGAACCCGCCCCCGTGCTCCGGCCCCACGCCGACGCGGCCCCGGCCGCCGCCTACCCGGACGTGGGCCGCCTCCTGCTGGGTCGCGAGGAGATGCTCGCGGAGATGAGCCAGGCCATGGATCGCGCGGCCGCCGCGGGCTGGGACGCCCAGCTGGTGGTCGGTCCGCCGGGCAGCGGCCGCAGCCGCATGCTCGCCGAGGCCGCACGGCGCGCGGGCGAGGCCGGCTGGGAGGTGCAGTGGGCGCGGCCGGGGGCCCCCGATCTCAGCCCCTTCGTCCTGCCGTCGGACGTCCTCCCGCCGCCCCGCGACACGGGACCGCGGCTGGTGCTGGTGGACGACGCAGACCTGCTGCCCCAGCCCCTGTGGTCGGCGTTCCTGCAGCCCGTGCTGTTCCAGGACCGCCCCACCCTGCTGCTGGGTGCGACCACGGGCGAGGAGCCGCCGCCGGGCAAGGCCGGCGCGCTGCCGTTGCTGCCCCTGTCCCGCGGTATCCGCCTGGCCCTGGGCGCCCCGTTCCTGGGGGACCGCGTCACCCTGGCCGGGCCGGAGCTGCCGTTCCCTGCGTGGCTGCAGCAGCGGGCGTTCCTGGCCAGGGAGACCGGCGAGATCCAGTGCGACGCCGAGGGCAAGTGGTTCCTGCACGAGGCCTCCGCGCCCGCCCTCGCCGACCTCGCGCAGGTGATCCGCCAGCGGGTCGCTCGGCTCGACGCCCGGGAGCGCAAGCTCGTAAGGCTCCTGTCCCTGTCGCCGCGTGGCCTGGTGGAGCTCCCACCCTCGTTCGGCGGCGGCGACGCCGGCGAGATGCTGACGCGGCTGGCCGAGGCGGGGCTGGTGGTGGACACGCCGGACGGGTGCCTGCTCGCGTCGCGGACCGTGGCACAGACCGTCGCGGGCGGCCTCGGTCCGGCCGAGCTCAGCGAGCTCCTCGGCGACCTGGTGGTCGTGTCCAGGAAAACCGCCGCCGCCGCGGACGGACCGCGCAAGCGATCCCGGTTGCTGCAAGAGGCGGTGCACCGGGAGCAGCTCGACCAGCGTATGGAGGCGGCCGCCTGCCTCGAGATCGCCGCGCAGTCCTTCATGGACGTGCAGCTTCCCGAGCGGGCCGTGCCGCCGCTGCGGCACGCCAACACCCTGTCCCTGGGCCCGGTCGAGTGGACCACGGACCGCATCCGCATCACGGCCGCGCTGGCCGACGCGCTGACCGCGTCAGGAGATCCCGACGCCGCGCTGGAGGTGCTGAAGCCGGTCCAGATCCGGCCTCGCCTCGACGCCGGCTTTCCGGGGATGGTGGCCCTCTCCCGTGGGCTGGCGCTGACCGCGAAGCGGGATCCGGGCGCCGGGCGCCACCTCGACGAGGCCCTGCGACTGGCGGTGGACGGTGCCGACGCGGCGCTGCACATCCGCGCCCGCGTGGCCCTGGCCGACGACGCGCTCAACCACCAGCGCCGGGACGACGCCGCGCAGCACGCCGAGCAGGCGGGCTCGCTGTTGGGTCAGGCGCGGTCCCTGCGGCTGTCGCTGCAGCTGGGACGGCTGCTGGTCCGGGTGCGCCAGACCCGCGAGGCGCGCCACGTGTTGCGCAAGGTCATCGAGGGGGCCGAGACGCGGGGCGAGCTGCAGGTCTGGTCGCAGGCCATGCTCGCCATGGGCAGCATGCACATCGAGCGCGGCGATCCCAAGCAGGCGGCGCGCTTCCTCGACGCGGTGCGCGCCAAGGACTCCCTCGATCCGGTGCTCCGGGCGCGCGCGTCGGTCCACCGCGGGCTGCTGTACGTGATCCTCAGGGACCCGGACGCGGCCCGGACCTGCTACCAGGAGGCCCTCAGCGCGGCGTGCGCCGCCGGCTGGCGGGAAGGCGCACAGCAGGCGCTGACGGCGCTCAAGGGTCTCTGAGGGGGGGTCGGTCCGCGGCGGGATTCAGTCTCGGATCGTCTCTTCGAACTCGCCGATCTTGTCCGGGTCGAAGGGACCGCCGCGCAGCAGGTCGGCGCAGCCGCCGCTGGGCACGATCTCGTACTCCTCGTCCCCATTCAGCTGTAGATCGGCCAGGCCCATGGCGAACAGCAGCAACACCGCCCGGCGGACCACCTCGGGACCGCCCAGATCGGCGGCCTCGGCGCGCGCCAGCAGCAGGGGCGAGTGAAGGGCCGGCAACAGCCGCAAGGCGGCCTCCAGGGCTCCCTCGTCCATGGGTGGCGCTGGTTCGGCCAGCTTGCGGAAGGCCTTCCCGGCCATCCTGGGGATGAACAGCATCAGCCTGGGGAAGCCGCGGATACCGCGCCGCGGCCGGGTATCGATGAACGAGGAGTGGGAGAAGTCCACGGTGCGATACAGCTCCATGGCCGTGCGCTCCCGCATGAACTCGGCCAGGAAGGCCAGCCCCAGGAAGAAGACCGTGTAGGCCACGCCGAAGTACAGGGGAGAGACGCGGAACCCGATCACCTGATCCACCAGGAGGTAGAGCCCGGCGCCGACGACCAGGAAGAACACCGCGGCGAGCCCCACGGCGGTGATCCGTGAGTAGAAGTGCTGGTCCCCCAGATCCTCCATGCGCGCCTCGAGCTGCTTGCGCACGCGCGGCGAGGGGATGGGCCAGACCATGGCGTCCGTGGAAGCCCCCGCGTCCACGTCCTCCAGCGCGGGCATGTCCAGCGCCGAGAGGAAGGGATCGGTGACGTCGGCTCGGTGGTCGTCCATCAGGGGGATTGTCCCACGTCCGGCGCCGAACCGCGAGGGGGGGGTCTCAATGAGCGATGAACAGTAGCTCGCGCGAGGCGCGGTTGGTGGACAGCACGTAGGAGTAGGAGCCCGCGTCGTACTGCGCCACCGAGCCGCGGGCGGCGCGCAGGTCGGTGAGCAGGTCCTCCGCGTGCGGGACACCGTCGGATCGGTAGGACAGGGCGATGACGCCGTCGGGGAAGTGGGCGACCGCGGCCCGCAGCTGCTCCCGGATGAGGCGCGGCTTGGACCAGGGGCTGGGCGGACCGGTCAGGCGCAGGTTGCGCGTGCCGTGGTCGATCCGGTCCGCCCAGGTGGCGTAGCCGCACAGACCCTCGAGGAAGTGGTAGTAGCGGGGGTAGTCCACTCCGGAACCGCGGGCCGAGACGTAGGGAGGGTCCATGTAGACCAGGTCGTGGCGCCCCTGCACCGCCTCCACGTCGCCGGCGACGGCGCGGCAGGGCCGGCCGCCCTCGAACACGGACGCCGAGGCCTCGTCGGCGAAGCGCCGCAGCAGGGGCGCCAGCGGCGTGTCCCAGGTGGCCTTGTTGCCGAAGGACCGCGGCACATCGGCCGTGCGCAGGCTCAGGTTGCGACGGTGGAAGAGGTTGAACGGCCGCTTGCTCAGGGCCGCCTGGAACACCGCGAACGAGGCCAGGTCGCGCTTGCCCCCGGGCGGAAGGGCCGCGAGGTTACCCGCGACCACGTCGAGCTCGCGGTTCTCCTCGTCGGTGAAGTAGATCCCGCCGAAGGTGTCCGCGATGACGGTCCCGTAGTCCCGCCCAGGCGCCGCCCGCAGCAGCTGTTCGGCCTCGTCCCCGCTCAGGATCTCGTCGTCATTGGCCACCAGGGCGCCCGCCACGCGGCGGCTGGACTCCAGCAGATCGTTGCACGTGACCGCCTTGCCCATGGCCTTGAGGCCGTAGCCCACCGCTGCGGTGCCGCTGAACGCGTCCAGGGCCGTGTCGAAGGGCACCTCGGCGAGACACCGCAGCAGCCACGGCAGGAGCTTGCGTTTGGACCCCTGATACCGCGTCGAGGGGAAGCGCAGCGCCTGCTCCATCCACGGCGGTGGGTCCGTCTCGGGGCCTCGGTCCAGCATCGCGCAAGCATACCGCGGGACGGGTGTTCGGGCGTCCCGTGTTATCTTCCGTGACCATGAAATGGCTGATCCCGTGGGCCCTGGCGGCCCTGTTGACGTCACCGGCAGCGATCGCCGCCGAGCGCGCGCTGCCCGCGGCCGAGGTGGTGGTCACCGTCGCGGCCGAGGCCACCCTCGTCGGCGTGGGCGAGCCCCCGTCCGCGGACCGCCTCGGGGCGCTGATCTACCTCGCGGACGTCTCCGACACGACCGCGGCGGTCCGCGACGCGGCCGATGCCCTGGGAGGCACCCCCCCGGTCCGGCGCTTCGCCACCGCTGGCGCGTCGGCCGACGCCGTCGCGTCCGCCGATACCGCCATCCGCGCCACCGGATTACAGCTCACGACCGTGGACGCGGACTCCGCCGATCCCGGCGCCCAGATGACCGCCGACGCGGGCGGCTACCACCGCCGCGACGCGCCGGGGCGACCTGCGGCCGACGCGGCGGCCGCCGTCGAGGCGTTCGCCGCGGTGGCGTCCTACGGCCACGGCCACGCCGAGCCCATGTTCGAGCCCGTCTCGGGCGCCGGCATGCGCCAGGTCCGCGCCGACGGCTGGGATCAGCCCACCCGCGGCTACGCCTGCCCCTTCCCGGCCACCCCCGGCCTGGACGCCCCGGTGGGGATGGCCCTCGAGATCACCGTGGGTGATGGTCGATCCGCCTCCGAGGAGGCCCTTGCCGGCTGGTGCGACCACGTCGCGCTGGCCCTCGCCTCCTCCTGCGCCGCCACCGACACCCTCGACGCCTTCGCCACCGGCCCCGTGGAGGTCGCCTATGGCGATCCCCCCGCGCCCGGCCCCTGGTGGCTGCTCCCCCTCACCGTCGCCCCGGCCGGCGGCTCCTCCCTGCCCGTGGCCTGCGCCGCCGACTCCCTCGCGTCCCTCCCCATCGCCGCCACACACGCCGGTCTCTCCCTGCGCTTCACCGTCGCCGAGTCCGACCTCACCGAGGGCTGCCGTCGCGTGGTGGAGGAGAGCTGCAAGTAGCACAGGGGTGGGGGGGGGGGGGGGGGGGTGTGGTGGGGGGGGGGGGGGGGGGCGGGGGGGGGGGCC
>CAZLEO010000055.1:0-38611 GCA_964558555.1 uncultured Rickettsiales bacterium | reverse complement strand
CGCACGCTGAACATGCCCTCGGCCACCTTGCGCGTGCCCACCACCAGCACCCGGATCGGGTGCAGGATGCGGTTGCGGAAGATGGCCGTGCCGAACAAGGTGACGACGAGGATGGCCACGGCGATGTAGGCCACGAACACCAGCAGCTTCCAGTCCAGCAGCCACGTGCTGCCGCTGCCCACGGCGTAGGTCACGCGCACGCCGCCCACCTTGCGCGCCCCCACGCGCACCGGCACGGACGCGTAGACGTGTCGCGGCCCCCAGAACGATTGATCCGAGCTCTCCACCCCCGTCACCACGTGATCCGTGGCCACGGCCTCGCGCAGGTCCGCCGGGGAGGACGCGTCCTCGGGCTCGGCTCCGGCCCAGGCGATCCGCTGCAACGACGTGCTCACCACGGTCACGCTCGACGGCGCCAGCTCCCCCGCGTACAGGTCCTCGACCAGCAGATCCACCGGCGCGGCCAGGTCCTCGTCGAGGACGCCGTCACCCTGCATGAGCAGCCCCTCGATCTGCTCGGCCAGCAGTGTGGCCGACTGCGTGGAGAGCCGCTCCCGCTGGCGCCAGCGGTCCGCCGACCCCAGGTTCCACACCAGGATGGCGTTGAGCAACAGCGTCGCGAGCACCAGCGCGGCGAGGTTGAGCACCACGCTGCGGAACAGTCCGGCTCTGCGTTCCGGTTCGGCTTGGGGCGTCATGACAGAACCATGTTACCCTTCGTAGCTTCATCGAGGAGGATGGTCGATGCGAACCTACATCACCCTGACCCTGATCGCGCTGCTCGGTGGCGTCGTGGCCTGCAACGGCGGCGGCGAGAACGCGGGCGGCGAGAGCACCGAGGCGGCGACCGAGGCTGCCACCGGCCCGGCAGCGCCCGGCAACACCGATACCCTGTACCTCGCGCACGCGCGATTCACCTACGAGACCGGCGAGGACGGCAAGCTCAAGCCCGTGCCCGCCCCGGCCAAGCTCACCCTGCTGCGCGGCACCGGCGCCGAGTGGACCGCCGAGGTCCTCGAGGACTCCGACTCCAACGTGTTCCACAAGGCCATGATCCTGCAGCTCGACGAGCCGGTGCTGCTGACCATCGGCGCCAACAACGCCCGCCTCAAGACCTGGACGAAGGTGGACGGCGCCTGGCAGGGCACCACCCACTGGGCCCCCACCTTCGGCGGCAAGCAGGAGCGCCTGCGCGACGTGGAGATCGGCGACGTCACCGGCGACGGCCGCGACGACGTGGTCATCGCCACCCACGACATGGGCGTGGTCGCCGTGGTCGAGATCCCGGCCGACGGCGGCGAATGGAGGGTCACCGAGGTGGACCGCACGGAGCAGCGCACCTTCGTCCACGAGGTGGAGATCGGCGACGTGGACGGCGACGGCGCCAACGAGTTCTTCGTCACCCCCTCGGCCCCCAACGTGCTCGACGGCACCGCCCAGCCCGGCCACATCGTCGGCTTCCGCCACACCGGCAGCGGCTTCGAGCGGTTCGAGGTCGCCAGCTTCCTCGGCGCCCACGTCAAGGAGATCCTCGTGGCCGATCTGGAGAACCGCGGCCGCGGCGACCTCTACGCCGCCATCGAGCCCGAGCGCAAGAAGACCGAGGCCGGCGTCACCGTCGAGGACCCGCTGGTCATCCGCCGCTACCGCTTCGACGGCGACCAGATCCACGAGGAGGACGTCGCCACGTTCCGCGACGAGCAGTGCCGCTTCCTCATCAGCGGCGACGTCACCGGCGACGGCAACCTCGAGATCGTCGCCTCCACCATGACCACCGGCGTGTGGATGCTGCGCCAGAGCGACGCCGGCATGATGGTCGAGCTCGTGGACAAGGACTCCGACAGCCACGAGTACGAGCACGCCACCAACGTCCTCGACCTCGACGGTGACGGAAAGAACGAGATCTACGTCGTCTCCGACAACCTCCCCCCCTTCCCCGGCATGCTCCGCCGCTACAAGTACAATGGCGACGGGTTCGACCGCGAGGAGATCTTCGAGATCGAGAAGGACCACATGACGTTCAACGTCACCTCAGGAAAGCTGCACTAGGCTCTCAGCCGGAAGCTCGCCCCCCACTTCCGCTTCACCAGCTCCCGCAGCTCCTCGTACGCCGGGTCCTCCCGGAACCCCTCCCCTCCCACGAGCGCCTGGGCCTCCCGCTTGGCTTCGGCCAGCACCTGGCTGAACCGCCGCGTCGTCGGGATCACGTACCCCGGCCGGCCCGCCTGCAGCTTGCCCATCAGGTCGCCTGGACCGCGGTGGGCGAGATCCGCCTCGGCAATCTCGAATCCGTCGCGGGTCCCTGCGAGGATCCGCAGCCGTTCGTGGGATGTCCCGCGCTGACAGAACAGGTAGCACCGGCCGGTGCGCGTGCTGCGCCCGATCCTACCGCGGAGCTGGTGCAGCTGCGCGAGGCCGAAGCGGTCGGCGTTCTCGATGACCATGACGGTGGCCTCGGGCACGTCGATGCCCACCTCGACGACGGTGGTGGTGGCGAGGACCTGGATGTGGCCGGATCGGAACTGCTCGACGATCTCCTCCTTTTCGAAGGGGTCCATGCGGCCGTGCAGCAGGCCCACGTCGAGGCCGCGCAGGGGGCCCTCGGCCAGGGCGGCTGACATGGTCACGGCGTCGCGGACGTCCTCGAGCTTGTCGCTGGACTCGACGAGGGGGTGCACCACGAAGACGCGCTCCCCACGCGCGACGGCGGCGCGTACCTCGTCGTAGACGCGATTCCGGTCCTTCTCCTGCACGAGCTCGGAGTGGATCTCGCCCCGAGGCGGCAGCTCGTCGATGACGGACAGGTCGAGGTCGCCGTACAGGGCCATGGCCAGGGAGCGGGGGATGGGGGTGGCGCTCATGGCCAGGACGTGGGGGAAGGCGCCCTTGGTGGCGAGGTCGGCCCGCTGCTCGACGCCGAAGCGGTGCTGCTCGTCGACCACGACGAGGCCGAGGTCGGCGAAGGCCACCTCGGGCTGGAACAGGGCCTGCGTGCCGACGATCACCTTCGCGTGTCCGGTCTCGAGTCGCTCCAGGGCGTCGCGCCGCGGCCGCGATCGCAGGGAGCCCGCGAGGTAGGCGGTGGCGAAGCCCAGCGGCGCGAGCAGCTTGTCGGCCTCGCGCAGGTGCTGCTCGGCGAGGATCTCGGTGGGCACCATGATCGCGACCTGGTGCCCCGCCTCGAGCACCGGCAGCGCCGCGAGCAGGGCGACGACGGTCTTGCCGGAGCCCACGTCGCCCTGCAACAGCCTGCAGGCGGGTCGGCCGGCGAGGAGGTCGTCGCGGATCTCCTCGATGGCGCGCTGCTGCGCGCCGGTGAGCTGGAACGGCAGCGCCGCGGTGGCCTGCTCCATCAGGGTCCTGGAGCGCGACGCGCTGACCGCGGGTGCGCTCTTGATGCTCTGGCGGCGCAGGGCCAGCGCCAGCTGGATGCCGAACAGGTCCTGGAACAGCAGGGTCCGGTGCGCCTCGCTGGTCCCCTCGACCAGCGGCCCCAGGTCCACCTCGTCATCCGGCCGGTGCAGGGCGTCCAGGGCGGCGCCGAGGTCCATCAGACCGGCCCGCTCGCGCACCTCGGCGGGCACCCGGTCCACGACCCGCTCCAGCGCCGAGTCGAGGGCCTTGCCTACCCAGCCGGACATGCGCCGCGGGCTCACCCCCTCGGTGGTGCCGTACACGGGGACCACCCGGGGGCCGTCGTCGACGATCTCGGGGTGGTAGAACGTCGGCGTCCGCTTGCCGGACTCGACGACGCCCGCCCAGCGCACGATCTTGCCGCGGGCGAAGCGGTCCATCAGGTACACCGGCGCGCGGAACCACAGCCCTGCACAGCGACCCGTGCCGTCGTCGAGGAACACCTCGAGGATGCGGCCGCGGCGACCCCGGCGGGATCGCGTGCCCACCACGGTCCCCTCCACCACCACCTCCTCCTCGGCGGGGATCCGGGCGATGGGGGTGACGACGCGCCGGTCGCGGTACGTGCGCGGCAGGTGGTGGAGCAGATCCTCGACCCGTTCGATGGACAGGCGGGCGAGGCTCCGCGCGGCGGCAGGGCCCAGGCCGGGGACGGCGGTGACGGGATCGCGTAGGGTCGGAGGGCTCTTGGCGCGGCCCATGGGGCCTACTTGAACACGACGGAGAGGACGTCCAGCTCGCGCAGACCGCCGGGGCTCTGCACCTCGGCCGTGTCCCCCTCTTCCTTGCCGATCAGGGCACGCGCCACGGGGGAGTGCACCGAGATCTTGCCGGCAGAGACGTCGGCCTCGTCCTCGCCGACGATCTGGTAGACGGCCTCGTCGCCGCTGTCGAGATCCTCCACGGTGACCGTGGCGCCGAACACGATGCGGTCGCCGGACAGGCGGGAGGGATCGATGATGTCGGCGTTGGCGAGCTTGCCCTCGAGATCGATGATCCGGCCCTCGATGTGCGCCTGGCGGTCCTTGGCGGCCTCGAACTCGGCGTTCTCGCTGATGTCCCCGTGGGCGCGAGCGCGCTCGATGTCCTGGATGTTCTTGAGTCGCTCGGGCCCCTTGAGGTTGCGCAGTTCGGCGCGGAGAGTGTCGGCGCCCGCAGGGGTCATGGGTACTCGGTTGCTCATGCTCGGGGCTCTCCTTGCCGTGGGTCGCATCCAGGGCGGTCGAATGCGGGCAGGAAGATTATCCACCTCCCCCGCGGGTTTCAAGGGGAAATCGGCGGGTACGGCGACGTCAGGCTTCGAACACCGTGCGGCCGCCGACGATCGTGCGCACCACCTTGCCGGGGAGCTCCCAGCCGCCGAACGGGGTGTTGCGGGAGCGGGAACGGAAGGTGTCGGGGTCCACGGTGACCACGGCGTCGAGGTCCACCAGGACGATGTCGGCGGGCCGACCCGGGCCGAGGGTCCCGGCGTCGAGGCCGAAGCAGGCCGCGGCGGCGCAGGTCAGGGACGCCACGGCGCGGTCGAGGCTCAGGTGGCCGTCGTCCACGAGCTTGAGGATGAGGCCCAGGGCGGTCTCCAGACCGATCATGCCCGGGGAGGCCAGGTCGAACTCCACGGCCTTCTCCACCAGGGAGTGGGGGGCGTGGTCCGTGGCGACGCAGTCCAGGGTCCCGTCGGCGAGGCCCGCGATCAGGGCGAGCCGGTCGTCCTCGGAGCGGATCGGCGGGTTGACCTTGAGGTGGGTGTCGTACCCACGCAGGGACTCGTGCTGCAGCACGAGGTGGTGGGGGGTCACCTCGCCGGTGACGCGGACGCCCCGGGCGCGGGCCCGGCGGATCAGCTCCACGGTGCGCGCCGAGGAGACGTGGCCCACGTGCAGGTGGCCGCCGGTGGCCTCGGCCAGCAGGATGTCCCGGGCGACCATCACGTCCTCGGCGGTCCCGGGCCGGCCCCGCAGGCCCAGCTCGGTGCTGATCGCCCCCTCATGCATGACCCCGCCCTCGACGAGGTCCGGATCCTCCTCGTGCACCGAGATCGGCAGGCCGAGGTAGCGGCTGTACTCCAGGGCGTGGCGCATGAGCCGCGAGTCGGCGACGGCGCTGCCGTCGTCGCTGTAGGCCACCGCGCCGGCGTCCTTGAGGTCGCCCATCTCCGACAGCTCCTTGCCCAGCCGGCCCTTGGACAGGGCCGCCACGGGCAGCACGCGGCCCAGATCGGCGGCGCGCGCCTTGTCGAGGATGTCGCGGATCACCGGCGCGGTGTCGATGGCCGGGGTGGTGTTGGGCATGCAGCACACGGTGGTGAAGCCGCCCGCGGCCGCGGCCGCCAGCCCCGTGGCGATGGTCTCCTTGTACTCCTCGCCGGGCTCGCGCAGGTGCACGTGCAGGTCCACCAGCCCCGGCAGCACGGCCAGCCCGGCGGCGTCGATGGCCGTGGCGCCCTCGGGAGCCCTCACGTCGGCGCCCACGGCAACGATCGCGCCGTCCGCGTCCACCAGCACGTTGCCCACGGCGTCCACGCCGTGGGCGGGGTCGAGGATTCGACCGCCCTCAATGATGGTCTGCGCCACGTCGGCCTCCCTGCGGTGCGAGCAGGTACATCACTGCCATACGAACCGCCACGCCGTTGGTCACCTGCTCGAGGATGATCGACCACGGCCCGTCCGCCACCTCGTGGGACATCTCCACGCCGCGGTTGATGGGCCCGGGGTGCATCACCAGCACGTCCTCGCGCGCGTACTTCATCGTCTGGGCGTTGAGGCCCCAGCGGTTGGCGTACTCCCGCTCCGAGGGGAACAGCTGCCCCCGCCGCCCCATGCGCTCCATCTGGATGCGCAGCATCATCACCACGTCCACGCCGTCGATGGCCTCGCGCAGGTCCTCGAAGGGCTCGCAGCCCAGCTTCTCGACCCCGGGCGGCAGCATGGTGGGCGGACCACAGACCCGCACCGTGGCGCCGAGCTTGCGCAGGCCGTGGATGTCGGACCGCACCACGCGGGAGTGGGCGATGTCGCCGACGATGGTCACCGTGCGCCCCTCCAGGGAGCCGAGGCGCTCACGGATGGACATCATGTCCAGCAGGGCCTGGGTCGGGTGCTCGTGGGACCCGTCGCCGGCGTTGATCACCGAGCACGACAGCAGGTCGGCCAGCAGCTTGGCCGAGCCCGGGTGGCGGTGACGGATGACCAGGATGTCCGGACGCATGGCCTCGATGTTGCGCGCCGTGTCGATGAGCGTCTCCCCCTTGGACGTGGCCGACGAGGAGCCGCCCACGGCAAAGGTGTCGGCGCTGAGGCGCTTGGCTGCCACGTCGAAGCTGGTCTTGGTGCGCGTGGAGGGCTCCATGAACAGGTGCACCACGGAGCGGCCCCGCAGGGTGGGCACCTTCTTGATCTCGCGCTCGCTGATCTCCTTGAACCGTACCGCGGTGTGCAGCAGGTAGAGGATCTCCTCGCGGGTGAGGTCGGCCATGCCCAGCAGGTCCTTGCGCTGGAAGCCTCCCTCGGTCACCGGGACGGGGTTGAGGGGAACGTTCATCACGACTCCCCCCCTCGTCGCTTCACCGCCGTGTCGCTCGACGAGGGTCCCTCGCCGTCCACCACCACCTGCACCGTGTCGATGAGGTCCGTGTCCACCCGCCGCCCCACGTACTGCGCGGCGATGGGCAGCTCGCGGTGCCCCCGGTCCACGAGCACGGCCAGCGAGATGCTGCGCGGCCGGCCGAAGTCCCAGAGCTGGTCCAGCGCCGCGCGCACCGTGCGGCCGGTGAACAGTACGTCGTCCACCAGCACGATGCGCGAGCCGTTCACGTCGAAGGGCAGCCGGGTCGTGCCCACTTCGGGCCGTTCGAGGCCCGTGTAGATGTCGTCCCGGTACAGGGTGATGTCCATCTCACCGATGGGCGGATCCACCCCCTCCCGGTCGGCCAGGGCTCGACCCAGGCGTTTGCACACGGGCACGCCCCCGGTGTGGATGCCCACGAGGGCCAGGTCCCCGGCCCCTCGCTCCTGCTCGGCGATCTCGCTGGCGATACGGCGGATGGCCCGCCGAACCGCAAGATGATCCATGATCACGCGTTCCTTCAACGGCGCCTCCCGGCCAGCGGGATCCCCCGCTGGATCTTCGGGCGCAGTTATAGAAAAAAAGGGGGGCCGGGGAAAGGGGAGATCCGGGTCGACGTCGTCTACTTGCGGCCGATGCTGTAGTAGGTGAAGCCGTGGGCCCGCGGCACGGACGGATCGTAGATGTTGCGGCCGTCGAAGATGACCGGATCCGAGCCCATGCTCTGGAAGATCTTCTCGAAGTCCGGACGCAGGAAGGCGTTCCACTCGGTGCAGATGGCCAGGGCGTCGGCGCCCTCGAGCACGCTCCACATGTCGTCGGCGTAGGCGATGCGGTCGCCGTACGCGTCGCGGACGTTGCTCAGCGCCTCGGGATCGTAGGCGCACACGGTGGCGCCTCGCTCGAGCAGGCGATCGATGATGATCACCGACGGGGCCTCGCGCATGTCGTCGGTCTGGGGCTTGAAGGCCGTCCCCCACACCGCCACGTGCTTGCCGGCGAGCTCGCCGCGGTAGTGCTTCTCCATGAGGCTGGCCAGGCGGGTCTTCTGCTCGTTGTTGACCGACTCCACCGCCTCGCAGATGCGCATGGGGTAGGAGTACCGGCGCCCCATGTCGATCATGGCGCGCACGTCCTTGGGGAAGCACGACCCGCCGTAGCCGATGCCGGGGTTGAGGAACTTGGTGCCGATGCGCTGGTCCGTGCCGATGCCGCGGCGCACGTGGTCCACGTTGGCGTGGATACGGTCGCAGAGGTTGGCCACCTCGTTGATGAACGAGATCTTGGTGGCCAGGAAGGCGTTGGCCGCGTACTTGACCATCTCCGCCGACTGGTTGCCCATGAACAGCATGGGGTGGCGCTCGTCGATGAGCGGACGGTACAGCGACTCCATGGTCTCGCGGGCCCAGGTGTCGTCCGTGCCCACCACGGTGCGATCCGGCTCCATGAAGTCGGCGATGGCGCGGCCCTCGCGCAGGAACTCGGGGTTGCTCACCACGGCAAAGGGCTGACCGGCCACCTCGCGGATGATCTCCTCGACGCGGCGGGCGGTCCCCACCGGCACCGTGGACTTGATCACCACCGCGGTGTGGTTGCGCATGAGCCTGCCGACCTCCCGGGCCACGCCGTGGACCATGGAGACGTCGGCCGCCCCGCCCGAACCCGGCGGGGTGCCCACCGCGATGAACACCACCTCGGAGTCACCCAGGCCGGTGTCCAGCGAGGTGTGGAAGTCCATGCGGCCGTTCTTGGAGTTGTTCTGGACCATCTCCGCCAGGCCCGGCTCGTAGATGGGGATACCGCCGGCGCGCAGCACCGCGATCTTGCGCTCGTCCACGTCCACGCAGGACACGTGGTGCCCGATCTCGGCCAGGCAGGTGCCCACGACCAGCCCGACGTAGCCCGTACCAATGACACAAACCTTCATGATTTCCTCGCGAGAAAAGAGTCAGGGATTGTACTGCTGTCGCGTCCCCGTGGAAACCTCTAGGGACAACGGGCTTTCCCCGATGCCCCGTCATGCCGCTCCGTATACCCTATCAGTGTTCCGGTAGAGCGCGTTTCGGCAAGGAAAACCGACACCTGTCTCGCCCATTGCCCCTTGACAGGGGGGGGGCGCTGGAGTAAATACGCCCGGTCGCACGGCTCGCTCGCCGTGCCTGGAGGAGAGACGGTGCCCCATCACAAGTCGGCCATCAAGCGTCTGCGCCAAGGTGAAGTCCGCAGGCAGCGCAACGTGCACTACCGTTCCCGCATGAGGACGGCCATCAAGAAGGTCCGCGAGGCCATCGCAGCCGAGGACAAGGACAACGCCCGCAAGCTGCTGGCCGAGGCCACGCGCCTCGTGGACGCCACCCGGACCAAGGGTGTGATCCACCGTCGCACGGCTTCCCGGACCATCAGCCGCCTCACGCGCGCTGTCAACGCGCTGCAGGCCTAGCCCTCCGATCCGTCCCGCACAAGTCCAACACCAGCTGATCGAGCAACAGCTGCGCGGGTATCTTCGCGCGCCGTAGATCGTCGGCGGTCTGCCCTATCCGCACCAGCGCCCGCCTCAGCTGAGGCACGTCGCGCACGTGGATCTGCGGCTCGTACTTCCACACCATGTTGCGGGGGACGCGGTTGGCCATCAGGACCTCGGCGGGATCCTTCCCCTGGGCCTGGGCGTCCCTGGCCTGCAGCAACATCCGGAAGTGGTTGTTGATGAACCACATGGTCTTGTCCGGGGCCGTGCCCGCCTCGGCGAGCTTGGCCAGGGCCAGCAACGCCGGCGCGAGGTTGCCGCGGCCCAGGGCGTCGTTGAGGTCGTAGACGGTGGACAGCTTGAGGTCTGCGACGCTCTGTTCGGCGTCCTCGAGCCGGATCGACGGCCGCTCCCCGACGAACTGGGCGAGCTTCTCGAGCTCGTTGTGCAGCTTGCCCAGGTCGTTGCCCACCATGTCCTCGAGCAGCCGCGTCGCCGCGTGATCGATGCGCTTGCCCATGCTCCGCGCCTCGGCGGTCACCCAGTCCTGCAGCGCGCGGCTCCACAAGGGCTTGCACTCGACCGCCAGGCCCTCCTTGACCACCGCCTTGTAGAACTTGCGGCGGCGGTCGACCTTGTCGGTGGTCATCAACAGCACGCTCGAGGGCACCCTGGCCTGGATGATCCGCGTGAGCGTCTCCATCAGCGCCTTGGTGGTCTTCTTGTCCGCCTGATCGATGCGTTCGACCACCACCAGCCGGCGCCCGCCCATCATCGGGACCATGCGGATGGCCTCGTCGATCTCCTCGGGTTTGACCTTTGCAGCGTTGAACACGGAGCGGTTGAACGCGGCCAGGCCGCCCTGGAGGGCCGCCTCCTCGAGCCGGCGCCGGAGCTGGCCGATCAGGTACCCCTCCTTGCCGAACAGCAGGTAGACGCCGCGGACCTTGCCCGAGGACAGGTCCCGTTCGAGCTTGCCGGCCGAGTTGTCCGCACGCCGGGCCATCAGCTGCCTCCCATCATCAGGTCGACCCCCTCCTCGACCAGTCGCTGCCCCGCCGCCACCAGGGCGGTCCGGCGGAGCTGCTCGGTCGCGAGGATGTCCTCGCCGACCACCACCGGGCCCATGTCGAAGTCCTCCTCGCGCCGCAGGCCGTTGACCTGCCACACGATCTCGTCGCTGCCCACGCGCCGCAGGCGCAGGTCGAGCAGCACGGAGACGCGGAACGCCTGGTGCTTGTGGCCCGCTCCCCCCACCGCGGTGGTCGGGCGCAGGCCGGACTGCCGGACCGTGCCCTCGAGGACCGCGTCCGGGGCGGTGTGGGTGACCTCCACGCCGCGGTACCGATCCAGGGCGTCCACCAGATACCCGGTCAGGTCGGTCTCCACGCCCACGTGTTCGGTCTCGTTGATCAGCAGCGGGACCGACACCCGGCTCACGCCGCCCGGGGCGCGGGCCTCGCGCGTGAGCACCTTGTAGCCGCACCCCGCGCAGGCCAGCAGGACGACGAGGGTGGGGGTGGCGATCCAGCGACTCACGTGCACTCCAGGGGTGACGGGATTGTAGCTCGCGCGTTGGGTAGGGGGAGGGAGCGATTGTGGATTTTGGATTCCGAGCCGCGAGCCGAAGCGGAGAAATCGTGGAAATCCAGCTAGTTGCCCAGGTGGGTCTTCGCGAACTCTTGACAAATACATACTTGTAGGTGGTACGTCTACAGGATAGAACATACTTATCGGTATGCAGCGCCCCAGGAGAAGCCCATGAACTCGGCCCTCGAACTCGTCAGCCGCCCACAGCAAGGTCCCCTGGGGAACGATCCGAAGATCCCCCGCGTGGTCGAGGTGGGCCAGATCTGGAACGGAACCCTCATGGACGTGAGGCACCTCGGTGCCGACTGCTCCGATCTCGTGCTCGGTGACGCGGTGCGCCGGCACCTGCCCGCCGCCAGCGTCGCGGGCGTGGCGCCGATGGCGCTGGGGTGCGCCGCCGGCCTCGCCACCTCGAGCGCGGCCCTGGCGACCGCGGGCGCGGGCATCTCGTTGATGGGCTTCTCCGCGGGGATGCTGTTCGACGAGACCCGGCGCCTGCAGCGGCCCCAGTCCTTCTTCGTCGACCACGACCACCTGCCCGCCCCCCGCTTCCGGCTCGTCGAGCGCCGTGGTGGGGCCGCGTTCGTGCACTTCACCCCCGAGTTCGAGGGTTACCTCGAGGACGGGACCGGCCGCCGCTCGCTGGCCGACCTGGTCCGCTCGGGGGTGGCCGCGGCCACGTCGTACGGTCACTGCGTGGAGCTGCTCGACGGCGCACGCGTCGTGGTCGTCGTGGGTCCCCACACCTTCGTGATCCGCGAGGTCCCTGCCGCGCGTCGCGTGATGGCGGGCATGTCCATCGACATGACGTTCATGGGCCTGTTCCTGCTCATCGCCTTCCTCGGCCTGGTGCTGGGCCTGGTCGTCCAGTCCATGCCCTACGATCCCGACCACGAGCTGGTGCAGGTCCCCGAGCGGATGGTCGAGGCCGTGTACATGCCCAAGCCCGAACCGCCCCCGGAGAAGCGCGTGGTCACCGGCACCAACCCCGACGCCGGCGAGCGCAAGCGCGCCAAGGGTGAGGAGGGCAAGATCGGCAGGTCGGAGTACCGTCTCAAGCACGCCCGCGGCACCCGAGTGGCCCGGAGCAAGGCCCAGCTCGACAAGACCCTGGCCGAAAAGTCCGGTCTGCTGGCCGATCTGCAGCAGATGGAGCCGAACAACAACATGTTCGGTGACGGCGGCCTCAGCATGGGCCACAGCGCCTTCGTGGGCGGCGTCATCGGCTCCCAGTACGGCAATCAGTACGGCTCCGGCGGCCTGTACTCGCGCGGCGCGGGCATCGGCGGCGGCGGGGACGGCGAGGGCCTGGGCGGCCTGGGCACCCGCGACCGCGGCGGCCCCGGAGGGTCCGGCTACGGACACGACGGCGGCCACGCGGGTGAGCACATCGGACGTGTTCCCGCGGAGGTGGGCCTGGAGGATCCCATCCTCATGGGCGCGCTGGACAAGTCGCAGATCGATCGCGTGATCAAGCAGCACCTGTCCCAGATCCGCTACTGCTACCAGAAGGAGCTCAACCGCGCTCCCGAGTTGCAGGGCAAGGTGGTCGTGAAGTTCGTCATCGCCAACGACGGGACCGTCAGCCAGGCCAACATCCAGTCCACCAGCCTCAACAACCCGGTGGTGGAGAGCTGCCTGTGCGCCCGCTTCATGCGCTTCCAGTTCCCCCGGCCCACCGGCGGCGGCATCGTCATCGTCACCTATCCCTTCGTGTTCAACCGCATGTGACCCGCCCCCCCTCGCCCCCCCTCGCCCCCCCACCCCCACCGACCGCGGCCCCGACGGCCTCCCCCGCCTCCAGCCCATCGAGGGCACGCTGGGGTGCGTCACGGCGGCGTTCGGGATGGCGGCGGCGTCGGTGGTGATCCGGAACCTGATCGGCATCACCGACTTCGGGTAGGGGAAGCACGCCACGACGCCACGACGCCACGACGCCACGTTTGGAAACAGGAATGGGGAGGACACAAGGCAGCGGAGTTCCCTCGATGCACCTGAGGACCGTCCTGAACCCAACCCTGAGATCCCCACCTCGCAGCACCCCGGAGTACCTCGCGCGTAGCGCGCACCCGGCGCCTCATCCGGCGTGGCGCCGTGGCGTCGTGGCGTCGTGGCGTGGTTCTCCCCCTCCCCTGACCTCATGTCGTCAACGGGTCACGGCTCCCACTTGACCAGCTTGCCGTCCTCGAGGGTCATGGGCTGACCGGGTTCGACCTCGGTGGGGATCTTGACGATGACGTCGGCGGGATCGCGGATGAGGAAGGTGTCGTTGGGGACCTCGCGGCCGCCGTGGATCCACATGCCGGTGCCCATGGTGACGCGGTGGCCGAGGCAGACGCCGAGGAAGTTGGTGCCGGAGTCGACCACGGCGCCGTCCTTGAGGACCTTGACGGGGCCGTTGAAGTTGAGGTCGATGAGGTAGCCGCCGCCGGTGGTGGTCACGTCGTGGCCGAAGAGGCAGGCCTGGGTGAGGCGGTGGCCGGAGAAGACACCGTCGTACATCACGGACATGAACATGACGGTGTTGCGGCCGATCCAGGTCCGGTGGCCGAGGGTGGAGAGCTCCACCACGGCGGCCTCCTCGATGATGGCGTCGTTGCCGATGACCGATCCCTGGATGATGGCGCCGGCGCCGATCTTGACGTTGTCACCGATCCAGCTGCCTTCCACCACGGCGGTGGGGTGGATCTCGCAGCCCTTGCCGACGCGGCTGAGGCGGACGCGGCGGAAACGGCCGAAGAGGCGGTCGGCGATGAAGCGCAGCACGATGTAGACGGGGCGGCGCTCCCACAGATCCTTGAGGGTGGACACGAACGCGGCGAGGTTGGCGCGCAGGATGAGTGCCCAGTGGGTCACGTGGATGGCGCCGCGGCTCGTGACGGCGACGCGCGTGGGGGTGTGCTCGTTGACGAACTTGGGGGGCAGGCGCGGCTCCTCGACCGTCTCGTCGGGATCCACGGCCAGGGGCGGGAGCTCGCGCAGCGCATCTGGATCGCTCACCGGGCCGGTGAGGTACCAGAGATCGTAGGCAGCCCCACCGTCGGCATCGGGGAAGCGGTCCAGATCCTGAAGGGAGGCCGTGGCCTCGACGAACACGGACGCGGCGATGGCGCAACGGGTCGAGGCCACCGATGTGCGCGCCTGGACGAGGAAGTCCTCGAGCAGGGTCCGGGTGAACCAGGTGTAGTCGGCGACCACCACGCAGGGGAAGGCGTCCACCTGAGCCAGGGACGTCACGGCCGTGGGCGCCGCGACGCCGGCGAGGGTGAGGGCCTCCTCCTGCCGCTCGCGCAGGGATCGGTTGAGGATGCGCGTGTCACCGGGCGCGTCCCCGAAGGGGGCCACGCGGCGACCCGATTCCAGCACGTACGAATGCAGTTCAGCCATCGGTGTCGATCTCCTCGACTTCACGCAGTCGGGCCACGTCCAGGTCCCCGGCGCGCAGCAGCCGCGGCCGGGCGCCGGTGCAGTCCACGATGGTCGATCCCACGGTGCCGGCGCAGGGACCGGCGTCGAGGATCACATCGGGGCCGGCTCCACCGATCCAGGTGGCGTCCGCCGCGGCCGCGGGGGGGGATTCGCCGGTGCGGTTGGCGGACGTGGAGGTCATCGGTCCGTCCAGGTCGGCCAGCAGCATCGCCACCGTCGGGTGCGGACTGACGCGCAACGCCACCGTATCATCACCGCGGTCCGCCACCAGCGTCAGGGGTCCGGGCCAGAAAGCGGCCGCGAGGCGGCGGGCCACGGGCGAGAGGTCCGCCTCGGCGCACGCCTGCTCCAGGTCCCGCACGAGCCAGATCAGCGGCCTCTGGGGTGCGACCCCCTTCATGCGTCGTATCCGGTCGCACGCGACCGCGGACCGGGCGTCACACCCGAACCCGTACACCGTCTCGGTGGGATGGAGGACCACGCCGCCCTCGCGCAGCGCGCGCAGGGCCCGGGCGATATCAGCCGCGCTCGGCGTGGTCACGCTCCACCGCGGCGGCATCGGCCAGGATCTGCTCGCGGTTCTCCTCCCGGTACGACTCGAGGCGCTCGCGCACCGCGGGATCGTTCAGCGCGATGATGCGCGCCGAGAGGAATGCCGCGTTGCGAGCGCCGGCCTTTCCCAGGGCGACCGTGGCCACCGGGATACCGCCCGGCATCTGCACCGTGGACAGCAACGCGTCGAGGCCGCCCGCCGGTCCGCCCGGCAGCGGCACGCCGATGACCGGCAGCAGGCTGTGTGACGCCACCACACCGGCGAGGTGGGCGGCGAGCCCGGCCGCGCAGATGATGACCTTGCAGCCATCCTGCTCGGCCTCGAGCACGGTGTCCCGCGTCTCCTCGGGGGTGCGATGGGCGGAACGGATGGTCATGGAGAACGAGATACCCAGCTGGCGCAGCTTGACGGCCGCCTCCTCCATGATCGGGAGGTCGGACCGGGATCCCATGAGAACCAGGACGTCCATTACTTGCTCTCCTTGAGCCGGGCTACGGCCCGGAAACCGATGTCACGCCGATAGACCGCGCCGGGCCAGCGGATGGGCTCCATGGCCTTGTACACCCGGTCGCGTGCCTCGATGATGTCCTGTCCGTAGGTGGTGATGCCGAGCACACGCCCGCCCGCGGTGACCACCTGCACGCCGTCGTCGGCGGGGATGTGGGAGGTGCCCGCATGGAACACCACCAGATCCGGGCCCTCCTCCACCTTGTGCAGTCCGCGGATGGGCACACCGGTCTCGTAGCTGCCCGGGTACCCGTCCGACGCCATGACGACGCAGCAGGTGGAGCCGGGGCGCCAGGCCAGCCGGCGCGGCTCGAGCCGTCCACCGGCCGAGGCCACGAGCAGCGGCACGAGGTCCTCGCGCAGCCTCAGCAGCAGCGGCTGGCATTCGGGATCGCCGAACCGCACGTTGAACTCCAGCACGAAGGGATCGCCGTCGACGATCATCAGGCCCGCGTAGAGCAGGCCGCTGAAAGGCCGACCCTCGGCGACCATGCCCTTCACCGTGGGGTGGATGACCTCGTCGAGGACCCGGTGCTCGAGCTCCGGCGTGAGCACAGGGGCAGGGCTGTAGGCGCCCATCCCGCCGGTGTTGGGGCCCCGGTCCCCCTCCAGCATCCGCTTGTGGTCCTGGCTGGAAGCCAGGGGCACGAAGTTCTCACCGTCCACGATGACCAGGTAGCTGGCCTCCTCCCCTACGAGCAGGTCCTCGGCGATGACGCGGCGGCCGGCCTCGCCGAAGGCCCCCTCCTTCATGATGTGCGTGGCGCCGTTGATGGCCTCGGCGCGGGAGCGGCACATGAGCACGCCCTTGCCCGCGGCGAGCCCGTCGGCCTTGAGCACCATGGGGCCCTCGGTCCCCTCGAGGTAGGCGACGAGGGGGGCGTAGGCGTCGAACACCTGGAACTTCGCGGTGGGGACGCCGTGGCGGGCCATGAACTGCTTGGCGAACGCTTTTGAGCCCTCCAGGGCGGCGGCCTCGGACGAGGGGCCGAAGACCAGAACGCCGTCCTCGCGCAGCCGGTCCGCCATACCCTCGACCAGCGGGGCCTCGGGGCCGACCACCACCAGGCCGATCCGCTCCTTGCGGGCGAGCGCGCGGATCCCCTCGATGTCCCCGGCTCCCACGGGTACGCAGCGTGCCACGGTGGCGATCCCCGCGTTCCCGGGCGCACAGACGACCTCGTCCACCAGCGACGAGCGCGCGATCTTCCAGGCGAGAGCGTGCTCCCGTCCACCACTGCCGACGACCAGTACCTTCATGAATTCATCCGTGAATGAGTTGGGTTAGGCTGTCTCTCAGAGGTTGTACTCGAACTTGTAGCGCAGCGGCTGGAGCAGGCTTTCGTCCAGCTCCAGTGCCGCGTCGAACGCGGTGCGCGCATCGTCGGGGCGCTCGCCGCGGGCGTGGATGACGCCCAGCTGGCTGTGGGCCCAGGCGAGATCCCGGTCGTAGCGCAGCGCGTCGGTGTACTCCCGCTGTGCCCCCTCCAGGTCCCCCTGCTCCATGAGGAGATCACCCAGCATCAGGTGGAACGCGCCCACGTCGCGATGCTCGTCCGCGGCTTCGCCCAGGAAACGCCCGGCCTTGGCAAGGTCTCGCTGATCCCACGCCAGCAGCCCGGAGTACATCTGCCCCGCCCAGTTGCGGGGATCGTCATCCAGGCAGCGGGACAACAGCGAGCCGGCGCGCCGCTGCTCCCCGGCGTGGTAGCACGCACCGCCTGCGAGGCCGAACAGCTCGGGATTGAACGTCACGTCTACCAGGGCCGCGGAGATCTGCTCGCAGGCGTTGTTCATCGACGGGACCGGCGACCAGATGGTCTGGACCTTGCCCTGCCTGCGGTACGCGGTCTGATCGACGGTCTTGACGTTCCACAGCGTGGCCTGGATCTGTTCCGGTTGCTGGATGGACGCGTAGACCGAGGCCCGGAAGATGGCCGCAGGGATGAACGCGGGATCGTTCTCCATGCACCGCCCGTAGCTCTCCAGCGCGTCCGGCCCGTTGCCTTCGGCGGCGTGCACCAGGCCGAGGAAGAACTCGAGCTGGGCGAGCTCGTCGGTTGCGTTGGTGTAGTTGATGGCCTGCCCCAGGGAGCGAATCGCGTTGCTGCCGTCGCCGCTGGCGTACAGGCACATGCCCTTCTCGAAGTGGGCGACGTTGCTCATGTTGTCCAGGCCCAGCGCCTCATCTGCGGCAGCGCACGCGCCGGAGACGTCGCCGACCACGCGCAGCGCCGAGGACCGTCCCAGGGCGTACTCGAGCTTCTCGAAGGGGCTCAGCTCCGGTGCCTCGTCCTCGGCCAGGCGCAGGTAGAGGGTGGCCGCCCGCTTCTGGTCGCCGGTGATCTGGGTGTGGATGCGACCCAGGCGCAGGATGGCCTCCTTGTGCAGGCGGTCCAGCTGCAGCACCTGCTCGTAGCTGGCCACGGCCTTGTCGTAGATTCCGAGCTTCTCGTAGAGCTGGCCCAGGGCGAAGTGGGAGCCGATGAAGGCCGGGTCCGACTTGATCTTGGCGGAGTACTCGTCGATGGCGGCGCGGTGCTCGCCCAGCTTCTCGTAGCACAACCCCTTCTGGTAGTGCACCTCGTCGAACGTCGGCGCGATCTCCAGGGCCTTGTCGAAGTGGCGAAGGGTGCCCGGGCTCATGTTCGACGTCTTGCCGAACTGCGCCAGCCCCATGAGCATGTGCGTCTCCGCGTCGCGGTCGTTGACCGTCAGCGCCTGTTCGCAATAGCGCATGGCGTCGTCGTACTCCCCGTTGACGTAGAGGAACCAGGCCTTGGCGCGCCACGCCTCGAGCTGGTACTCGCTCATCTCCAGGGCCTCGTCGATGTAGTAGAAGGAGCGCCGCTGCAGCTCGCCGGACGCGCGGTCGAAGGTGGAGATCTTGTTGTAGATCTCACCCAGCCCGGCCAGGGCCGCGGCATTGGTGCTGTCCGCCACCACGGCCCTCTCCATCTCCTCCTTGGCCGCCCGCAGGTCGTCGGGGTTGCCGCGGTTGATCAGGGTCCGGGCGCGGTAGTAGTGCTCGAAGGTGGAGCCCGTGACCTCGGGGTGGGCCTTCTGCAGCTCGAGCATCAGCTCGGCGATGCGCACCTGCTCCTGGACGTCGCCCTCGCCGTCCTCGTCGCCGTTGATCGCGTCCGTGGCCCGGCCGATGACCGATTCCGGCAGCTTCAGGGTGCCGCGGGACGCCAGGTAGTACACGCCCAGACCCACGAGCCCGATGAAGCCGATGGCGATCACGACCCGGATCAGGCCGCTGAGGGACTCCTTGGTCTTGCTGACCTTCTTGAACTGGACGTCCTGGGTCTCGGGCCGGGCAGCGGCCTTGACCTCGGGGAAGTACGACGAGAACTCCGAGTCGGTGGCGAACGTGCGCCAAGCCCCGCCGATCTTCGAGACCTCCTCGTCCCGCTGGATCTTGCCGGCCTTGATCCACTCGACGATGGTCTCCTCGGGGAAGGGCCCGTAGACCTGCCCGTTGGACTTGCGCACCATCAGCTCCGCCTCGGCCGTCGTGGGGGCGGGCCCCTCGTCCGAGGAGTCGGGCGTGTCCGCGGAGGCCCCGGCGTCGGTGGAGGCGCCGGCCTTGCACTGGTCGCAGACGGGGATCAGCTCGTCAGCGCGCGCCTGCATCGGCTTGCCGCAGTTGAAGCAGAAGACCTCCTCGCCACCGCCGCCCACGGAGGCGGATGGCTCGTCCATCGCCGGTTCGGGTGCCTCGTCACCCACCACGTTGCCGTGTCCGCAGCGAGGGCACCGCGCCTCGGTCTGGGGCGTGAACGGGGGCGGGTCGTATGCGAACTCAAGCCCACAGTTGACGCATCGGATGTCCATGGTCGAGCTCCTCGGGATCAGATCCCATCTGTCAGTGTCTGAAGTGCCGCATCCGGGTGAACACCATGGCCATGTCGTGCTCGTCGACGGCCTCGATCACCTCGGCGTCCCTCATCGAGCCGCCGGGTTGGATGACGGCGGTCACGCCTGCCTGGGCTGCCGCGTCCACGCCATCGCGGAACGGGAAGAACGCGTCGCTGGCCAGGGCGCAGCCCCGGGTGTCCAGCTGCGCCTTGCGCACCGCGATCTCCACCGAGTCCACCCGACTCATCTGTCCTGCCCCCACCCCCACGGCCTGGTCCCTCGAGGTCAGCACGATGGCGTTGCTGCGGACGTGCTTGCACACGGCCCAGGCGAATTCCATGGCGGCCGTCTCGTCCGCGGTGGGAGCGCGGCGGCTCACCACCTCGTACTCGGCGGCCATCTCGTCGTCCCACTCGGCCGCGAGGTACCCGCCGTGGATGCGCTTGAGGTCCAGGGCGCCCCGCTGCACACCCGCCAGGTCGGGCAGCTGCAGCAGGCGTAGGTTCTTCTTGCGGCGCAGCCGCTGCAGCGCGTCGTCCTCGAAGGCGGGGGCGATGATCACCTCGAAGAAGATCTTCGCGATGGCCTCGGCCGCGCGCAGATCCACGGGGCGATTCAGCGCGACGATGCCACCGAAGGCCGACTTGGGATCCGTCTGCAGCGCCGCCTCGAAAGCCACGGTGAGGTCATCGGCGTGGCGGGCCCCCCCGCCCGGGGTGGTGTGCTTGACCACCACGGCCGCGGGGTCGGAGAACTCGCGCACCAGCGCCATCGCCGCGTCCGCGTCGCCGAGGTTGTTGTAGCTGAGCTTCTTGCCGCCGAGCTGCTCGGCCGACGTGACCGACGGGCCGCGCCAGCCCTCCTCGCGGTACAGCGCGGCCCGCTGGTGCGGGTTCTCGCCGTAACGCAGGGGCTGCTGCAGGGTCATGGGCAGCACGAGCCGCTCGGGGAAGGACTCGTGGGTCAGGTAGCCGGCGATGGCCGCGTCGTAGGCGGCCGTGCGGCGGAACGCCTTGGCCGCCATGTCCCGCCTGAAGGACGCCGAGACCTCGCCGCTGTGGGCGATCACCTCGTCGCGCAACGCGCCGTAGTCGGCCGGATCGACCACCACGGCGACGCGGTCGTGGTTCTTGGCCGCCGCGCGGATCATCGTGGGCCCGCCGATGTCGATCATCTCGACGGCCTCGTCGAGCTCGCACCCGGGCCGCGCCGACACGTCCTCGAAGGGGTACAGGTCGATGACCACCAGATCGATGGGCACGATGCCGTGCTCCTCCATCTGCAGGCGGTCGCGTTCGAGGTGGGTGCGGCCGAGGATGCCGCCGGCGACGCGAGGGTGCAGGGTCTTGACCCGGCCGTCCATCACCTCGGGGAAGCCGGTGACGTCGCTGACCCGGGTCACGGGGATCCCCGCCTCCCGCAGGGCCGCTGCGGTGCCGCCGGTGCTGATCAGCTCCACGTCCTGGCTGGCGAGGAAGGAGCCCAGCTCCACCAGGCCTTCCTTGGAGAACACACTCAGGATCGCACGTCGAATGGCTGCCATGGCTCGAACTGCCCCTTCGCGAACGGGGGGCATCTTACCACGGAAGAGCGCCCGCTTCGTGCGCGGGATCAATTGTCCTGCGCGGGCCGGAGCACGTCCCACTGCAACGGCCGGAGGCGGCGGGGGCCGTCTTCGAGGCCGGTGACCCAGATCTTGGCGCCGTGCTGGAGCTTGAACTCCTCCACGTCCACGCCGATGAGCTCCCAGTCGCGGCCGGTACGCCACTCGCGCAGCCAGCACCCGGCCTGGTCCACGACCACCCAGCCCACGTAGGCGAAGAAGCCGGTCCCCACGTCCAGGATCTGGTAGCGCCGCACCCTGAATCCTGCGACCTGGGTCACTCCCTCCACCTTGACATTGGCCCCCGCGATGGTGGCCAGCTCCTCGGCGCTGGGCCCAACGAGGCGTACAGTCGAGCCCTCGTGGGCGGCGAGCACGGCGCCGCCGGCCTCATCCAGCTCCACGAACCCGCTGCGAACCTGGCTGGTGGTCGCGCACCCGGCCGGCAGCAGGCACAACACCACGGCGGCGAGGACGCGGATCACCGGACCTTCCCGATGATCGTCGTGCGGAACTTGAAGAGGATGAGCAGCGACAGCAGGGTCCACCCGGCGCCCCAGACCAGCGCCGGGATGCCGGTCATGTCGGCGAGGATCGAGGCGTCGCTGGTGCCGCCCCAGCTGCCCGGGTGCAGCACGTCGAGCTGGATGTCCACCAGCGCGTACAGGCAGCTGAAGATGCCCAGGATGCGCAGGAAGACCGATCCGAAGGAGGCGGAGAAGCGCCAGCCCACGCCGAACATCAGCGCCGCCGCCACGAGGCCGTAGAAGAACCCGAAGCTGATCAGGGGGCGCATCCACACCACCGTGGCCACGGCCAGGCCGATCCCCATGGCCCGCAGGAACCACGACACCGCGCGCTGCCGGTTGGCCACGGCCAGCAACACCAGGCCCCAGCACAGGGAGCCGAGGTAGCCGGCGTTGGCCACGATGAACGCGTTGCCGCCGTACCCCTGGGCGAGACCTCCCTGATCAGGGGAAAGGGAAATGCCGCTGGGGTGTCCACCAGTCAGGATGATCGCCGCGACGTGACTGAGCTCGTGGAGGAGCACCACGAAGATCTTCAGCGGCCACAGCAGCGGAGACGCCCAGAAGAGCATCATGACCGCCACGACGACCGCCACACCGATCCACCGACCCGCCGTGTTCAGCGCGCTGGGGGCTCCATCCGCCAAGATCACCTCCGTATGCCCTTTGTGGTACGACGCCCGATCGGCGATTATTTCCCGGTACGGTCTCGCGACAGCGTCCGACGAACGGGGACCACATTCATGAAGATAACCCTGATCACCTCCCGAAAGTCCACCCTGGCCCTCGTCCTGCTGGGGACCACGCTGATGGGTTGCCCCCAGCGACCCGACGGCGACGACGACAGCGCGCCTGTCCCGCCGCCGTCCCCGCACGAGTCGGCGGCGGTGCTCGAGTCACTCGACTGGCCCGGCGACGACGACGAGATCGACACCGTGGCCATCGACGTGGACCAGCTCTGTCCCGCCGTCCCCGCCGACGTGGAGCTCGCTCGCGAGGCCCTGCTGGCCGGGGACGTGGACACCGCCGAGGTGCAGCTGCTGGCGTTCATCGACGGCGGCGGCGAGGCCGACGCGGCGACCAAGCTGGTGCTGGGGGCGCTGCAGTCCCGCCGCGGCGACCACGAGGCCGCGCTGGCGTACCTGCTGGACGCGGATCTCCTCGACGGGCCCCTGGCGGGCGACGCCGCGGAGCTGGCTGGCAAATCCCTCGAGGAGCTCCAGCGCTGGGAGGAGGCCACGGCCGCCTACGAGCGGGTCCCCCCCGAGAACCGCCTGTTCGACCGGGCCCGCGCCCGCCTCGCCGCCATCGCCCTGAACGACGACCGGCCCCAGGACGCCATCACGGCCCTGCTGCCCCTGCTGAGCGATCCGGCCGAGCTGGGATCACGATACCGCCCCGAGGGGCTGTACCTGCTGGGCCAGGCCTACCTCGCTCGCGGCGACGAGGGGGACACGGTGAGGGCGTACGAGGCCTACCGCACGGCGTGGAGCACGGCCCCGCTGAGCAGCGTGTCGGGCGACGTAAAGGAGGCCATGGACGCCCTCGAGGCGCAGGTCCCCGCCGAGCACCACCCCGACGTCTACGACCGCTTCGCCCGCGCCGCCGCATACCACCAGGCCGGGCACTGGAACTCGTCCATCAAGGCGCTGTCGGCCATCGAGGACGAGCTCCCGCTGGAGGATCCGCAGATCGCCTGCGAGGCCGCCTACGTCCGCGGCCGCGCCCTGTACAAGCGCCGCAAGTACTCCGAGGCCGAGTCCCACCTCGAGCGCGCCATGACCGCGTGCGCCGACGTGGAGGTGGATCTGGCGGCCAAGGCCACGTACATCCGCGCCAAGGGCCTGGACAAGCTCGATCGTTCGTCGTCGGCCATCCGCGTGTGGCAGGAGCTGCCGGCCAACTTCCCCGATCACTCCTACGCCGACGACGGCTACCTCAACGCCGCGCTGCTCCAGCTAGAGGCCGGCAACCCAGCCGGCGCCCAGGCCCTGCTGACCGACCTGGTGGAGCAGTTCCCGCAAGGCGACATGGCCGGCGAGGCCCGCTGGCGACTGGCCTGGACCGCCTACAAGCAGGGCGATCAGCCCGCCGCCCTGAAGCACCTCCGGGAGTTGAAGGGCGAGTACGAGCAGTCCGGGGACCGCCAGAACCACCTGCGCGCGCGTTACTGGGAGGCCAAGATGCTGGCCTGGCCCGACGGCGAGGGGCACGTGGTCCAGCGGGCCGAGGGCGAGCCCGGCCCGACGCCGGACCTCCAGGCCGCCGCCGATCTGTGGGAGACCCTGGCCGACGAACACCCCCTCTCCTACTACGGTGCCCTGGCCTACTCGCGCCTCGAGGCGGTGGAGCCGGCCCGCGCCGAGGCCGTGGCCCAGCAAGTGGATCGACGGCGGACCGCGGTCGCCGACCGGCCCGGGCTACCCGAGAGCTGGGAGGTGGACGCCCGCCTGTGGGATCAGCCGGGCCGGGAGATCGCCCAGGCGCTGATCTGCGCCGGCATGAAGCCCGAGGGTATCTCCGAGCTCAACCGCGTCCGATCCTCGGTCAGCCCCTGGGACTGGCAGAGCGAGCAGCTGATCGCCCTGATGGCCGCCACCGCCGGAGACCCCCACACAAGCCACAACACGCTGCGCGTGCGCTTCCGCGCGGACCACCCCGAACAGCTGAGCGCCGGCTCCTGGTCCGCGTTCCACCTGGCCTACCCGATGGCCTTCGGTGGCAACGTCCGCGGCGCGGTGGCCGACAAGCAGATCCCCCAGCTGTTGCTGCAGGCCCTGGTCCGCGAGGAGAGCGCGTTCCAGACCGAGGTGAAGAGCTGGGCCGGCGCCATGGGCCTGAGCCAGCTGATGTGGGCCACGGCCAAGGACACGGCGCGCAAGATGGGCATCAAGGGATTGACCAAGGCTGACCTGGGGGATCCCGACACCAACCTGGCCATCGGCGCCCAGTACCTGCAGTTCATGTCCAACCACTTCCAGGGCAACCTGCCGTGCGCGGTGGGATCCTACAACGCCGGCCCCGGGGCCATGGGCCGCTGGCTCGACGCCCGCAGCGGCTACCCCCTCGACGAGTTCGTCGAGGAGGTGCCCTACAACGAGACGCGCAACTACATCAAGCGGGTGTACGAGTCGTACCAGATCTACAACCAGATCTACGACGGTGCTCCGACCTTCGTGGAGCTGCCCCTGGACGTTCCGCAGCGCTAGGGCTCACGGGAGTTCTACGGCCTCGTCGCGGTAGCCATCGTCCACGAAGGCGCGGCGCGTGACGTGTTGCAGCGCCTTGCCCCGCGACTCCAGGATGAAGTAACCCGGCGCGCGCCCCTCGCCCGGGGCGTGCCCGGAGGACCCTCCGTTGAGCACCGGGACCACCGCGCCGTCGGCCTGCAGCGACGTCACGTGCCAGTGGTGGTCGTGGCCGTGCAGCACCGCGTCCACGGGGCAGCGGCGCAGCGACTCCAGCAGGGACTCGACGCCCACGAGGCCGTGGGTGGGGTGGGTGTACGGCTCCCCCTGCGGGGTCAGCGGCGGGTAGTGCAGGGCGAGGAGCACCAGGCGGTCCTTCAGATCGACGCCGCACAGCATCGCCTCGAGCCGCTGGAGCTGGTCCCGCTCCACGCGGCCGCGGCTGACCCAGTCGGGCCGCGCCGTGTCCAGGCACAGCACGGTGGTCTCGCCGGCGTGGAAGGCCGCAGGCGGCAGCAGCACGTCGTCGGGCAGCCAGGCGTCGCCCTCGAAGGCGCCGCCGTCCATGTGGGCGCCGAAGTAGCTCTCCATGCGGCGGGTGCGGGTCGAGCCGTGGGTGTAGCGGTCGTGGTTGCCCGCCAGGATCACGGTGGGGAAGCTCGACAACAGCGGCCGGAGTGCCTCCTGCGCGGCCTCGAACTCCTCGTGGGTGGCCTGGGCGGTCAAGTCGCCGGTGATCACCACGAGGTCGGGTTGCTGCTGGAGGACGTCGTCGACCAGCCCGTCCCGCGAGGCCCCCCCGAACGCGCGGCTGCGGCCGCCCAGGGACAGGTTGACCGCCGCGAGGAAGCGTTTTCCCAGCAGCCGTCCCGCCCCGGCGGGGCGGTAGTAGTGCAGGTCGGTGAGGTGGACGATCTTCAAGACTCGTCCTTGCGCCGCCGGATCACCCGCTTGGTGGGGCTGGCCTTCGTCTCCTTCTTGGGCGCCCGCTTGCGCCGCTTGGGCGCCTTGGGCACGTCCGGACCGCTCAGATCGACCAGGGCCGAGGGCTTGAAGGACTTGCGAACGCCGGACAGGAACTCCACCGACACCACCCGCGCGGTGGCCGCCACCACGTGGCCCGCACCCCACTCGGGGTGGTTGACCATGGTGCCCTCGGGCATGGCCATGGGCTTGGGCGGCGGCTTGGGCGCGGCCTTGGCACGGCGCGCGGCCTGACGCTGCTTGCGCGTGGGCTGCTTGCCCTTCTTGCGACCCTTGGCCACCTCGTGTAGCTCGAGCTGGCGCTTGCCGCCCGCGTAGGCGATGCCGCGCGCCTCCTGGGGTCCGCCGTCGCCGACGAGGTCGAACTCGACCCTCAGACCCGGGGCGATATCGAGCCCCTCGGCCTGGTCGGAAGAGAAGAAGTACTGGCGCCCGTTGGATGCGCGGATCATGCCGCGGCCGGCCGTGGGACGGTGCCAGAGGACGGTTCCGGAGAGTCTGTCGCTCATCTGCGCTCCGTCGCCGACGCCCCCCGAGGCGCGGCGAGCTGCAGATGCTACTGCATCTCCTTGAGCTTTCGCCACAGGGTGCTCTTGGAAATTCCAAGCGCCTTGCTCACCTTGGTGCGGCTGCCCCCGAACACCTCCATCGCGTGGAGGATGTGCCGGCGCTCCACCTCGCGCAACGGCAGCACCGGCGGGTCGATGGGCTTGTCCAGCGCTGGGGCCGGCTCCTCGGGCTCCGGCGCTCGGGTCTCGGCACCGGACAGGGCGATCTCGTCGGGCGTGATGATGGGACCTCGCGCCAGCGCCACCGATCGCTCCATGGCGTTCTCGAGCTCGCGGACGTTGCCGGGCCAGCTGTACCGCTCGAGCACGGTCAGCGCCTCCGGTGAGATGTCCCGCACGTCCAGCTGCAGCTTGCGCGCGTACCGCCGGATGAAGTGGTGCGCCAGCAGCTCCACGTCCCCGATGCGCGCGCGCAGCGGTGGCAGCTCGATGCTGATGATGTTCAGCCGATAGAACAGGTCCTCGCGGAACCGACGGTCCAGTATCGCCTGGCGCAGGTCCTGGTTCGTCGCCGCGACCAGCCGCACGTCCACGATGCGCGGCCGGTTCTCCCCCACCCGCAGCACCTCACCGCTTTGCAGGAAGCGCAGCAGCTTGACCTGCGTCATCAGCGCCGTCTCGCCGATCTCGTCGAGGAACAGGGTGCCCAGGTTGGCCTCCTGGAACAGCCCCTCCGTGGACGCCACCGCTCCGGTGAACGAGCCCTTGAGGTGCCCGAACAGCACGCTCTCCTGCAGGTTCTCCGGGATCGCGCCACAGTTCACCGCCACGAAGGGTTTGGGTATGCGCGTCGACAGATCGTGGATCGTGCGCGCGATGAGGTCCTTACCGGTCCCGCTCTCCCCCGTCAGCAGGATGGTCGAGTCCAGGTGCGCCACCTGCGCCACCAGCTTCATCACCCCGATCATCGCCGTGGACCGGCCGATGACCTCCACCTCTCGCTTCTTCTCCTCGTCCGGCTGCGGCGTGTCCCTCACCGCAGCCCGGCTCGCCCCCCGCTCCAGGGCCCGACGCACCAGCTGCAGCACCTCCGGCTCCCGGAAGGGCTTGGTCAGGTAGTCGTACGCCCCCCGCTGGATCGCCACGACCCCGCCCTCCACCGAGCCGTAGGCGGTCATGATGATCACCTCGGTGTCCGGGTGACGCTCCTTGACGTAGTCCAGCAGGTCCAGCCCATCCACCTGGTGCCCCAGCCGCAGGTCCGTCAGCACCAGGTCGTAGACCTGTTCGTCCAGCAGCTCCACCGCGACCTGCCCGTCCGCCGCTCCGTCCACGTCGTAGCCGCAGCCGCGGAACAGGTCCACAAGGTGGATGCGCAGATCGTCCTGGTCTTCGATGACAAGAATGGACGACATGAAAACCTCCCCCTCCCGGGTTGGATTACATGATGAAACTAGTGGGTCGATGTGAAAATGTCAACGTTTCGAAATGACATTTTTTGGCGGGTGGTTTTGGGTTTTTGGGGATATCCCAAACGCAAAATCGGGACCGTTTCCGGTCCCGATTTGCGTCTTGGTAGCGGGGGCAGGATTCGAACCTACGACCTTCGGGTTATGAGCCCGACGAGCTACCTGACTGCTCCACCCCGCGTCAGGAGGAGAGGTTTATACAGAGGGATTTTGGGGTTGTCAACCGGCGGAGATGGGTTCGATCGGGATCTCGGCGTCGTTGACCGGAACGTAGCCCTCGGAGCCTCCGGTGGTCTTGACCTTGAAGAAGGTCATGGTCTCGTCGAAGCCGAAGTACTCCAGCGTGTCGCCCTTGGCCTTGGTCTCGGCGACGCTGGCCGCGGTGTCGTTGGAGGCGTACACGTTGGCGGAGTCGGTCTGGATGCGGATGTGGCCCCAGGAGGTGGACTCCCAGGCGGAGATGTCCACGTTCTCGATGTCCTCGGCCCAGGAGTCGCCGGTGGCACCGGAGTTGGCGGCCAGCAGGGGCAGGATGAACGCGGGCGTGACATAGCCGAGGAGGCCCAGGCAGCAAGCGATCAAGAGGCAGCCGATACAGCCGAAGGCGATGAGCTTGCCCTTGCCCTTCTTGGGCTCCTCGTCGAAGTCGTCGTCGGGGTCGGCGTAGTCGCCCTCACCCCCGGCGGGGAAGGCGAAGGTGTCGTGGCCGGGATCCGGAGACGGCTCGGGGGTGGGCTCGGCCACCGGCGAGGGCTCCGGCGTGGGCTCCGGCGTGGGCTCCGGCGTCGGCTCGACAGCCGGGGCCGGGGGTGGCTGGTCCGACACATCGGTGGGCGGCGCGGCGGCCGGAGCCGGAGGCGGCGTCGGCGGCGCGGCGGCCGGAGCCGGAGGCGGCGTCGGCGGCGAGTCGGACATGCCGGGGAGATCGCCGGACGGACCGAGGCTCGCGGCGCGGGGCTTGTCCGCGTCGGGCTTGAGGACCGGTGCGATGACGGTCTCGGCCTCGCTGGGATCGAATCCCCCGGATTGACCGGCGGAGAGATCCACTCCGCACGACATGCAGAAACGACTTCCGTCACGCGCCTCGGCGCCACAGCTCGGACACTTCATCGCAACGTCCTTCCAGAAAAGAGGGGTCCTCATCACGGCCCCCCTGGGGCCGGTGGAACGGTGATCGTACACAAACGAGGGGGTCGAGTCACGCAGGGGTTAGCGGCGGCGTTTTCCACGGCTGGACTTGCGGCGGGGGCCCTTGCGGGAGAGGGGCTTGTTGGAGGTGCCGGGCTTGCCCGACTTGCGGCCCTTCCCGGGCTTTTTCGGGCCGGAGGGCCTCGCAGGCTTCGCCGCCTGACGGTCGAGCAGGCGCTGGAAGGTCTCGGCCCCCTCCCCTTCCGCGCTGGCGATCAGCCGGTTGATCTCGGTGCCGTCGAGCAGCCGGGAGCGGCCGCGGACGAGATCGCCGAGTTCCAGGGGGCCGACCTGGAGGCGCTTGAGCCTCAGCACGCGGTGGCCGACGAACTCGATCATGCGCCGGACGATGCGGTTGCGGCCCTCGCACAGGGTGATGCGCAGCCAGCTGTTGCGCTGGCGGGCCTCGGTGACGGTGACGACGGCAGGGCCGCTGCGGCCGCGCTCCAGGGGGACGCCGCGGCGCAGCAGGTTGAGCTTCTTGGCGTCGAGCACGCCGGTGATCTTGACCTGGTAGGTCTTGGGGACCTTGAAGCTGGGGTGGGTCAGCTTGTGGGCCAGATCGCCATCGTTGGTCAGCAGCAGCAGCCCCTCGGTGCCGAAGTCGAGGCGCCCGACGGGATCCACCTTGCCGTGGTAGCGGGTGCCCTCGAGGAGGTCCGTGACGATGGGGCGCTCTTCGGGATCGCGGGTGGTGGTGAGGTAGCCCGCGGGCTTGTGCATGGCCAGCACGATACGGCTGGGCTTGGCGGGCAAGCGCTTGCCGCGGACCTTGACGTGGTCGCGGTCGGGGTCGACCACCGTGCCGGGCTCGTCGATGACCTGGCCGTTGACGACCACGGCGCCCTCGGCGATGAGGCGCTCGGCCTCGCGGCGAGATGCGACGCCGCGCTCTGCGATCAGCTTGGTGACCCTCATGATGTCTCCGTGTCCGGGGTTTCTCCCGGCTGCTCCGGGGGGTCGTTCTCGGGGGGGGCGTCGTCCTCGAGGGTGCGGTCGTCGAAGAGGCCTTCCTGCTCCCCCCCGGCGAGGTCGGCGAACTCGCGCAGGGAGGGCAGATCGGACAGCTTGTGCAGGCCGAAGACCTCCTGGAAGCGCCGCGTCGTGCCGTACAGCATGGGCCTGCCGGGCTCGTCCTTGCGGCCGACGATGCGCAGCAGGTCCTTCTCCAGCAGGCTGCGCAGGACCACCGAGGAGTCCACGCCGCGGACGTCGGCCACCTCGGCGCGCGTGCAGGGCTGCTTGTACGCCACGATGGCGATGGACTCCAGGGCGGCGCGGCTGAGGCGCACAGGGCGCTTGCCGGTGAGGGCGCGGACCCACGGCGCGTTGGCCTCGGCGGTGCGCAGGCGGTAGCCCTCGGCCACCTCGGCCACCTGGATGCCCGCGGCCTGGCCGTCGAGCTCTCGCTGCCACTCGCCCACGGCGCGGCGCACGTCGTCGGCGGGCACGTCCAGCAGCGCGGCGATCTGGGGGGCGGTCAGGGGGCGGTCCGCGGCGAGCAGCAGGCTCTCCACCACCGATCGCAGCCGCCCCTCGGGGACGTCCGGCACCAGATCGGCGTCGGCGTCGCCCGTCTCGAGCACGCTGGCGCGCCAGGGCGAGCCCTTCGGGGGCTCCTCGGTCGGCGTGTCCTCCGCCTGCGGCTCCTCGGCCGGCAGCTCCTCGCCGTGTCGGTCCTCGTCGGCGCTCATGTCTCGGTCACCTCGCCGGGCACGGGTAGATCCTCGGGCGACCCCACGTAGTTGAGGTTCAGACGGATGGGCTCGAGGTGGCCGCCCTGCTGGATCGACACGTACCGCAACTTGACCATCTCCAGCAAGGCCAGGAAGGTCACGAGGATCTCCTCGCGGTCCACCTCGTCGCTGAACAGATCGCCGAACGTGGTCTTGGGGCGGCGGCGTAGCCGGCGGACCACCTCGCGCATGCGGCCGCCGATGGTGAACCGGGTGACCGAGACGCGGTGCTCCAGCGGCGGCGCGCCGCGGCGGCCCAGCAGGTCGCGCAGGGCGTCGAGCAACATGAAGAGGTTGCCCTCGACGGGCCGCTCGCTGGCCTCGTCCTTGTCCACCTGGGGCTGGGCGTCGAAGGTGTCGCGGTCGAGGATGGTGCCGGTGACCAGCGTGTCCGCGGCCTCGCGGTAGCGCTCGTACTCCAGCAGCTGCTGGATGAGGTCGAACCGCGGGTCCGGGCCATCGTCGTCGTCGCCGTCGAGCTGTACGCGGGGCAGCAGCACCTGGCTCTTGATGTGGCAGAGCATGGCCGCCATGGCCAGATAGGAGCCCGCCACCTCGAGGTTCAGCTGCTCGAGCAGGCCCATGTACTCCAGGTACTGCTCGGTGACCGTGGCGATGGGGATGTCGCGCACGTCCACCTCCTGGCGGCGGCACAGGTGCAGCAACAGGTCCAGCGGCCCGTCGAAGAACTCGAGGCGGACGCGGTACTCCCCCTCGTGATCCCCTTCAGGGGTCAAAAGATGTCCACGGGCAGCATCACGTTGATGATCATCAGCACGATGGCGATGGGCACGAAGATGACGTACTTGACCGGCGTGAAGAGGATCAGGGCGAACAGGATGATGCTGTAGCGACCCAGAGCCATCAGCTTCTGGCGCAGGTTGAACGGCAGGAAGTGGTACAGGATCTTGGAGCCGTCCAGGGGGGGAACGGGCAGCAGGTTGAACGCGGCGAGCACCACGTTCCACATGATGCCGGCGCCGGCCATGCGGTACAGGGCGTACACGGTGGGGCTCATGTCGGGGCCGAAGGTGTGGCCCAGCCCGAACGCGATGGCGAAGAACACGGGGATCAGCAGGATGTTGCTCACGGGCCCGGCCAGGGCGATGAGCATCATGTCCTTGCTCGACACGCGCGGGTTGACCGGCACGGGCTTGGCCCAGCCGAACATGAACCCGGAGCCCGACAGCATCAGGAACACGGGCAGCAGCAGGGTACCGATGGGATCGATGTGGGGTATCGGGTTGAGGGTCAGCCGCCCCATGTGCTTGGCCAGATCGTCACCCCGGCGCAGCCCCATCCACGCGTGGGCGTACTCGTGGAACACCAGCGAGAACAGGAACACGGGGAACGTCAGCAGCAGGTTCGTGATGTTTTCCGGTGAGAGCCAGTCGCCCATGATCTTCCTTCTCGCGCGATCTTCTATACGCGGACTACCACCATTGGAATTTCATCGCCAGCGTCAAGGGGGAGATCAGACTTCTTCGCCGCGGGGGTGGGCCTTGCGGTGGATGTCCAGCAGCCGCTCGCGGGTGACGTGGGTGTAGATCTGCGTGGTGGAGATGTCCGCGTGGCCCAGCAGCGCCTGGACCGCGCGCAGGTCGGCGCCCCGCTCCAGCAGGTGCGTGGCGAAGCTGTGGCGGAGCTTGTGGGGGCTCAGCGGCTTGGTGATGCCGGCGGTCCGGGCGTGGCCGCGGATGATCTTCCACAGGGTCTGGCGCCGCAGGGGCCGCCCGCTGGGGCCGGGGAAGAGGGCGCGGCCGGCGGCGCCGGGGAGCACGGGGCGGGCCTCGCGCAGGTAGCGGCCGAGGGCCTCCATCGCCTTGGACCCCAGGGGGACGAGTCGCTCCTTGCTGCCCTTGCCCTCCACCAGCAGGAACTGGGCGTCCTCGCGCAGGTCCCCCAGCTGGAGCCCGCACAACTCGCTGACGCGGACGCCGGTGGCGTAGAGCACCTCGAGCATGGCCCGGTCGCGCAGGCCGCGGGGCTGTTCCGGATCGGGGGCCTCCAGCAGGGCCTCGACCTCGTCGAGGCTCAGGATGACCGGCAACTTGGTGCCCCAGTTCGGGGCGCGCAGGGTCTCCGAGGGATCCAGCTCGAGGAGCTCGTCCTCGAGCAGGAAGCCGAAGAAGCCGCGGACCGCGCTGACGTGGCGCGCCACGGACCGCGTGGCCAGGCCGGTGTCCCCCAGGTGGACCAGGAACGACATCAGGTTGTCGCGGGTGACGTCCTCGATGCGCTCCACCCCCGCCGCGGTGAGGTATCCGGCGAGCTTGGACAGGTCGCGCCCGTACGCGGCGCGGCTGTTGTCGCTGAGGCCGCGCTCCACGCGCAGGTAGTCCAGGTAGACCGAGACGAGGTCGTCGAGGCTCACCGGACCCGTTCCCCGCTGTCGAGGGGATCGGGCGGCGGCAGCGTGCCCTGGTCGCGCAGGAAGCCGATGATGCCGTCGGCCATGGCGGCGGCCGCCTCCTCCTGGAAGGCCCGCGTGCGGGCCCGCTGCTCCTCCTCGGGGTTGCTCAGGAAGCACAGCTCCACCAGCACGGCGGGCATCTGCGCCCGCACCAGCACGGCGAACAGGGCGGTGCGCACGCCCCGGTCCATGCCCTCGTCGTCGCCGTAGAACTCGCCCAGGCCGTCGAGGAGCTCCGCGTGCACCCGCCGGGACAGGGCGCGGCTCTGGTCCACGTTGCCGGCCAGGCGGAGGTCGGCGACGATGGCCTCGAGGTCAGTGGGCATGTCCTCGGCGTTGAGGTTCTCGCGCCGCGCCAGCCGCTCGGCCGCCTCGTCGGTGGCCGTGTCCAGGTAATAGGTCTCGATGCCCGACGCCCGGGCCGTGGAGCTCCAGTTCATGTGGATGCTGATGAACAGGTCCGCCTGGGCGGCGTTGGCCGCGCGCGGACGGTGCACCAGGGCGAGGTCGGCGTCGGCCTCGCGGCTCATCTGCACGTCCACGAGCTCGGTGGCCGCCAGGGCGTCGCGCAGGTGGCCGGCCACGGACAGCACCAGATCCTTCTCCATCACGCCGGACACCCCGATGCCGCCGTGGTCCTCGCCGCCGTGCCCGGCGTCGACGAACACCAGCGGGCGCGGCCGGGTCACGGCCTCGTCGCCGGCGGTCGGGGCGGCCTCGGCAGGGGGCGTCGGGGCCGGTCCGCTCCGGGAGCACCCGACGAGCGCCCAGGCGGCCAGGACGACCAGCAGGGGCGCCGTGCGGGTCATTCGTCCTCGATCCCGGCGAGCTTGCGGAGGCGATCCAGGGCGTTGAGCGCCTCCAGGGGGGTGATGGCCGCCACGTCGAGCAGCCGCAGCTCGCGCGTCAGCGCCCCCTCGCGGTCGCCGAAGAGGTCCAGCTGGGCCGAGGGCGAGGCACTGGCGCCGGCGCGGCGGGCCAGCTTGGGTCCGCCCACCTCGTCGATGGCGTTGTTCTCGAGGTTGGCCAGGATCTCCCGGGCGCGGCCCAGCACGTCGTCGGGCAGGCCGGCGAGGCGGGCCACGGCGATGCCGTAGCTGCGAGACGAGCCGCCCTCGCGCAGGGCGCGCAGGAACACCACCTCGTCCCCCCACTCGGCCACGGCCACGTTGAGGTTGACCACCCGCTTGCAGGTCTGCGAGAGGCCCACCAGCTCGTGGTAGTGGGTGGCGAACAGGGTGCGGCAGCCCACGTGGTCGTGGATGAACTCGGCCACGGCCCAGGCGATGGCCAGGCCGTCGAAGGTCGATGTGCCGCGGCCGATCTCGTCGAGCAACACCAGCGAGCGGCGCGACGAGTGGCGCAAGATGGCGGCGGCCTCGGTCATCTCCACCATGAACGTGGACTGGCCGCGGGCGATGTCGTCGCTGGCCCCGACGCGGGTGAAGATGCGATCGCAGATGCCGATGTGGGCCTCGTCGGCGGCCACGAAGCTGCCCATCTGCGCCATGAGCGTCGCCAGGGCGACCTGGCGCATGATGGTGGACTTGCCGGCCATGTTGGGGCCCGTGAGGATGACCAGCTGGTTGGCGTGGGTGTCCAGGGCGATGTCGTTGGGCACGAACCGCTCGTCGAGGTTCATCTGCTCGATGACGGGGTGGCGGCTCGCCGTGATCTCGGTGGTCTCGCTCTCGTCCACCGTGGGCCGGGTGTAGCGGTTGCGCTCGGCCACCTCGGCCAGCGCGCCCAGCACGTCGAGCCGGGCCAGCCGCGTGGCCACCTCGATGAGCTCGGCCCCGTGTCCGGCGATCTCCTCGCGCAGCAGCCGGAACAGCTCGGTCTCCAGGGTCAGGCGGCGTTCCTCGGCGCCCAGCACCTTGACCTCGAACTCCTTGAGCTCGGGGGTGTAGAAGCGCTCGGCGTTGGCCAGGGTCTGCTTGCGGATGTAGGTGTCGGGCACCATGGCGAGGTTGGACTTGGTGACCTCGATGAAGTAGCCGAAGACCTTGTTGTAGCGGATCTTCAGGCTGGAGATGCCGGTGGCCTCCCGCTCGGTGGCCTCCATGGCCGCGATGGTGTCCTTGCCGCGGGTGGCCAGCTGTACGGTCTCGTCGAGGTCGGCGTCGAAGCCCGGGCGGATGGTGCCGCCGTCGAGGAAGCGCGCCGGTGGCGAGTCCACCAGGGTCAGCCGGATGCGATCACGCACGTTGCGCACCGGATCGATGGGGGCGAATGCGGGCATGTCCGCGGTGTCGGGGCGATCCAGCAGGTGGTTGATGCCGGGGATCTGCTCCAGCGACTCGGCCAGGGCCACGAGGTCCCGCGCCGAGGCGGTCCCGGCGGCGAGCTTGCCGTTGAGCCGCTCGATGTCCTGGACCCGGTCCAGCTGCTCGCGCAGTTGCTCGCGCAGGTCGGCCTCGCGGTACAGCACCTCCACGGCGTCGAGGCGCTGATCGATGCGCGCCTCGTCCACCAGCGGCGATCCGATCCAGTGGCGCATCAGCCGGGCACCCATGGCGGTGACCGTGCGGTCGAGCAGGTGCAGCAGCGAGCCCTTGCGGCGGCCGTCCATGCCCGCCTTGAACAGCTCCAGGTTGCGGCGGGTCCGCGGATCGATCACCAGGGCCGTGCTGAGGTCGTAGGGCACGAGCCGCGTCACGTGGGCCGTGCTGTCCACGCGGTTGGACCGCATGTACTCCAGCAGCGCGCCGCAGGCGCTGATCCCGGGGCCGAGGTCCTCCACGCCGTAGGAGCCCAGGTCGTGCACGCCCAGCGTGCGGGCGATCTCCCCTTCCCCGGACTCGCGGTCGAAGAGGGGATCCGGCAGGTGGTTGACCAGCACGGGGCGGTGCTTCCACGGCTCGGTGAGTTCAGCGTCGTCGCGGGCCGAGTCGGGGAGCAACACCTCGCGGGGGTCGAGGCGGTCGAGCTCGGCGACCAGGGTCTCGGCGTTGCGCACGTCGGTGGTGCGGAACTCGCCGGTGGAGATGTCGATGTAGGCCAGGCCCACCGCGTCGCCGTCGCGGCACAGGGCCAGCAGGTAGTTGCCCTCCTCGCGGCTGAGGCTCTCCGGGTCGGTGATCAGCCCCGGCGTGATCACCTCCGTGATCTCGCGCTTGACGATCCCCTTGGCCTTGCGCGGATCCTCCACCTGGTCGCACACGGCGACCTTGTAGCCCGAGGCGATGAGGCGTCGGATGTAGTTGCGCACGGCGTGGTGGGGCACGCCGGCCATGGGGATGCCGTTGGCCTTGTCCTTGTCCCGGGACGTCAGCGTGAGATCGAGCTCCCGCGCCGCGGTCACGGCGTCGTCGAAGAACAGCTCGTAGAAGTCCCCCATGCGGAACAACAGGATCGCGTCCTCGTGCTCCTCCTTGGCCGCCATGTACTGGCGAATCATGGGGGTTACGGTGCTCTTCTTGGCCACGAACAGCCTCCACGGCGATGGGAGCACACCGTATCGAGGGCGGCGGCTCCCTTCAAGGGGAAGATTGGCCAACCCTTGGCATACGCGCGTGTGCAGGTATAGAACTAGCGTCCACCGTCGGACCAGGAGATCACCATGACCTACGACCCCGCAGCCCTGTTCAACCCCACCGAAGAGCACAAGATGATCCGCGACATGGTCGTGCGCTTCACGCGCGAGCAGATCGAGCCCCAGGCTGCGGAGCACGACGAGGTCGCCCACGTCAACCTGGACCTCCTGCGCTCGCTGGGCGATCTGGGCCTGCTCGGCATCACCGTCCCCGCCGAGGACGGCGGCGCCGGCATGGACGCCATGGCCGCGACCATCGTCATGCACGAGTTCAGCAAGTCCGATCCCGGCTTCGCGCTGGCGTACCTGGCCCACACCCTGCTGTTCGTCAACAACTTCTACACCTGCTCCAACGCCGAGCAGCGCGCCCGCTACCTGCCCAAGGTCATCTCCGGCGAGTGGATCGCGGGCATGGGCATGACCGAGCCCGAGGCCGGTACCGACGTGCTCGGCATGCGCACCACCGCGGTGCGCGACGGTGACGAGTACGTGCTCAACGGCCGCAAGACCTTCATCACCAACGGCCCCGAGGGCTACTGCTTCCTGGTCTACGCCAAGGTGGACGGCCGCATCACCAGCTTCGTGGTCGACCGCGACTGCCCCGGCTTCGACAACGAGGCCAAGACCCCCAAGTGCGGCATGCGCGGCTCGTCCATGTCCGACCTCGTCTTCGAGGACTGCCGCGTCCCGGCCGGCAACTTGCTGGGCGAGGAGGGCGGCGGCATCACCCACATGATGCGCAACCTCGAGATCGAGCGCCTGGGTCTCAGCGCCCAGAGCCTCGGCATCGCCGACCGCTGCCTCGAGATCATGTTGCAGTACGCCGCCGACCGCACCGCGTTCGGCCGCTCCATCAACGACTTCGGCCAGATCCAGAAGTACATCGCCGATTCCTACGCCGAGACCGAGGCGGCCCGGTGCCTCATCTACCACGTCGCCCACTCCGTCAGTCCGGGCAGCCGCAACCGGATCGGCTCCGACGCCGCCAAGCTGTTCGCCGCGCCCGTGGGCAAGCGCGTCGCCGACAACGCCATGCAGGTGCTCGGCGGCGCCGGCTACACCAAGGAGTGGCCTGTGGAGCGGCTGTGGCGGGATGCGAAGCTGCTCGAGATCGGCGGCGGCACGCTGGAGAGCCACCAGAAGAACCTGACCAAGGACCTGACGAAGTTGATGGTGGACTAGCCGAACCGTCGACCCATCCGCCGTCGACCCAGACGGTCGACCGTCAACCGTCAACCGTCGACCGTCGACCTCCCCCCATCACGGCATCGTCACCGACGTCATCTCCTTGGTGAACAACGTCTCTTCACCGTTGGTGACGAAGTCGTTGTCCCAGGTGTACCAGTACCGCACGATGCCGATGTCCTCGACGAGCCAGTAGTCCTGGGAGCCGGTGACGTCGCCGACGTAGCCGTAGCCGATGTCGGTCATGTGGTACTCGACGTGGATGTGGAGCGCGTCGTAGGTGGTGCCGGCGACGGTGATCGTCTCCATGCCCATCTCGGTGTAGTCGACCTGGGTGTCGAAGTCCTGGGAGACGTACAGCTCGTAGGTGATGATCGGGGTGTCGGTCCAGCTGGTGACGATGCCCACCTCGGAGGCGGTGCGGACCACGGTGCGACCGGGGGCCTCTCGCTCGGTGATGGCCATGCCGGAGAAGGTGCCGTCGAGGCCGTACTTGTAGACGGCGCCGTCGGCGGGATCACACCAGACGTAGTAGTCGAAGTCGACGCCGAAGTCGGTGGCGCCGTGGACGCGGTAGGCGTCCTGGCCGTCGAGGGTGGTCTGCTCCTCGATGGTCACGGTTTCGGTGCCGGTGCCGAACATGGGGTAGGTGACGTCGAAGGTCTTGACGGCGCCGATGGCCTCGACCGGCTCCCAGGGGTTGCAGTAGTTGGCCTCGTCCACGTCCCCGTCGCAGTCGTTGTCGATGCCGTCGGCGAGCTCGGCGGCGCCGGGGTACACGGTGGCGTCGTCGTCGTCGCAGTCCCCCGCGCAGGGCGACCAGCCGTCGCCGTCGGCGTCGAAGCCCTCGTCCATAAGCCCGTCGGAGATGTAATAGAGGTAGATGCAC
>CAZLEO010000054.1:33578-38749 GCA_964558555.1 uncultured Rickettsiales bacterium | reverse complement strand
GTCGTCGTCGCCGGTGGTGTCGTCGTCGTCGCCGGTGGTGTCGTCGTCGTCGCCGGTGGTGTCGTCGTCGTCGCCGGGCCCGGTGATGTCGTCGTCGTCGCCGGGCGGCGTGGCGTCGTCGTCGTCGCCGGTGGCGCTGTCGTCGTCGCCCACCGCGTCGTCGTCCCCGCCGGAGTCGTCGTCGTCAGCGAACCAGCTACCGTCGTCGCCGCAGCCGAGCAGAAACAGGACGATCAGCGGGATCAGGGTGCGCATGGCCATGGTTCCCTCCGCGCACAGGATACACCCTCGGACCTGCGCCCGCGGTGGTAGACTTCGCGCGAGAGGGGAGCCCATGTCCAGCACCCGATGGCCGTTGATTCTCCTGGTCACCGCTGCGATCGCCGCACCCTGCGCCGCCCGCGCAGACGACGCCCCGCGTCCCAACATCTTGTTCGTGTTCGTGGACGACCTCGGGTACGGCGAGGTGGGCGCGTATGGGGAGCCCGACATCCTCACGCCCCGCATCGATCAGCTCGCCGACGAGGGCATCCGGTTCACCGACGGCTACGCCATGGCGCCCCTGTGCGCGCCGTCGCGCTGCGGGCTGATGACCGGGTTCCACATGGGCCACTGCAATGCCCACCGCAACTACGGCCCCAACATCCCCCTGCGCATCGAGGACGCCACCGTGGCCGAGGTGCTCCAGGGGGCCGGCTACACCACGGCGCTGCTGGGCAAGTGGGGCCTGGGCGGCCTGTTCGCCCCGGACATGGGCGCGGGGCCGGTCAACCTGCACAGCCTGCCCAACACCAAGGGGTTCGACCACTCGCTGGTCTACCTGGGCCACGCCGAGGCCCACCACTTCTACCCCGAGATCCTCTGGCGAGACGGCGTCGAGGAGGCCATCCCGGAGAACGCCGGCGGCGCCGATGGCCTGTACAGCCACGACCTGTTCACCGACGAGGCCCTCGCCTTCGTCGCCGAGCACGCCGACGACGACGAACCGTTCTACCTGCAGCTCAACTACACCATCCCCCACCGGGAGTACGTGGTGCCGGACCAGGCCCCGTACGAGTCCGAACCCTGGCCCGACATCGAGCGCACCTACGCGGCCATGGTCACGCGGATGGACACCGACGTGGGCGAGATCGTGGATCTGCTGGACTCCCTGGGGATCGGCGATCGCACGCTGGTGTTGTTCGCCAGCGACAACGGCCCGGCCCAGGGGGAGACGGGGGGCCAGCAGCACACCTACGACTACTTCGGCGGCGCCGGTCCGCTGCGCGGCAGCAAGGCCGACCTGTACGAGGGGGGCGTCCGGGTGCCGTTCGTGGCGCGCTGGACCGGCAGCATCGATCCCGCACAGGTGAGCGATCTCCTCGTCGGGACCTACGACTTCATGCCCACCGCGGCCGAACTCGCCGGCGCAGGTGTGCCCGTGGGCCTGGACGGCATCTCCCTGGCGCCCACCTTCACCGGCGACGGCGTGCAGGAGGAGCACGAGTTCATCTTCTTCAGCCAGCACGGCACCCAGCGCGGTCCGGACGAGCCGCCAGCCGACACGGCGCTGCGGTGGGGCGACTGGAAGCTGGTGGTGCTGGAGGACGGCCGGCAAGAGCTGTTCGACCTGGCGTCTGACCTGGGCGAGACCACCGACGTCTCGGCGGATCACCCCGACGTGGTCGCCGACATGCTCGACCTCATCACCGCCGAGGACACCGGACCGCCGCCAGCGGCCCGGCCCGTCGTCCACCTGGACGGCGGCGCGGTGATCGACGGCCCGCTCCCCGCCGACGGTCCGCCGTCCCTGACCGCCGTGTACCTGCGCTTCGACGACGACGGCGCACTGGAGGGCGAGCAGGTCGTCGTCGCGGTGGATGACAGCGATGACGTGGACAATCCCGCCGATGCGCTGGGGTCGCCCGTATACAGCGCCGAGACGTTCGGCTCCGAGGTCCCTGGCACGGGCGCGTCCAACGACCTGTGCGTACACCTCCATGGCGAGGATCGCGAGTACCTGGAGGTGCCCCACCACCCCACCCTCGACTTCGGCCACAGCGCCTTCACCATCGAGGCCTGGGTGCGCCTGGAGACCCTGGCCGACGGCCTGGGCGCCGACGATCGCAAGTACCTGGTGCTCAAGAAGACCGAGGGGGAGGGGGACGGGTTCACCGCGTACGGCTTCCTGGTGCAGGCGGGCGCCACCGGCCTGGCCCAGAACCGCTTCGGCAAGACCGAGGACGTCACCGGACACGAGCTGGCCCTGGCCTTCGGCAACCCCGACGCCACCACCGACGTGATGTTCTTCCTCATCAGCCACCTCGAGATCACCGACGACCAGTGGCACTACGTGGCCGTGGCCTTCGACCCCGAAGCCGACCAGGCCCGCTTCCACGTGGACGACCAGGTGGACGTGATCGAGTACGAGGACCCGCGCCCGGTGGACCCGGCCCACTTCCACAACCAGGCCCCGGTGCTCCTCGGCGCCCACCGCGCCGCCCAGGGGGCGCCCACGACCCTCGACGGGTACATCGACGAGCTGCGCATCAGCCGCGGCGTGGTCCCCGAGGAGCAGCTGCTCAACGGCACCTCGCCGGTCGAGGAGGCCCAACCCACCGCGTGGGACCTCGACTTCGGCGTCGCCGAGGTGGGGACCGAACCCGGACAGGCGTGTATCACCGTGGTCAACGCGGCGGACTCGTATGCGCACATGATCGTGGGCGAGGTGGACGCGTCGGGGATCGACGATCCGCGGCTCCAGGTCGCCGGGGGCACCTTCGGACCCATCCCGGCCGGCGGCGAGAGCGAGTGCTTCGAGGTGACCTTCGACGCCAGCTCCGAGGGGCCGCTGGAGGACCAGCAGGTGGTCGTCACGGCGCGCGCGTACACCTACGAGTTCTCCGCGGTCGGCTCCCCGCTCACCGTGCAGATCTCCGGTGACGTCCAGCCCCCCGGCGACGACGATGACGACACCACGGGCGACGACGACACCCCCGCGGACGACGACACCCCCGCCGGCGACGACGACGACGACACGTCGGCATGCGGCTGCTCCGGTCAACCCCGTGGCGGGGGCATCGCCGCCCTCGCGCTGTTGATCCTGCTCGCCGTCCTGCGCCGCGTGGGGAGCTGATCCCATCCCGTGAAATCCGAGATCCGAACTCCGAGATCCTGGCGAGCCCTTCTCCCCTGGCTCTGGCTCCCCATCATCGCCGCGGTCTACTTCCCCTCCCTGACCGGCGAGTTCCTCAACTGGGACGATCTCGACTGGATCGTCACCAACCCCGTGGTCAATGGCGACGCCCCCCTGGCCGAGGCCTGGACCGGGTTCGTGCTCCACACCTACTACCCCCTGTACGCGACGGCGCTGCGGCTGCTGTGGAGCCTCGGCGGCGAACCCCTGCCGTTCCATCTGGCCAGCGTCCTGGGCTTCGGCCTGGCCGCGGTCCTGTGGCACATCTGCCTCGCGCGGATGGGGATCGGCGGCCCCTGGCGCTGGCTCGGGGTCGCGGTCTTCGCGCTGCATCCCCTGCGGGTGGAGACCGTGGCCTGGGCCTCGGCGCTGCGAGACGTGCTGAGCCTGGACCTGGCCCTGCTGGCCCTGTGGCTGCACCTGGGCTCGTCGCGCCTGCGATGGACCGCGTCGGCGGCGTTCGCCGCGGCGCTGCTGTGCAAGACCACCGTGTTCGCCCTGGCACCCCTGCCGCTGCTGGTGGACGTGCTGTGGCGCCGACACGCCTGGAGACCAGCCCTGGTCGCGGCGGTGCCGTTCGTCCTGCTGGGGGTGGCGGGCGCCGTCGTGACCTGGTGGGCCTACCAGCCGGTGGCGGACCTCAACGTCCGCCCCGGCGGTGACCTGCCGGGATCGTTGCCCGTGCTCGCGGCCATCCAGCTGCGCTACCTGGGACTGCAGAGCTGGCCCGCGGACCTGGCCGCCCTGCCGTCGGCCCCGACGCCGGGGCCGGCCGGCTGGCTCGCCGTCGCGCTCATCGCGGCCGTGTTCGCGGGTGCCGTCGTTGCGCTCCTCCGCGGTCGTCGCGGCCCGATGTTGCTGTTGAGCACCTATGCCCTCCCGCTGGTCCCCGTGTGCGGTCTGCTGCCGCTGTCGTTCGCCGTGGCCGACCGCTACACCCTGCTGCCGTCGCTGGCGCTGTCGGCCGGCGCCGCGTGGTGGTCCCACCGCCTCACCGGCGGGCAGGGGAGGGGATTCCCCGCCATGACCGCCACCACTGCGATGGCGGTCCCCCTGGTGCTCATCACCCACCTGCAGATCGCGGTGTGGGGGAACAGCACGCTGCTGTGGCGTCACTCCCTCGATCTCCACCCGCGCGAGGTGGCCGCCCACCAGAACTACGCCGCCGCCGCGGGCGCGGCCGGCGACATGGACACGGCGGCCCGGCACCTCGTCCTCGCCCTCGAGCTCGCCGACGGCCGCGAACCCCAGACGCAGCGGCTGGTGCAGCTGCTGCTGTTCGCCGAGCTGTTGCGGCTGAACGTGCCCCCGGACCGCATCGATCCCTTCCTGGCGGAGTACGCCCGCTGCGACGACGATCCCGCCTGCCTGGCCGATCTCGCCGTGGCCCTCGCCGGCGCCCGGCTGGCGGAGCCTGCAGAGGTGATCGCCCGACGCGCCGCCGATCTGGGCGCGCCCGCGGAGCAGATCTGGCTCGCCCGCGCCACCTACGAGTACCGCGATGGACGCCCCTGGCGCGCCCTGGGCCACGCGGGCCGCGGCCTGCGCGACCACCCCGAGGATCCCCACCTGCTCACCCTGCGCGCCCTCGCGCTGTTGCGCCTCGGCGGCCGGGACGCCGCCCGGCCCGCCGCCGAGGCGCTGCCGCGCCCTCCGCAGATGTCCGTGGACGAGGTCCTGGACCAGCTGGAGCGGGTCGGCGGGTCCTGACGAACCCTTGACATGCCCCCCTCGCGCGTGGGCTAAACTGGGCGCACGTGTGACGATTGTGTGACAAAGGCGGTGCGTTCGATGAAGCTTCTCCCGACCCTCCTCAGGGCCCTGCCGATCCTGCTCACTCCGTTCCTCATCATGTGCTCCGAACCCCAGTCCAACGGCGGCGTGAACATGGGGGGTGGATGCGACGAGGAGCCGGCCGACGACGACGACGCTGACGACGACGACGCCACGTCCGACGACGACGACGACACCGGCGGTGGGGATCACGACGACACCC
>CAZLEO010000054.1:29461-33568 GCA_964558555.1 uncultured Rickettsiales bacterium | reverse complement strand
TGGGCGACGACGACGACACGGTGGGTGACGACGACGACTCGGTGGGCGACGACGACGACACGGTGGGCGACGACGACGACACGGTGGGCGACGACGACGACACCTACGACTGCGACAACATCCCGCCCGGCCCCTTCCCCTACACCATCGGCGGTGGCATCAAGGCCGGCGAGGACCTCGCCTTCGACGACCAGGGCAACCTGATCGGCGCGGACGCCGGCAACCTGTTCAAGTCCCAGTACGGCGGCGGGTTCCAGATCTACGTGCCCAACGCCGGCGGCTTCATCGCCGGCCTGCGCTCCCTGCACAACGGCGACGTCGTGTACTCGGACACGAGCACCAACACGCTGTTCCGGGCGGACACGAAGGGCAACAAGTGGCCCCTGCTCGGCGGGATGAACTACGGCAACGGCATCGAGATCGGCGACGACGGGTACGTCTACGTGGCCGAGCAGACCGGCGGGCGCGTCCGGCGGGTCGATCCGGACACGGGCGAGTTCACGATCCTCATCGAGGGGCTGAACAACCCCAACGGCCTGAGCTTCAGCCCGGACTACTCGATCCTCTACATCGGCAGCTTCGGCGGCGGCATGATCTACAAGCTGCCCGTGGATCCCGACGGCAACCCCGGCGAGCTCGACATCCTCGTGCCCAACGTGGGCGGCGGCATGCTCGACGGCATGGCCGTGGACGCGTGCGGCAACATCTACGTCTGCGAGTACATCGCCGCGCTGGTGTGGCGCATCACCCCCGACGGCCAGAACATGGCGCCCATCGCCAACTTCTCCTCCGACACCAGCTGGATCCCCAACATGCAGTGGGGTTCGGGCGTGGGTGGCTGGGAGGAGGACGTGCTGTACGTGCTCGACATCGCCTCCAACACCTTCTACGAGGTGCCGCTGGAGGTGCCGGGCAAGCCCCGCCAGTACCCCTGATCCCGCGAACGTGGAGATTTCATGAGACTGCTCTCGCTGCTCTCACTGCTCTGCCTGCTCCTGGTGGCCTGCAACGGCTCCGGCAGCGACGACGACGACGACAGCGGCGTCGCCGACGACGACGATGACGACATCACCGGCGACGACGACGACGACGACACCGTCCAGCTGACCGAACCCCGCGGCGCGTGCGAGCTCGCCGTCAAGGTCGGCTCCTTCGAGGTCCAGCACGAGACCGACTACTCCATGGTCTACGGCGTGGTGGCCGACGGGGTGGTGCCCACCACCATCCTCGAGAACGTGGGCGAGTCCGGATCGTGCCGCCTGCTCCGTCGCAACAATCCTTTCTGTGATCCACCCTGCGACCCGGGCTTCACCTGCGACCACAATGGCGAGTGCATCCCGTACCCGAACAACATGGGCGTGGGGACCGTCGATGTGTTCGGCCTGGCCAAGGACGTCTCGATGGAGCCCTCGGGCACCAACGAGTACTACGACACGGTCATGCCTCACCCGGCCTTCGAGCCCGGCTCCGCGGTCCGGCTCGAGGCCAGCGGCGGCGACTACGCCGGCTTCACCCTGTACGGCCAGGGGGTCTCACCGGTGGACACCCTCGACAAGGTCTGGGTCGTGCGCGACGGGCAGGCCCTGGACATCACCTGGACGCCGGCCGATCAGGAGTACGCCGAGATCCACCTGCGCCTGAACATCGACCAGCACGGCAACTCCCCCGTGGAGCTGGTGTGCGACGTGCCCGACAGCGGCTCCGCCAGCATCCCCGGCGAGCTCACCGACGCGCTCATGGGCTTCGGCATCACCGGCTTCCCCGCCGGCCAGATCTACCGCCGCACCGTCGACAAGGTCGAGGTGGAGTCCGGTTGCGTCGAGTTCGAGGTCTACAGCCACCTCCAGGGCAACCTTCAGGTCGAGGGCCACATCCCCTGCGCCGGCCCCGACGACTGCCCCGAGGGGATGGAATGCGACATCCCCACCGGCACCTGCATCTGAACGACGCACCCCCCGCCCCTTCAACCTTCAACCTTCAACCTTCAACCATCGGCCACAGGCCGATGTCCTCAGGCGATCGTGTACTTCGGCTTGATGGTGGGATCCAGCTCGATCTCGGGCAGGCCCCAGCGGCGGCGGGAGTCGTTGACCATGGGGCACGACGCGACGCACTTGGCGCCCTGGATGCACTCGGGCACCTCGCGCGCGTCCGTGAAGATGCGGCGGGCCTGCTGCTGCTTCTCGCCGTTCCATACGGCGTCGAAGGACTGGTCCACGAGGCTGCCGAACTCGAAGTGGTGGCCCATGCCGTCGGAGCAGCACGCGCGCACGGCGCCGTCGTAGGTCACGTTCACGGCCTTGTAGAACCAGTAGCAGGTGGCGGGCGGATCGCCGGCCAGCTCCTTCTTCCAGGTGGAGGGCCGCACGTCGTTGAGGCTCAGTCGGTCGGCGCCGCTGCCCACGACCATCTCCTTGACCTCGTCGAGCTGGTGCACGTTGTGGTCGAAGATCAGGAACTGCCAGTCCGTGTAGGGGTGCCGCGACCCCAGCCGCTCCTTCACGTCCGCCAGCGCCCGTAGGTTGGTCAGGCACTTCTCGAGGCTGCCGTCGATGCGGTACTTCTCGTAGACCTCCTGGGTCGTGCCGTCGATGGAGCAGATCAGGTAGTCCAGCCCCGCGCGCACCACCCGCTCCAGCGAGATCTCGTCGCAGTTCTGCAGGTTGGTGGACATGGTCGTGGCCACGCCGTTGGTGTGGCAGTACGAGATCATCTCGGCGATGTCGGGGTTGATGAACGGCTCACCTGCCCCGTCGAGGCGGACCATGATCAGGTCGTCGCACAGCTCGTCGAAGATCTTCTTGAACAGCGGGAACGGCATGACCCCGGGCTCGAGCTCGTTGTCGCCGGCGCCCGTGCGGCAGTAGGGGCAGCGCACGGTGCAGATGTTGGTGGGCTCCACGTGAAACACGTAGGGCCGGCCCGACACGCGGGTCGCCCGGCTGCGCGTGTCCATCTCCACGCGCGCCGCGTTGAGCATCTTGCGCGGCGTCATGTACTTGTGCAGCCGCGGCCCCAGGGCAGACAGGTACTTGCGACTCGTCTCGCCCTCGGTGTACGCATACTTCTTCTTGGAAAACGTCCGCATGACCGCTCCTTCGCCTTCTCAGAACGCAAAGAACACCTACATGCGTGCGTGAGGCGGGTCAAGGCGAGGGGTCAGCCGACGAATCGCTCCAGGACGACCTCGATGTCCTCGGGCGCGCCCTCGACGAACACCGCGGCCTCGTGCTCCCGCACTCCCCAGCGCTGGGAGGCGGCCAGGCCTTCGTCCCCCGACCCCATCCACAGGTCGATGCGGTCGTGGTGGCCGTGGCGCTGGATCGCGCCACCGCGGTCGTGCACCTTGCCCTTGCCGAACCCCTCCACGTACAGCAAGGTGCCGAACGTGTACTCGGGCGGTGCTGCCACGGTGCCCCGGTAGGGCGCCGTACCGTCCGCGGTCTTCACGCCCTGGCCGTTGAGGCGTCGATCGCCGGCGAGGCTGCCCGTCGCATAGCGGGTCTGGCCCTCGAGGGGGCTGTAGTACGCCGTCGACACCACGCGGCGGCTGTGGCTGCGGATCGTCTCCGAACACTGAAGCGGCAGCACCGTCGTCACGACCTTGCCGTCCAGTTCATGGTGCTCCCAGACGCACAGGTGCTCGAGCTGCTGTTCGAGCTGTGCGCGCTCGAGCTGCAGGGCGGAGACCTGGGTGTGGAGATCCACCTCCTGCTGTCGGCGGGTCATGGCCTCCAGGCCGTCGTCCATGGTCTCGTGGACCTCGGCGCGCACGTGGTTGGAGGCGTCGGCCAGGTGGGTGGAGGTCTCGGTAGAAGGGTTGAGCAGGGGGATGAAGGTTGTCGCGATCAGCTTCAGGAAATCGGTTAGCGTCAACATTGGCAAAAACTCCCAGCGCTTTAAACATGGTGGCTGATGAATCGCCAAGTGCCAAAGGAAAAAACGCTGTACGTGTCGCCGGAAGCGATTTGGCTGGGTGAGTGCTTCCGTACGGAACTACGCAGGGAATGCGTAAGTTCTTCCCATGAATCGGCGACAGCCGCGAATGACCTGATCCGGAAGAGGCCCGGCGGGGGCGCCCGACCGCCACACCCCACACCAACAACC
>CAZLEO010000054.1:0-29451 GCA_964558555.1 uncultured Rickettsiales bacterium | reverse complement strand
GCGCAAAGCGCCCGCGGAAGACGTTCCGACGGAGACCGTCGGAACGAGGATCCGGAATCGGGCACGGGCACGGACGACTACAAATGTACTTCGACCGTCGAGATGGTCACGTAGCTGATGTTCTCGCGATTACACGTGCGCAGCTGGGGCACCGACGACGTGGTCGAGTCGAGGTCCATGTACGGCAGCATGTCCAGCTCCTGGTTCACCTCGAACTCGACGGCCATGGCACCGACGGGGATGTCGTCGGCCCAGGCGAAGCGGGCGACGTCGAGGTAGGAGCCGACGGGGGGGACGAGGTAGATCTCGAGGCCGCTCTGGAAGCCGAGGGTGTTGGCGAGGCCGGGATCGGCGACCTCGTTCTGCTGGACCATGCGCATCTCGCGCGGGTAGATGTGCTGGGCCGGGTCGGTGTCCTCCTCGTCCATCTCGTCCTCGATGGCGCCGATCATGGCGTCGAAGCCCAGCTGGATGCCGGCGCCGAGGCCGGCGAGCATGAAGTCCTGGAGCTCCTCGGGCAGCGCGCCCAGCATCTCCTCGTCGGGGCAAAGGGGGTTGCCCTCGAGGAGCTGGGGGTCGCTGGTGGAGGTCACGTCGAAGGAGCACGAGGCCAGCAGCAGGGCGGGGAACAGGGGGAGGAAACGTGGTGCCATGGCCGCTCCGGGGGATCTCCTGGATCCTCGTCCGGCGGCGACCGGGGTGTCAACGCTAGAGGTTGTTGCGGTAGGTGGTGAGCAGGTCGGCGATCTCCTGCAGGTCTGCGTCGCCGTTGTCGAAGTACCCGGCCTGGGCGGCGGCGATGATCTCGTCGAGGTAGGCCGCCTGGCCGGCCGTGGGCTGGTCCCAGACCTCGGCGAGGCCGAGGGCATAGTCCACGACCACGTCGGCCTTGGTCAGCTGGGGCCCGGCCGCGGCGAGGATGTCGGTGGCGGTCAGGGTGACGCTGTCGGTCATGGGCTGGCGCGTGATGGGGTCGATCCAGCGGACGGAGAGCTCGAAGACCTCGCTGCCGTCGTGGGCCTTGGGGGTACAGTCGGTGAGGATCTGGTGGAACAGCATCGAGTCGCCGGGCGCCAGGTGCTGGGGCTCCACCTCGGACGGGTCCTCGGAGTACTCCTCGCCGTGGAACTCCTCCATGACGTACCCCGCGGGCATGATCATCTCCAGCTGCACGTCGCGCGCGGCGATCTCCATGACCGTCAAGAAGCGCTCGTCGTCGCCGAACATGACGGCGGCCTCGTCCTCGGTGTCGATGTAGACGTAGGCGCCCTTGCCCAGGTCGCTGACCGCGTCCATGAGCCGGTCGTCGTAGCTGTTGGCGTGGTCGTCCATGCCCACCGCGACCATGTAGATCCCCTCGCCCTCGCCGTCCTCGGCGTGATCGGCGATGAGGGTCTCGCTGGTCACGCCGGTGTTGGCGCCGCCGTCGCTGAGCAGGATCACGCGGTTGAGGCGCTCCTCGTCGAAGGCGTTCTCGGCGAGCTGGTAGGCGAGCTCCAGCCCCTGTTCGAGGTTGGTGGAGCCGCCCGGGGACAGGGACGTGATGGCGTTGAGCACCTGGGGATCGTCGGGACCGGAGACCTCCTCGGCCTCCAGGATCACCGTGGCGTTGTGGTCCCAGCTGAGGATGGACACGATGTCGCCCTCGCGCAGGTTGTGGGCCATCTGGGTCATGGAGGCCTTGACCATGTCCATGGCGTGGCCGGACATGGACCCTGACGAGTCCACGGAGAAGACCAGGGAGCGGGGTCGCCGCACGACGTCCTCGGTGGACGGCGCGGTCACCCCGAGCAGCAACACGAAGTTGTCGTCCTCGTCGATGCGGGCCTGGGCGGAGATGTCCAGGTGGCCCGCCGCGGCCGCGGGGAAGTCGAAGTCGTAGTAGTTGAGGTACTCGTAGGGCCGCTGGCGGTTGCGAATCTGGTTGCCCTCGAGGATGCGCTGCCGGGCCAGCGCGGCCGCCGCCTGGGAGTTGGAGTCGTCGGCGGACAGGTACAGGGTCGTCGGATCCTCGGGGATCTCGTCGCAGATGTCGGGCTCCTCGGTGTCGTCGTCGTCGTCGTCGCCCTCGCTGTCGTCGTCGTCCCCGGCCTCGCCGTCATCGTCGTCGCCGGCGACGTCGTCGTCGTCCCCGTTCCAGGCGTCGTCGTCGTCCGACACGTCGTCGTCATCGCCGTAGTAGGCGTCGTCGTCGGACGCCGCGTCGTCGTCGCCCGAGTCGCTCGGACCGCCGGCGCAGCCGAACAGCGCCAGCAACGCGACTGCAGCCGCGGCAAAGGTGATTTCAGTGATCCGTCCCATGGTCCCTCCTGAGCAAGTCACGCACGCTGTTGAGATCTCGATTGTCGATCAGGCAGGGGGGTGGACCGTGAGGGTTGGTTGTTACACGTGCGCGTGCGTGCACGGGCCTCCGCGTGCCCGATCAGGTGCCTGAGAGGCGATCCCAGCGCCGCTGCTCGCGGCGGCGGTGGCTCTCGAACTTGGCGGGTTCGTCGGCGACGACCTCGACGGACTCGCCGGTGTGGGGATGGGTCAGGCGGATCTGCACGGCGCACAGGAAGAGGCCGGCGCCGCGCAGCACCAGCCCGGGGATGCCGTACTCGCCGTCACCGAGCACGGGGTGGCCCAGGTGGGCTGCGTGCCGCCGCAGCTGGTGCGTGCGCCCGGTGACCGGGAACAGGTCCACGGTGGTGAGCCAGTCCGACTTCGGGCTGCGCGTGTGGTCCACGGCGGCGTACCGGCTCAGCGCCTGCCGCCCGCCCACGTCCACGTCCACCTCGCCCTCGCCCTCGAGCTTGCCGATCAGCAGCGCGCGGTAGCGCTTGTGCACCTCGCGTCGCTGGAACTGTCCGCCGAGATCCGCGGCCGCGGCCGCCGTCCGGGCCACCGCGACCAGGCCGCTGGTGCGCGCGTCCAGGCGGTGGACGGGCAGGGGCCGCGGCAGGGCGTCGGCGGCAGGGGAGGGGCCCAGGTTGGCGGGCAGGGCGTGGTCCAGGGTCCGGTGCACGTTGCCGGAGACCCGCAGGCCGGCGGGCTTGAGCACCACCGCGAGGTGGTCGTCGGCGTACATCACCTCGATCTCCCGCTCGTACACGCGCGGGAGCGGTCGGTCCCCGGGTACCCAGCGCACCCGGTCGCCGGGCGCGACGAAGCGGCTCGACTCGCAGACCTCGCCGTTGAGCCACAGCTCGCCGCGCCGCGCGGCCTTGTGCGCCGACTTGTTCGTCGGCAGGCCGGGGACCACCCCGGCGGCGAACCGGTCCAGCCGGACGCGGCCGACGTCCTCGGGTACGACGTACTCCTCCGGGTGGTGATCTCGCGCCACGGTGCGATGGTAGGGCAGGGCGGGCCGCCGGCCAAGGTTGACGGTCGCCCCTCGCCACGGCAGGATGGGCCGGCACTTGCCATCCTGGAGAGATTTCATGGAGTTCATCGACACCCTGCTGCTGATCGCCCTGCCCGCTTCGGGCAAGTCCGAGGTGCGGCGTTTCATGTTGCACGCGCCGCGCGAACGGCGGATCGCCGAGTTCCACGTGGCGGACACGCCGCAGGTGGACGACTTCCCCTACGTGCACTTCTTCCGCTGCGTGGACGACCAGCTGGACCAGCGCGGCCTGGACCGCCACTTCTACAAGGGCGTGGACGCCGGCTTCGCCGACGGCCGTGACTGGGGCACCCTGCTGCACCTGGTCAACGAGGACTACGCCATCTACAAGTCGAGCAAGGCCCCGTCCCCGCCGGCGGATCCGCTGCACCTGTTCGCGCGGATCGACGCCGCCCGGGTCAAGCTCGACATCCCTCGCTTCTTCTCGGAGATGGACGCCGATCTGCGCGCCTCCCTCGGCGAGTCGCTGCAGGCCGAGACCGATCGCCTCGTGGACGAGCTGTTCAGCAGCCGCCCCGACCGCGTGGACGACAAGACCATGGTCATCGAGTTCGCCCGGGGGGGACCCGCCGACGCCACCCCGCCGCTGAGCCCGCCCCACGGCTACCAGTGGAACCTGGCCCAGCTGTCGCCCCAGATCCTTCAGCGCGCGGCCGTCCTGTACATCTGGGTCGAGCCGATGGAGTCGCGTCGCAAGAACATCGCCCGCGACGACCCGGACGATCCGGGCTCCATCCTGCACCACAGCGCCCCGGCGTCGGTGATGCGCGAGGACTACGGCTGCGACGATATCCAGTACCTCATCGACCAGTCCGATCGCCCCGACACCATCCGCATCGAGGCCCACGGCAAGACCTGGTACCTGCCCATCGCCCGCTTCGACAACCGCGTGGACAAGACCACCTTCATCCACGACGAGCCCCAGGACTGGTCCGAGGCGGACCAGAAGGCCCTGTACGACGGCCTCGTCGGTCCCATGGATCGGTTGTGGAAGGCCTACAAGGGGCAGCACGGGTAGCCGCGAACGGCGGCCCCGCCGGCAGGACTCACCGGACCACGGTGGCCTCGCCCTCGAGGATCTCGAACCACGTCAGGTAGTCCTCCGCCAGCTCGGCGGAGGTCACCTGCACGCTGGTACCCCGGTACAGGGAGAAGGCGCTGTACGACCAGTTGGCGTCGCCCACCAGCACGGTGTCGTCGCACAACAGCGCCTTGGCGTGGGTGACCCGGCTCGCCGGGGTGCGGCTCACCGGCACGCCCGCGGCGAGCAGCACGTCGATGGCCGCGTCGTTGATGGCGTTGTCCACGATCCAGGAGCTGCCGTCGAGGATCACCTGCACGTCCAGACCCCGCTCGTGGGCCGCGACCACCTCCTCCACGGCCCGGTTCACGTCCGAGTCGGGGTAGTCGGCGGAGTAGACCATGGCGTACAGCACGATGCGGACGCGCTCGTCGGCGTCGTGCAGGCAGGCGATGAGGTGCTGCGCGATCTCCTCGTCGTGGATGGGCACGATCCCGCCGTACTGAGTCGGCGCGACGGCGGGATCCAGGCTGGAGTCCTGCCACATGGCCTGGAAGTACCCCTCGTACCAGGTGGCCACGTCCGGGTCGCGGACCAGCAGTGAGGCCTCGTGGTTCTCGGTCATGGCGTTGTCGGAGAAGTTGTGGGAGCCCACCAGCACCTGATCGTCGGCGAGGATGAGCTTGTTGTGCACCGTGGTGCTGGGGGAGTCCAGCTTGGCGTCCACGCCCGCGGCCGCGAGCGCGTCGATGGCCTGGGCCGTCTCCGCGGCCTCCTCATCGGCGAGGATGCGCACGTCCACGCCGCGGTCGTGGGCCGCGACCATGGCGTCGAGCAGGCCGGCCACCACGCCGTCGTCGTAGATGACGTACTCGATGACGTACACGTGGTCCTCGGCGCCGTCGATGATGCTCAGCGCGGCGGGCTCGTAGTCCCGGTCGAACACCCGGGACACCTCGGACCCGGGATCGCCGGTCGAGTCGTCGTCGTCGTCCCCCTGGTTGGGTTCGGAGGTGCATCCAGAGGCGAACAGGAGTGTGGTGGCGGCGAGGCCCCACAGGGCGGAAGTCGGCGATCGCATGGGCCTCTCAGGTCTTGCGGTAGGTCCACTCGGTGACGTTGCGCAGGAAGCTGGCGTCGAGGTACTCGCGCTTGATCACCTCCGCCATCTCCTCCACGTCGCGGAACTCGTTCCACGACACGCGGATCAGGGGGATGACCTTGCTGATGTCGCGTACGAAGTTCTCGTACTCACCGTACAGGGCCTGCAGGTACTCCAGCTCGATCACGCTCTCGATGTCGCGGGCCCGGCTCTTGATGCGTTCGTGGCTGACCTCGGGCTTGACGTCGAGGTAGACGATCACGTTGGGCTTGCACATGAAGTTGGACATGTTGCGGAACAGCTGCAGGTACGTGGCGTAGTCGCGCGGATCCATCAGATTCGAGTCCGACAGCATCTTGGCGAACACCGCGTCCTCGTAGATGGTCCGGTCCTGCACCGCGGGCCGGCCGCGCCAGATGATCTCCTGGTGCTGCTGGAAGCGGCGGTTGAGCAGGTAGATCTGCATGGCGAAGCTGTACCGCGCCGTGTCGCGATAGAAGTCGGCCAGGTACTCGTTGTCCGCCACCGGCTCGTAGTACACGTCGATGTCCAGGTGCTTGCCCAGCGCCGTGGCCAACGTGCTCTTGCCCGCGCCGATGATGCCGGCGATGCCGATGAAGAGCTGTTCCATGTTGGGCATGGGGCCTACCTCCCGCGGTTCGGGGGCGGATTGTAGCAAAAGGGCGGCGCAGGGGTCCGGCGTAGTTGGATCAGGCGCCGCGGAGCGTCAGCTCGAAGACGGCGCCGGCGTCCCGGCGGTCCAGCAGCCTCAGATCGCCGCCCATGTCGCGCGCGAGGCGGCGGCTCAGGGACAGGCCGAGGCCCACGCCCGGTGCGGATCCCGCGGCCTCCTCGGCGGAGCGGGAGAAGGGCTGGAAGAGCCGCTTGCGAACCTCCGGGGCCACGCCCGGGCCGTGGTCGATCAGGGTCAGCGCGACGCGACCGGAGCGGGACGACACCTCGAGGCGCAGCGCGCGGTCCTCGGCCGAGGCCGCGTACTTGCAGGCGTTGTCCACCAGGTTCAGCAGGATCTGCTCCGCGCGGGCGGCGTCCGCCCGGACCTGGGTCGCGGCGGCGCCGTCGTCGGCCACCACCGCCAGCTCCATGTCGGCCTGCCCCGCCCGATCGGCCAGCCGGGGCTCGGCCCGGTCGAGGATGTCGCCCACGGTCACGGCGCCGACGGTGGACGCGGCCCGCCCCTGCTCCAGGCGGGCGTAGGCGAGCACGTTCTCCACGAGGTGGCCCAGGCGGTCCGCCTCCCGCTGCAGCGTGGCCAGGTACACGCCCCTGCGCTCCTCGTCCACCATACCCTCGGCGAGCATCTCCGAGTACATGCGGAACGTGGTCAGCGGGGTGCGCATCTCGTGGGTCACCGCCGAGACGAAGGCGGCCCGCCGCTCGCTCAGCGAGATGACGCCGCGCAGCAGCACCGCCACGGCGGCCGCGGCCACGATCACGCACAGCCAGGCCACGACCAGGGTCAGGGCCACCGGCGAGGTGGAGCGGGCGACGGGGTGGGCCAGATCACCGGGGACCAGGGTCGCCGGCAGCCAGGCGAGCCGGCGCGCTTCGGGGTCCGCGGCGCCCGGCGCCAGGGGCTCGAGCCGGGCGCCAGGCAGCAGGTCGGCCACCGAGTCCAGCAGCCAGCGCTCCAGCGTGGGCCAGTCGAGCCACGATCCCTGGAGCGCCGCTGAGGTGCACTCGCGCACGAACACCAGCTCCTGGCCCACCCACACGGGCCGGACGGTCCCGGCCGTGTGCAGCGCCGGCGGGTTGTAGTAGTTCACCGCCATCTGCTGGGTCTCGATCATCTCGTTGGACAGCACGGTGCGGGTGTTCAGCTCCTGCACGTTCATCTTCTGCTGTGCGGTCGTCGTGACGCCCAGATCGGCCAGACCGTCGCCGCCTCCCGATCCCGTGTCGAAGACCGCGGCCAGGGCCGTGGGTGCCGCGAATGCGCCGCGGAGCCGGTCGAGTCCATCCGCCCACGAGACCAGCTGGTCCATCGCCACGAGGCCGCCCAGGCTGCCCGGATCGGCGGGGACCTGCGGTGAGGTGATCCCACCGCCGGGCGACAGGGTGAAGTCGAGGCGGACGAACCGCGAGGCTTCGGTCACCAGCGGAGAGGGGACGCCCCCGGCGGCGCGGGTGGCCGCCGTGTTGAACACCGGGTCGTAGAACGTGTCGTACACGTACGCGGGGCGCGCGCTGTGCTCGGCGACGATGGGCGTCAGGGCGCTGTCCATGCGCCACAGGGCGAGCCGCACCGCCTCCTCCATGGCCGCGTCCTCGCGGGCGCTGTGCTCGGCGCGGTCCAGGGCCACCAGCTCGACGCTGAGCCACGCCATGGCGGCGAACACCACGGCCAGGCACAGCCCGAACACGGCGGCGGCGCGGGCGGGCCGTCTCATGCGTCCTCACCGGCGGAGGCCAGCATGTAGCCCTTGCCGCGCACGGTGAGGATGACCTCCGGCGCGTCCGGGTCGCTGCGCAGCTTCTCGCGCAGCCGCGCCACGTGCATGTCGATGGTGCGGGTCTCGGCCACACCTCGGGGGTTGAGGCGCCACACCCGCGACAGCAGCTCGTCCCGCGACACGGCGCGGCCGGCGTGGGCGGCGAGGTAGCGCAGCAGCTCCACCTCGCGGGTGTACCGCGGGGGCGGCGCGGGGGGGGGGTCACGCACCTCCTGCGGCTGCTGGTCCAGCGGGGGGGGGCCCTGCGTCGGGGGGCGCACGTCCGTGGGGCGCTCTGCCGACCGCCGCAGCACCGCCTCCACGCGCGCCAGCACCTCCTTGATGGAGAACGGCTTGACCACGTAGTCGTCGGCACCGAGCTTCAGCCCCTTGATCCGGTCCGCCTCGGCCCCCCGCGCCGTCATGATGATCACCGGCAGGGTCGGCCGCGACGCCCTCACCTCCGCGAGGATCTCCAGGCCGCCGTGTCCCGGCAACACCAGGTCCAGCAACAGCAGGTCCACCGGCGCGGTCAGCGCCGCCTCCATGCCCGCCGTCCCGTCCGCCGCCTGCATCGGCTCGTAGCCCTCGAAGCGCAGCGCGTCCACCATCCCCTGGCGGATGGCCGCGTCGTCCTCCACCACCAGCACCCGTAGCTTCGCCACACGACTCCCTTCCGCGCGTTCCCTATCGAGGACAGTCTAGCGCGCACGCGGCGGCGTGTTCGTAACGCGTACGTAACGGGTCAGAGCCGGCCGGCGAGCGCCGGGATACGCTCGGCGGCGTAGGTGCCGATGCGGTCCTTGTGGCTCGGGCCGCCCAGCACCGCCTCCCAGACCACGGTCCCGTCGGGGGCGACCTCGAAGATGCGGCCGGGGCTGTCCCAGCTGGTCAGGCCGGCCGCGGTGACGAGGGTGTTGCCGTTGTCGAGGCGGTCCGCGTCACCCCAGGCGAAGGTGAACCACGGATCGTCGGCGAGATCGCCCGGATACTCCCAGACCAGGGCGGCGGTCATGGCCTCCTCGTCGAGGGCGTACTCCACCACGCGGGAGAACTCGCGCAGCTCGGGCGAGCCGTTGTCGTACAGCAGCACGCGGCCGTCGCCGTCGATCTCCGGGGCGTGGGCCTGGAGGAACCACGGGTGGTCGTGGTCGCCGACGAAGGTGAAGTCCCCGCCCGCGCCCAGCGCCCACTGGACGGCCCCGTCGTCGCGATCGATCTGGTACAGGGTGCTGGTGTGGCGGGCGTTGTACCAGGCCACGCCCCGGTCGAGATCTGCGCCGACCATGTTGCCGTGGAGGTACTGCTGGCCTTCCTCGCCCAGGGCGTCGTAGGGGTGCCAGCTCCACACCTCCTCGCCGTCGCCGTCCAGCTGCTTGATCACGTCCACCAGCGTCGAGTCGCGGAAGTCGTAGAACAGCCCGAGTCGGTCGCCCTCGGGCAGGGCGGTCAGGGCGTGGTGCATGCCGCCGGCGGTGTACAGGCCGTCGGGCTGCTCGGGCCCCTCCCAGACCACCTCGCCGGCCAGGGTCACCTCCACCGGCCGCTCCCCGGGGGGGATCGATCCGCCGACGAGCACCCGCGCGCCGTCCACCAGGGAGACCTCCACGTCGCCGCCGCCGTCGTCCGCGCCGTGCTCGAGGTACCAGACGACCTCCCCGTCGGCGTCCACCATCAGCGCGACCACCGGCGACAGGGCCTCCCCCTGCACGAGGTTGAACAGGGTCCAGCCTGGCTGGGAGCGCGCCTCGTCCGCAATGGTGATCTCGATCGCCGGTGGATCGAACGGCAGCTCCCCGGTGGCGAAGGTGACGGGATCGGACCGCTCCTCGGTGCCGTCCTCGGTGACCCAGACCGCCTCGACCCGCGCCTCGGCGCCGGCGACGAGGCCCAGCACCAGCCACTCGTGATCGGTTTGCAGCGGGCCGTCGAGGGAGCCGACATAGGACTCGAGCTCGCCGCGACAGCCGAACTCGACGCGAGACCGCGCGGGTTCTTCGGTGGTCCAGCGCACCCAGCGGGCGAGCACGTTGCCCGGCACGGCCTCGACTGCGGGTTCGAAGGCGGAGCCGTCGTCCGTGGGCTCCTCGCACGCGATCAGCGCCGCGGCGACGAGGGCCAGGGGGAGTACGCGCATGGGCCTCACGCCGTCAGATGCGGTTCCCGTAGACCACGGCAGTGGTGGAGGAGCCGAAGCTGATCCACAGGTCCTCCACGGGCAGGTACAGGTAGCCGGTGTGGCCCCGCAGCACGGTGAGCTGCAGGTCCTGGTCGGGCATGGCGTCGGTGTACTCGGCGGGGATGGTGAACGCGCCGTCGTCGCTGGCCTGGCAGTACAGCAGGGCGTTGTCCTCGTCTCCATCCTCGAGGTCCCGCAGCTCGATCCAGATGAGCTCGGTCGGGTCCAGCCCGTCCCACGCCAGCTCCAGATCGCCGCCCAGCGCGAGGGGCTGGGACAGGTCCGGCAGGATCAGGCCGACCCGCTCGGGCAGCTGCATCAGTTTCTCCTCGGCGAACGCGGACAGGTCGCCGCCCGTGGCCGAGACGTCCCAGTCGGAGCCGGCCTCGACCTGTTGATCCGCGGCGAGCGACATCTGGTAGACGTACCCCTCGTCCGCGGCCTCCGGCTCCATGTGGAAGGTGCCGGTGGGGCCGTCGAGGGTGAGGGTGCCCACGGTGTGGTGGAGCATGGGCGCGGGCTCGCCGCCGGTGGGCAGGTCCGAGGCGCCGTAGACGGTCACGGCGCAGTCGTCCACCCCCTCGGGCATCTCCCACACGAACTCCTCGTCGCCGGTGTCGTCGTCGTCGTCGTCGTCCCCGAGCTCGTCGTCCTTGGAGGCGAACTGGGCGAAGAACCCGGCGTATGTGACCACACCCCCCTGGCCGTCGGCCTGATCGGTGAACCACATCAACGCCGAACCCCCGCTGGGCTCGGGCTTGAAGTGGCCGCCCGTGTCGTCGTCGTCGTCGTCGTCGTCGGTCGGGGTGGTGTCGTCGTCGCCCAGATCGTCGTCGTCGCCGCTCGTGTCGTCGTCCCCCGGCACGTCCGGGCAGCCGCCGGCGAGCAGCAGCAGGATCCCCAGCGCACACGTCGCGATGTCTCGTACCATGTCCACACCTCCCGATCTGCTGCCGATTGTACCCCACGTTGGGATAGACTCCGGGTACGAGATCATCTCGGGGGTGCCATGGAACGACACGACAGCATCGGTTTGCGGCTCGCGGTGACGGCCCTGTGGCTCACCGCCGGACTCGCGATCGGCCTCGGCTGCCAGGACCAGGAGATCAACGCGCTGGCACCCGATATCGCGGTCACGCCGGTGGAGGTGGACTTCGGCACGGTGACCCTGGGGACACCGGTCCAGCAGGAGCTGACGATCCACAACGCCGGCGGCGGCACGCTGAACGTCTCCTCGGTGACCCTGCTGCACGGGGTCGCGGGGTTCGAGGTGGAGCCCTACGAGGGCGAGCTGGGCATGGACGAGTTCGTGGACCTGGTCGTCTCCTTCGACCCGGTGGAGCTGGGACCGGCCGACGACTTCGTGCTCGTCCAGAGCGACGACCCGGACGAGCCCACGGTGGAGGTGCACGTGTTCGCCACGGACGTGGTGGACGTGCCCGGGCCGGCCATCGCCTGGTCCCCGAGCTCCCTGGACTTCGGGCTCGTGCCCACCGGCGGCGCGGAGACCCTCACGGTGACCCTGAGCAGCGTGGGCCTGCTGGACCTCGAGGTGCTGTCCATCGAGCTCGAGGCCGCCACGTCGGCCGACTTCACCCTCGACGCATTCGCCACCCCCGTCACCATGGCCTCCGGCACGTCGGACGTGGTGGACGTGACCTACACCCCCTCGGACGACGTGCCCGACAGCGGCACGCTGCTGGTCACGAGCGACGACCCCGGCGCGTCCGTGGTGGAGATCCCCCTGCTGGGTGAGCTGCTGTCCGCCCCCGACATCGAGCTGGTCCCCACCGAGCTGCTGTTCGGCGAGGTGGCGGTCGGCGCCACATCGACCCTCACCGCGGAGGTCTGGAACCTGGGCGACGCCGACCTGGAGCTGGGTACGCTGGCGATGACCGGCGCGACCGAGTTCACCCTGGCCGTGGATCCGTCCGGCGCCGTGGTGGCGCCCGGCGAGTTCGTCACCGTGGACGTGGTGTACACGCCCGTGGACGAGACCGCCGACAACGGCGAGGTGGAGATCCCCAACAACGACCCGGACGAGGATCCGGCGTACCTGCTGCTGGCCGGCCAGTACGAGCCGGTGCCCGACATCGAAGTGGACCCCCTGCTGCTCGACTTCGGCGCCGTGGTGCCGGGCACGTCGGTCACCGACTCGGTGGCCGTGTCCAACGCCGGCAGCGGCGACCTGTGGGTCGAGGCGCCGGTGTTGACGGGCAGCGTCGAGTTCGGCATCGACGCCTCCCAGTTCCCCTGCACCATCCCGCCGGGCGCCGTCGAGCTGATCATGGTGACGTACACGCCGACGGATCTGGTGGCGGACTCCGGCGAGATCACCCTCGACAGCGACGACCCGGACGAGCCGACCGTCCTGGTGGAGCTCCTCGCCGACACCATCCCCACGCCGGATATCGACCTCTCGCCCACGGCGCTGCAGTTCGGGCCCGTGCTCGTGGGCAGCAGCCTGTCGATGCAGGCGACCGTGTCCAACGTGGGCACCGCCGACCTGGAGCTGGGTACCCTCGCCGTGGTGGGCACCACCGAGTTCTCCCTGTCCATCGATCCCTCCGAGACGGGCCTCGCGCCCGGCGACTCCACCGTGGTGGAGGTGACCTACGCCCCGGTGGACTCCGGCGTCGACGTCGCCCAGGTGGAGATCGCCAGCGACGACCCGGACGAGAACCCGATCTACCTGGACCTGGACGGTGAGGAGGACCCGGTCCCCGACATCGACGTGGACCCGCTCACCCTGGACTTCGGCCAGGTGGACATCGGCGCGTTCTCCTCCCAGGCGGTGACCGTGAGCAACGTGGGCGGCGCCGACCTCGACGTGCAGTCCATCACCTACAGCGGCAGCACCGACTTCAACTGGACGTCGGCGTCCCTGCCCGGGATCATCCCGCCCGGCGGATCGGCCCTGGTGTACGTCACGTACAGCCCGGTGGACGACTACACCGACAGCGGCACCCTCACCGTGGCCAGCGACGACGCCGACGAGCCCACCGTGGACGTGACGCTGCTGGGCGAGGCGACGCCGTACCCCGACATCGACGTGGACCCGGTGGCCGTGGACTTCGGCGACGTGATGGTGGACACCACCGAGACCGCCGAGGTGGCCATCGCCAACGTGGGCACCGCCGACCTGGAGATCTACAGCTGCACCTTCAGCGGCGATCCCAACTTCTGGATCTCCTCCAACCCGGGCAACGTCATCCTCGCGCCCGGGGACGAGACGGCCCTCGAGATCAGCTTCCACCCCATGGACGTGATCGGCTACCTGGGCTCGGTGGAGGTGCACAGCACCGACCCCGACACCGGGATCATCGTGGTCAACATCGTCGGCGGGGGGCGCGCGCCCGACATCTACGTCTGGCCCATGACCCTGGACTACGGCACCGTGGCCGTGGGCAGCTCGCTGACGATGGACGCGGTGGTGCTCAACATGGGCGGCGCCGATCTGGAGCTGAGCACCCTGTCCATGTTCGGGTCGAGCGAGTTCACCATGGACCACGACCCCTCCGGTGAGATCCTCGCCCCTGGCGACTCCACGGCGGTCACGGTCACGTACTCACCCGACGACATGAGCGCGGACACGGCGACCATCGAGATCCCCAGCAACGATCCGGACGAGCCCGAGGTCTTCGTGCAGCTCAGCGGCGAGCACGATCCCATCGCGGACATCGACGTGTCCCCGACCCTGGTGACCTTCTCCAGCGTGGACGTGGGCGTGACCTACACGACCTCGGTGTCGGTGACCAACGTGGGCACCGCGTCCCTCGACGTGGACGAGCCGTCGCTGAGCGGCAGCTACGAGTTCAACCTCAACACGTCCAACTTCCCCGTCACCCTGTCCCCGGGCATGACCCGCTCGTTCAACGTGCTGTACACGCCCGCGGATCTCGTGGACGACACCGGCCAGGTGACCATCACCAGCACCGATCCCGACGAGCCCACCGTGGTGGTGGACCTCGAGGGGCTGCCCACACCGGCGCCCGACATCGACGTGCTGCCCACGACCCTGGTGTACGGCCAGGTGCTGCTGGGCCAGAGCATGCCGCTGACGGCCAACATCACCAACGCCGGGACCCTGGACCTGGAGCTGGACACCCTGACCGTGGTGGGCACGTCCGAGTACGCCATCACCGTGGACCCGTCCGGCACCACCCTGGCGCCGGGAGCCGCGGCAATGGTGGAGGTGACCTACACGCCCACCAACTCCGGCCCGGATCTGGCGGATCTGGAGATCCCGAGCAACGACCCCGACGAGCCCGTGGTGGTGGTGCCCCTGGTGGGCGCCGACGAGGCCGTGCCCGAGATCGACGTGGACCCGCTGACCGTGGACTTCGGCAGCGTGGACATCGGCCAGACGGAGACCGAGACGGTGACCGTGACCAACCTCGGCGGCGCCTCCCTGACCGTGTCCGGGGTGTTCCTCAGCGGCAGCTCGGAGTTCACCTTCGTGGCCGGGTCGTTGCCCGGCACCCTCGCGGCGGGCGCCTCGCGGACCATCAGCGTCGTGTACACGCCCACGGATCAGTTCCCCGACGGCGGCGTGCTCACCGTGACCAGCGACGACGCGGACGAGCCGGTGGTGGACGTGGACCTGCTGGGTTCGCCGGCGGCGGAGCCCATCATCGACGTGGACCCGTGGGTCGCGGACTTCGGCGACGTGAAGACCGGCGAGACCACCACCGAGACGGTGACCATCTACAACCTCGGCGGCGCGGACCTGGAGATCTACAGCTGCTCCCCCACCGGAGATCCCAACTTCTGGATCTCGTCCAGTCCGGCGGGATCCGTGGTCGCGGCCGGCGGCAGCGTCACCATGGAGATCAGCTTCAACCCGGACGCCGAGGCCGTCTACACCGGGGGCGCGGACATCGCCAGCAACGACCCCTACGACCCCACGGTCTCCGTGACCTTGCTGGGCGCCGGCGCGGTGCCCGAGATCGACGTCTACCCGCCGTCGTGGGACTTCCTCAACGTGCAGGTGGAGTGCGAGGACACGGTGGACATCACGATCTTCTCGGTGGGATCGGCGCCGCTGGTCCTCAACGGGTACGGGTTCTCGTCCATCCCCCAGGGCATGACCCTGGACGCCGCCGATCTCGACGACCACGTGAACAACGGCTGGGAGCTCCAGCCTGGAGACAGCGTCTCGGTCACCGTGTCGTTCGTGCCCACCGACGTGACGAGCTACCTGGGCGAGCTGTCCATCAACAGCGACGACCCGGGCCTGCCCATCGCCACGGTGGACCTCGACGGCGACGGCGTCCCCGCGGGCTACACCCAGGACAACTACCTGCAGCAGGGCAACAACTCCGCGGACGTACTTTGGGTGGTGGACAACTCCTGCTCGATGGACGACGAGCAGGGGTATCTGGCCGACGACTTCGGCTACTTCTACACCATCGTCGACAACGCGGGCGTGGACTACCGCATCGCCACGGTGACCACGGACGACGAGGACTTCGTCGGCGCGACGCCGGTGATCGATCCGACCACCCCCAACGGCGCGGCCACCTTCGCCACCAACTGTACGGTGGGCACCAACGGCAGCGGCACCGAGCGTGGCCTGCAGGAGGGCTACGAGGCGCTGGTGCTGGCGTACAACAACACACCGCCCAATACCGGGTTCTGGCGACAGGACGCGGGGCTCCGTGTGGTGTACGTGTCCGACGAGGAGGATCAGAGCGGCAGCTGGAACACGTACCTGTCGTACTACCAGGGGCTCAAGGCCGACCCGGATCAGGTGGTCCTCTCGGCCATCGTCGGTACGGACGGGTACAACGCCGTGTCGTGTTCCGGCCCCGGCGGGAATGCGGACCCGGGCAACGGGTACGTGGACGTGGCCGCCGCCACGGGGGGCGTGCTGGGCAGCATATGTGACCCGGACTGGTCCACCGTACTGACCAATCTGGCGTGGATCACGGTGAGCCTGGAGGACTCCTTCGAGCTGAGCCTCGAGGCCATCGAGAGCACGCTCATCGTGTACGTCAATGGGGTGCAGCAGCTCAGCGGTTGGTACTTCGACGCCAACACCAACTCGGTGATCTTCGACGCGGCCTATGTTCCTCAAGACGGAGACGTGGTACAGATCAACTACGGTTACTACGGAGCGTGCTGAGCGGGAAGGATCGGTGCAGGGCGGGCAAACGCTTCAAAGTGGCGCAGCCTGCCTTGACCCTTTCCATACCGCTTGCTAAGGTCCGCTCCGAGTACCCTTTGGGTACAGAGGTCACGGGCTGTGCGGTGGTCGGACAGTCGGGACCAAGATACGAATGGAGGAAGTGAAATGAAGACCCTGTTGAGCGTTGGGTGCGTCTTGGCTCTCGGCTTCGCGCTGTTCGCGTGTGCCAATCCCTGCCAGGAGTACGTGGACACTGTGTGTGGCTGCGAGGGCGTGGATGACTTCTACGAGGCCATCGGCACCTCTTGCACGGAGACCAACCAGCCCCTGATCGACGAGGGCGATCCCGAGGCCTGCGACCTCGCGAACGACGCCTTCGAGGCCGCCGGCGGTTGCGATCAGTTCGGTCTGCTGGGCGACGACGACGACACTGCCTGACGCACCGGCCTAGGCCGGTAGTCGTACGTCGAAAAACATATACCCCCCGTCCGCTTCTCCTCTCCGATTCTTCCCAACACACTCCACAGCTTCCAACCGGAAGACACACCTGCGTTCTGCCGCCGGCGGCCCCACCCCGGCGGCCCGGTCGCGGTCCGTGTAGGATGGGCCCATGCGTGTGTGGCCCGTAGCCCGCGTTCGCTCGGCCCGCTGGACGGCGGCGGGCGCCGCCGTGGGTGGCGCGGCCCTGGGCTGGCTGATCGGGGGATCGCCGTGGTTGGGCGCGCTGGGCGCTGCCGTGGCGGGCGGCCTCGCCGGTTACCTCTCCCTGCGCCGCTACCTGGCCCGTCGCAGGCTCGTGGCCACCCCGTTCCCGTCCCCGTGGCGCGACGTGCTTCAGCGGCGCGTCCCCTACTACAAGCTGCTCGACGAGTCCGGTCGCCGGCGCTTCGAGGACGACGTGCGCGTCTTCATGGCCGAGCAGCGCATCTACGGCCCGCGCGGCGCGGTCGTGGACGACCGCATCAAGGTCCTCATCGGCGCCTCGGCGGCCATGCTCACCCACGGCTTGCCGGACTGGGAGTGGCCCACCCTGCGCGACATCGTCGTGTACCGCACCAGCTTCGACGACGAGTACCAGGTGGGCGGTGACAACCCCATCCTCGGCATGGTCCACGCCCAGGGCCCCATCGTGTTCTCGGCGCGCGACCTGCGCCACGGCTTCGGCAAGCCGCGCGACGGCCTCAACGTGGGGCTGCACGAACTGGCCCACGTCATGGACTTCGCCGACGGCCGCGCCGACGGCCTGCCGGGGGGGCTGTCCTGGGTGGGCACCGCGCCTTGGATCCAGCTCATGGCCGACCGCCTGCGCGCGCTGCAGGACGGCACGGACAGCGGCGCGCTGCGCGACTACGCCGGCGTCAACGAGGCGGAGCTCTTCGCCGTGGCCGTGGAGGTCTTCTTCGAGCGCCCCCGCTCCCTGCGCAAGCGCGATCCCGCCCTGTACGAGATGCTTCAGGGCTTCTTCGGCCAGGACACCGCCGAGCTCAAGTCCAGCTCACGCGCGTAGGCGCGTTCACCATGACGTTCAGCGATTCCATGGACCGGTCTGTCAAGACTCCATAAACTTCGGGATCGGGAGAGGACCATCTCCACTCCCTCCGGAGGGCGGCCATGGCACGGGGATTCCATCGACTTACAGTGATTGGCCTGCTGGCGCTGCTGGCGCTGGCGCTGGGCTGCCAGGAACACGATCTGGGGGCGCTGCACCCGGACATCGTGGTGGACCCGGAGGCCGTCGAGTTCGGCACCGTGACCATCGGCGCGCCCCAGGAGCGGTACCTGGCGCTGCAGAACGTGGGCGACGGTACCCTCACCGTGGACGCGGTCCAGCTGGTGGACGGCACCGGCCCGTTCTCGGTGGAGGACTTCAGCGGCACCATCGCGCCCGACGGCGTGGCCGAGCTGGTGGTGAGCCTCGATCCGGTGGCGCTGGGCGGCGCCGAGGACATCATCGAGGTCTACTCGGACGATCCCGACGAGCCCGTGGTCGAGGTGCCCGTGTCCGTGCTGGACGTGGTGGAGGGGCCGGTGCCGGCCATCTCCTGGTCCCCCAGCCAGCTGGACTTCGGCGCCGTGCCCAGCGGCGGCGCGGTGAGCCTGATGGTCACCGTGACCAGCGTGGGCACCGCCGACCTGATGCTCGACGCGGTGGAGCTCGACGCCGTCACCTCGCCCGAGTACGAGATCACCCTCGATCCCGCCCCCCTGGCCCTCGCCCCGGCCAACAGCACCCAGATCGAGGTGACCTACGCCCCGGACGACGAGGGGATCGACGACGGCGTGCTGCTGCTGACGTGCAACGACCCGGACGTGCCGCTGGTGGAGATCCCGATGATCGGCGAGCTGCTGCCGGCCCCGGACATCGAGCTGGTGCCCACCGAGCTGCTCTTCGGCGACGTCGAGATGGGCACCATGGTCACCATGGAGGCGGAGATCTGGAGCCTCGGTGACGCCGACCTGGAGCTCGGCACGCTGGCCCTGAGCGGCTCGACCGAGTTCGAGCTGCACACCGACCCCTCCGGCGTGGTGCTCGCCCCCGGCGAGTACGTCACGGTGACCGTGTCCTACGCGCCGGTGGACATGACCGCCGACTCCGGCGAGATCGAGATCCCGAGCAACGATCCCGACGAGAACCCTGCCTACCTGACGCTGGCGGGGCAGCACGAGCCCATCCCGGACATCGAGGTGATCCCGCTGGAGGTCGACTTCGGCCTCGTGGACATGGGCACCACCGAGTCGGACGTGGTCATGGTCTCCAACGTGGGCACCGGCGATCTGACCGTGGACCTGCCCGTGCTCACCGGCAGCATCGACTTCGCCGTGAGCGCGTCCCAGTTCCCCACCGCCATCGCGCCGGGGGCCTCGGAGATGGTGCTGGTGGAGTACTCGCCGTCCGACCTGACGCCGGACACGGGCGAGATCGCCATCGACAGCGACGATCCGGACGAGCCCACCGTGACGGTGCAGCTGCTCGGCGACGCCACCCCGGCGCCCGATATCGACCTGCTGCCCACCGCCCTGGCCTTCGGCCAGGTGCTCGTGGGCGACACGCTGACCCTGCCCGCGACGATCTTCAACGTGGGCACCGCGGACCTGGAGCTGGGCAGCCTGGCGGTCGTGGGGACGTCGGAGTTCTCCATCGCCGTGGACCCGTCCGGGCAGATCCTGGCCCCGGGCGGCCTGACCACGGTGGAGGTCACCTACGCGCCCACCGACACGGTGGACGACTCGGCCCAGGTGGAGATCCCGTCCAACGACCCCGACGAGAACCCGATCTACCTCGACCTCACCGGCGAGGACGAGCCCGTGCCGGACATCGACGTGGACCCGCTGCAGGTGGACCTGGGGTCCGTGCAGGTGGGCGGGCTGAACATCGAGATCGTGACCGTGTCCAACGTGGGCGGCGCCGATCTCGACGTGACCGCGGTGACCCTCAGCGGCAGCAGCGAGTTCGCCGTGGCCGTGGCCGGCCTGCCGGGCATCCTGGCGCCGGGCGCGTCCGTGTCGGCCATGGTCAGCTACCAGCCCGTGGACCAGGGCAGCGACACGGCCACGCTGACCTTTGACAGCGACGACCCGGACGAGCCCTCCGTGGTGGTGGACATCACCGCCGAGTGCACGCCGTACCCGGACATCGAGGTGGACCCCCTCGCCGTGGACTTCGGCGATACGGTGGTCATGACCACCTTCACCGAGCTGGTGACGATCTCCAACGTGGGCACCGCCGATCTGGAGATCTGGGGCTGCACGTACAGCGGCGATCCCAACTTCTGGATCTCCGACAACCCCGCCGGGGAGGTGATCCCCGCTGGCGGCAGCACCACCATGGAGCTGAGCTTCCAGGCCACGGCCGAGCTCGCCTACTACGGTGAGGTGGACATCGCCAGCAACGATCCCGTCGAGCCGATCGTGACCGTCACCATCGACGGCGGCGGCATCGAGCCCGACATCGACCTGGACCCGACCCTGCTGGACTTCGGCGCCGTGGAGGTGGGCGTCACCGTCTCCATGGACGCGGAGATCTGGAGCATGGGCAGCGCCGACCTCGAGCTGGGGGCCCTGTCCATGGTGGGCGGCACCGAGTTCCAGATCGTCGTGGATCCGTCCCTGCAGGTGGTGGTGCCCGGCGACGTGACCGTGGTCACCGTCAGCTACACCCCCACGGACATGGGCGGCGACTCCGCAACCATCGAGATCCCCAGCAACGACCCGGACGAGAACCCCGTCTACCTGGACCTGATCGGCCAGCACGATCCGATCCAGGACATCGACGTGACGCCGCCGTCCATCTGGTTCAGCGGCATCGACGTGGGCAACATGGGCACCGACACGGTCACCGTGGCCAACGTGGGCACCGGGGACCTGTGGGTGGACCTGCCGGTGCTCTCCGGCAGCTCGGAGTTCGCCATGGCCGCGGGGGCCTTCCCCTCCTCCATCCCGCCGGGCGGCTCGCTGACGATCAGCGTGATCTACACCCCCGTGGACCTGACCACGGACACCGGCGAGATCACCATCACCAGCGACGACCCGGACGAGCCCACCGTGGTGGTGCCGCTGACCGGCGACCCCACCCCCGTGCCCGACATCGAGGTGATCCCCACCACGCTGCAGTTCGGCACCGTGCAGGTGGGCCAGAGCGTGGCGCTCACCGCGAGCATCGGCAACGTGGGCATCGCCGACCTGGAGCTGGGGACGCTGGGGATCAACGGCACGTCCGAGTACACCATCACATCGGATCCGTCGGGCGCGGTGCTCGCCCCCGGCGCCACGACCACCGTGGAGGTGACGTACGCGCCGGTGGACGCCGGCGCGGACAACGCCCTGCTGGAGATCCCCAGCAACGACCCGGACGAGAACCCCGTCAACGTCAGCCTCAACGGCGCCGAGGATCCGGTGCCGGACATCGACGTGGACCCGCTGACCGTGGACTTCGGCACCGTGGACATCGGCCAGGGCCTGCAAGAGACGGTGACCGTGTCCAACGTCGGCGGCGCCTCGCTGGACGTGTCGAACGTCTCCCTGTCGGGGAGCGCCGACTTCTCCTGGTCGTCGGCCAACCTGCCGGGCACGGTGCCCGCGGGCGGTTCGCGCACCATCATCGTGTCGTACACGCCCTCGGACGAGGTGGCGGACACCGGCACGCTGACCATCGACAGCGACGACCCGGACGAGCCGTCCGTGTCCGTGGCCCTGCTGGGCGCGCACACGCCGTACCCGGACATCGACGTGGACCCGCTGACCGTGGACTTCGGCGACGTGGCCGTGGGCCTCGTGGAGACCGACTGGGTGACCATCACCAACGTCGGCGACGCGGATCTGGAGATCACGGCGGCGAACTACGCGGGCGACGCGGCCTTCTGGGTCTCGTCCGACCCGACCGGCACGGTGCTGTCCCCCGGCGCCAGCGTGGACATGGAGATCAGCTTCGAGCCCGACGACGAGCTGACCTACACCGGCGTGGTGGGCGTGGCCAGCAACGACCCGGACGAGCCCATCGTCGCCGTGGACATCATCGGCGGCGGCGTGGCCCCGGACATCGACCTGCAGCCGAGCTCGCTGAACTTCGGCAACGTCCCCATCGGCAACTCCTGGTCCCTGGACGCGGAGATCTGGAACGTGGGCGGGGCCGACCTCTCCCTGGGCAGCCTGACCCTGGTGGGCTCGGCAGAGTTCACCATCGACGTGGATCCGTCCTTCCAGGTCCTGGTACCCGGCGACTACACCCTGATCACCGTGACGTACACGCCCACGGACACCCAGTCCGACCTCGCCGAGGTGGAGATCCCCAGCGACGATCCGGACGAGCCCATCGTCATCCTCGAGCTCGCCGGCGCCCACGAGCCGGTGCCGGACATCGACGTGGACCCGCTGACGGTGGACTTCGGCTCGGTGGACCTGGGCAACACCTCCACCGCGGTGGTGACCGTGACCAACGTGGGCAGCGGCGATCTTCAGGTGGGGATCCCGGTGCTCAGCGGCAGCCCCGAGTTCGGGCTGGTCACGGCGGCGTTCCCCACGGTGCTGGTGCCCGGGGACTCGCGGACGTTCAACGTCAGCTACACCCCGTACGACGACAGCGCGGACACGGCGACCGTCACCGTGGACAGCGACGATCCGGACGAACCCCAGGTGGTGGTCACCCTGATGGGCCAGGCCACGCCCGAACCCGACATCGACGTGTCGCCGACGATCCTGCAGTTCGGTCAGGTGCTCATCGGCCAGTCCTCGGCCCTCAGCGCGACGATCGAGAACCTCGGCAACGCCGATCTGGAGCTGTACACGCTGAGCATCAGCGGCACGTCCGAGTACACCATCACGGTGGACCCGTCGGGCATGGTGCTCGCCGCGGGCGCCTCCACCACGGTGGAGGTGAGCTACGCGCCGGTGGACGTGGGCGCGGACAACGCGTCGCTGTCCATCCCCAGCAACGACCCGGACGAGCCCACCGTGACGGTGATGCTCAACGGCGCGGACGAGCCCACGCCGGACATCGACGTGGATCCGCTGCTGGTGGACTTCGGCAACGTGCCGGTGGGGCAGGGGGACATGGAGGACGTGTACGTGTCCAACCTGGGCACGGCCACCCTGCTGGTGGGCAGCGTCAGCTACTCCGGCAGCGCCGACTTCACCTGGATGTCGGCCACCCTGCCGGGCAGCGTGGCGCCGGGGGTCACCCGGTCCATCGTGGTGACGTACACCCCCAGCGACGAGCTCGCGGACACGGGCACGATCACCATCACCAGCGACGACCCGGACGAGCCCACCGTGGTGGTGGACATCGTCGGCGCCCCGGAGCCGCAGCCCGACATCGACGTGGACCCGATGAACGTGGACTTCGGCGACGTCAAGGTGGGCGACAGCCTCGCCGAGACCGTCACCATCTACAACGACGGCGACGCGGACCTGGACCTGTACAGCTGCACGCGGGGCGGTGATGCGAACTTCACCATCACGTCCAACCCGTCGGGCCAGCTCGTGGCGCCCGGCGGCAGCACGACGATGGAGGTGACCTTCTACCCCACCGCCGAGATCACCTACGGCGGCTGGATCGACATCGCCAGCAACGACCCGGACGAGGCCATCGTCACCGTGGATCTGTTCGGCGCGGGCGCCGAACCGCAGATCCTCATCACGCCGTCCTACTGGGACTTCGGCAACGTGGTGGCGGAGTGTGACGACACGGTGGACATCGACATCCAGAGTGTGGGCAGCGCGCCGCTGGCCCTGTTCGGCTACAGCTACAACGCCGATCCGGAGATGAGCTTCGATCCCGGGGATCTGGACGACTACGTCAACAACGGCTGGGAGCTGACCCCGGGCGACTCCATCACCGTGACCGTCGAGTTCATCCCCATGGGCGTGGACACCTACGCGGGCATGCTGTCGGTGCAGAGCGACGACCCCTCCACGCCGGTGGCCACCGCCGATCAGGAGGGCGACGGCGTGCCGTCCGGGTACACCCAGGACAACTTCGTGCAGAGCGGCAACAACGAGGCCGACGTGCTGTGGGTGGTGGACAACTCGTGCTCCATGGGAGACGAGCAGGGGTACCTCGCCGACGACTTCTCGTACTTCTACTCCATCATCACCGCCGCGGGCGTCGATTTCCGCATCGCCACGGTGACCACCGACGACGCCGACTTCCAGGGCGCGACGCCGGTCATCGATCAGTACACCCCCAACGGCGCCAACGTGTTCGCCAACAACTGCACCGTGGGCACCACCGGCAGCGGCACCGAGCGGGGGCTGATGTACGGCTACAACGCCCTGACCCAGGCCATCAACAACACGCCGCCGAACCAGAACTTCTGGCGCACCGACGCCGGGCTGCGGGTGGTGTACGTGTCCGACGAGCCCGACCAGAGCGGCAGCTGGGCCACCTACCTGGCCAACTACCAGAACCTCAAGGCAGACCCCAGCCACGTGATCCTGTCGGCCATCTGCGGCACCAACGGCTACGTGGCCCAGAACTGCTCCGGCCCCGGCGGCAACGCCACGGCCGGGACCGGGTACGTGGACGTGGCCAACGCCACCGGCGGCGTGCTGGGGAGCATCTGCGAGTCGGACTGGTCCACGGTGTTGACCAACCTGGCGTGGATCACCGTCAACCTCGCCGACACGTTCGAGCTGACCTACGACGCCATCGAGCCGACCATCATCGTGTACGTCAACGGCGCGGTGCAGGCTTCGGGCTGGTACTACGACGACAACATCAACTCGGTGGTGTTCGATCCCGCGTACGTCCCCCAGGACGGTGACGTCGTGCAGATCTACTACGGATATTACGGTCCCTGCTGATCGCGCCTCGATGGCGCAGCAAAACGCGCGCTGAAACCCGAAAATCCCCTATAATGGCTGCCGGAGGTCGGGCACATGGCGGAGGAGCATCGCTCCCGCGACACCGTCGATGACGAGGTGGTCACCCACGTCGACAGCTCCGTGCCCGAGCCATCGGAGCCGACACAGATCGTCGGCGCGACGGTCTCGGTGCTGGGCGGATCCGAGTCCGGCCGGCTGCACTACCTGTCGGAGTCGGGGGGCGTGTTCGGCCGCGGCGACACCGCGGACTTCATCTTCGCCGACGCGACCATCTCCCGCGAGCACGTCCGCATCGAGATGCGCGAGGGCCACTTCTACCTGCGCGATCTGGGCAGCATGAACGGCACGTTCGTGGACGACAACCGCGTCTGGGACGAGGTGCGCCTGCCCACCAGCTGCCGTATCCGGCTGGGCCGTCGCACGGTGTTCCAGTTCAGCGCGGTGGACGATCTGGGCGCGCAGGCCTTCACCAAGCTGTGCCAGGCCATGTACGTGGACGCGTTGACCGGCACCGGCAACCGCAGCTACCTCGAGCAGCGGCTGCGCGAGGAGGTCAGCTTCGCGTGGCGTCACCGCGAGCCGGTGGGCCTGTTGATGCTCGACCTGGACCACTTCAAGGACGTCAACGACCGCTACGGCCACGTGATCGGCGACCAGGTGCTGCGGGACTTCGGTCGCATCATGCGCCGCACCGTGCGGGCCGAGGACTCGGTGTACCGCTACGGCGGCGAGGAGTTCTGCGTGCTGGTGCGCGGCGAGTCGCCGGGCGGGCTGCAGCGTATGGCCGAGCGGCTGCGCGAGGCCGTGGGCAAGTATGGGCTCGCCACGGACCAGGGAGAGGTGAAGGTCACGGTCAGCATCGGCGTGGCCTTTGTCGTGCGCCCCGAGTCCGAGATGGAGACCACCCTGGGCACCTCGGAGTCGGTGGACGGTGAGGTGGAACAGGACGAGCTGCTGGTGCTGATGGCCGACCGGGCCCTGTACCAGGCCAAGGAGAACGGCCGCGACTGCGTGGTGTGCTACGACGAATGACGACAGCGCCCGACTTCGGTTTCTACGGCATCCTCACCCACCCGCGCCTCGGCTACCGACGCCTCGCGGCGATCCTCGTGCAGCGCCAGGTCCCGTACATCCAGCTACGCATGAAGCGCGTGCCCCGCGTCGAGGTGGCGCGCAAGGCCCGCGAGCTGCGGCGGATCGTGGTGGGCCCCAGCAAGCTCATCATCAACGACGACCCCGAGATCGCCCGCGACGAGGGCGCCGACGGCGTGCACCTGGGCCAGGAGGACATGCCGCTGCCCGACGCGCGCGCCATCGTCGGCCCCGACGCAATCATCGGCCTGTCCACCCACAACCTCGACCAGACCCGCGCCGCGTGCGCCCTGCAGCCCGACTACATCGGCGTGGGACCCGTCTACACCACCCCCACCAAGGACATCCCCGATCCCGTCCTCGGCCTCGACCGCATGGCCGACATGATCGCCGCCGCCACCGTCCCCGCCGTCGCCATCGGCGGCATCGACCTGCACAACCTCCCCGACGTCCTCGCCGCCGGCGCCCGCAACCTCTGCGCCGTCCGCGCCATCAATGGGGCCGAAGACCCCGCTGCGGCGCTCGATACGATGCTGGAGATGATGGGGATGATGGGGAGGGTCGACAGTCGACAGTCGACAGTCGACGGTTCTGGTTGACGGTTCTCCGGTCGACGGTTCTGGTGGGGCATCCGAAAAGACCGTCGACCCAACCCGTCGACCGTCAACCGTCAACCGTCGACTAGAACATATCCGGCCCCACGTCCCACCAGTAGCTGTCTTCGATCTCGAGGGTGTAGACGAATCCATCGGGGCGGTAGATGTCCTGCAGATCCTCCAACGCCTCGAGCTCGATCTCGTCGATCCAGATCTCCCAGTCGTCCTGGAGCTGGTCGTTGAGCTCGGCGACCTCGGCGAAGAGGTCGAAGTTGGCGTCGGGATCGTCGGAGACCTGGGAGGCGCGTTCCGGGCCGACGAGGTTCTGGAACAGGCGCGTGCGCTCGGCTCGCACCCACTCCTCGTCGAGGATGGCGACGTTGAGCTCACCGTCGTAGAGCAGGGCGCGGTTGTTCTTGTTGGCAGAGCCCACGCTCATGTAGCGGTCGTCGACGATCAGCAGCTTCGAATGCGTGTCGATATCCTCGAAGTACAGATCGCGGGTGTCCCAGAACGTGCCCTCCTCGAGCACCACGTCGAAGGTCTTGAGCTGCAGCATCAGGTACTGGTCGGGCACGAGATCGCGGAACAGCTGGTCGGACAGGTAGGTGTACTTGGCGCCACCGTCGTAGTCGGCGACCGGCTTGCTCACCACGATCAGCTCGACCTGGGGTTTGTCCAGCAGCGTGGCGATGAGGTAGTCGTTCAGCGCTGGCGCGCGGAAGTACTGGTCCTCGATGAAGATGTACTCCTCGGCCTCGGTGATGGCCTTGGCCATGGACTCGAGGATGGACATCTCGGCCCACGGCTCGGGCATGGTCGCGTTGAGCTGGGCGTACACGTTGCCGGGGCTGTCGCCGGAGTAGGGGGCGGGGTCGAAGGGGGTGGTGTTCTCCGAGTACGCGGCGTCGGTGAGCCGCGCCTGCTCCCAGCGTGTGTGGAACAGCTCGTCCACGTCGGTGACCATGGGGCCGTCGATGCGGATCATGTAGTCCCGCCGGGGCCCGTAGTCGGGCAGCTCCTCGCGGGCCAGTACGTCCAGCCGATCGTCCCGGTCCGCGTCGAAGGCCATGCGCCGGTGGTCGAACACGAGGTGCTGGTCCGTGTCCCAGTCCACGCTCTTGGTGTTCATGCCGCCCAAGTAGGCCACGCGGTCGTCCACCAGCCAGAACTTCTGGTGCCACGACGCGGCCGGCACCTCGTAGTCCCGGGTCGCAGGGTCGTGACAGGGCGGGTCCAGCAGGTCCACGCCCGCGTACAGGGGGTTGGCGAGCACGCGGTCGCGGAAGCAGAAGTCCGCGGGCTCGCCCTCGTACTCGCCCACCAGCGGCACGTCGGTGGTGTTGGGGTGCAGGATCACCTCGAACTCGTCCCCGGGCGTCTCCGCGTGGTCGAGCAGGTCCCAGTCCGTGTACAGGTAGTCGATCCAGTCCCAGCCATCGTAGAAGCGGTTGACCAGCAGCCGCTTGCGCACCGGCTGCTCCTCCAGCACGGTCAGGGCCGCGTATTGGTTGCGCTCCGACTCGGTGGACATGGCGTGCCCGTCGGGCCGGACCAGCTCGAAGTCCGACACCCAGAACCAGACGCTGTGGTGGATGTGATCCTCGGCGGTGAGCAGATCCCCGTGCACCGACGACCAGGTGTCCTGGCCGTTGAGCAGCAGCGTCAGGTCGTTGTCGTGGCGGGCCGGGCGGGCCGTGGCCGCGAACCACGCGTGGTCCGCGCCCAGGAACACCGTGGCCGTGGGACAGGCGACGTCTCCCTCCATGACCACGCTGTACGCGTGTACGGCGCGCGCGCCGGATGCGGCCGCGGGCTGGGTCAGCGTCAGCGTGTCGGGCAGCGCGCCGCCGTCCCAGGACAGCCGCACCGACGCCGGCAGGAACTCGTCCGACTCCAGCAGATCCACCCGCACGTCACCGGGACCCGGCAGGGGGACCCGGGTCGGCCCGATCACCTCTTCGAGGTGCAGGAATGGCGCGCCGTCGTGCAGGAACTCCATCTCGGCCCAGGCCAGGTCCTGGCCCCAGATGTCCAGCGGCACGATCTCCAGGTTCAGCTCTTCGGAGCAGGGTCCCAGGGGTGTGCTGTCGTCGTCGTCGGCCGCGTCGTCGTCGTCGGCGGCGGCCCCGGCGGGGGGGGCGGGGGGGGCCCCCGGGGGGCCCGCCCCGGGGGGGGGCCCGCACCCCAGCGCCATCAGCAGCGCCAGGAGTCCCGCCGCCCCTACGCGGGGCGCGGTAGTCCTAGGTCTCAGCCACTGCAATTGATCACGAGGATGTAAGGCACGTTGCAGTTGTACCCGTTCGGCGCCACCACGCGGACCTCGTACGTGCCCGAGTCGTCCACGAACGCCGTGCCGCCGAACTCCAGGGCCTCGCCGACCCCCTCGCCACCGTCGTCCGCCTCATCGACCAGCCCGACGTTGTTGCCCTCGGCGTCCTCGATCAGCAGCAGCTCCAGCGCCATGTCCGCCCCCGGCGGCACGGTCACCAGCTCCACGTCGATGCCGAAGTAGTCCCACATCCCGTCGTAGATGTAGAACTCGAACCGATCCTCGTCGCCTGGCGCGTGGATGAACGAGTTGAACGTCTCGGACAGCCCCGTCATCTCGCCCAGGTCGTACCCCTGCGCGTCGTTGTGCGGCTCGTACTGGTCGAAGGCGTCCGAGTCCTCGTTCACCTCCGTGTCGCAGTCGTTGTCCTCGTCGTCGCAGATGTCCGGCTCCCCCGGATTGATCGACGGATCCTGATCGTTGCAGTCCCCGTCCGCCGTGGTGTACCCATCCCCATCCACGTCGTCCCCCGGACCCGTCGTGTCGTCGTCGTCGTCATCCCCCACCGTGTCGTCGTCGTCCGGCCACGCGTGGTCGTCGTCATCCGTCCACCACGTGTCGTCGTCGTCGTCGTCATCGGCCCCGTTGCCCGTGTCGTCGTCGTCCTCCGGTGAGTCAGGCGGACAACCCAGCAGCAGGGCGAAGGGAAGGGCGAACAGGGCGTATCTGCTCATCATCGGCGCTCTCCTCGTAGGCGATCGTACAACAAAGCCGCGCGCGAGGGACCGGGCAAAAAGGGTCGACGGTTGATGGTCGACGGTCGACGGTTCTGGTCGACGGTTGGATCTGTAGCCCGGTTTGGTGTGCGCCGTGGTGTGTATTTGGGGTGCGCGGGAACCGGG
>CAZLEO010000053.1:0-39180 GCA_964558555.1 uncultured Rickettsiales bacterium | reverse complement strand
CGACGACGCGGGCGACGACGACGCCCAGGCCGACCCGGAGACCGACTGCTTCGACGACGAGGACAACGATCACGACGGGCTGGTGGACTGCGCCGACTCCGACTGTGCGTCCGAGTTCGAGTGCACCTGGCCGGGCCAGATGCAGCACACCGCGCGGTTCGAGTTCTACTCCGACGTGGCGTGGCTCGACGACTGCGAGACCCGCTTCGAGAGCCACATGGTGCACACCACCGCGGGCGACGTGTGCCCCCACTGCGACCGGACCTACGAAGGCCAGTACCAGTACTCGGTCAACACCTGCGCGGAGATCCTCGAGCTCGGCGGCGTGGACCTGCCCCAGGAGGGCATGTCCGGGATCGTGTTCATCGACGAGAACCAGCGCGAGGTGCACACGCGCAACACCGACGGGATCTGGGAGGCGGTGGGGGTCGCGACCAGGGACGCCCAGGTGGGCCACTACATCCTCGAGCGCCACGACGACGTCGAGACCTTCGGGGCGCTGGTCACGGCGCTGACCTTCACGGATCTGTAGCCGGGATCACCAGTCGTTCAGCGGCAGGCTCGGGTCGCGGGTGACGGAGGTGGCCTCGCGTGGCATCCGCTCGAGGTCGTCGACCTCGCCATGGGGCGTGTACCACGTGTAGCGGCAGCCCGGCGCCATGCGACGCGACCAGACCTCCTCGTAGTGCAGCCGCTGGACCGCCTCGTCGCGGCGCTGCTGGGTCTGGGGGAACCGCGCCAACCAGTCCGTCTCGGCCTGGGCGCAGATGTAGCTGCCCATGCCGTCGCCCGCGACCTGGCTGACCGGGTAGTTGGGGTCCCACACCGGCACGAGGCGCACGTTGGTCAGGTCGTACAGGAACATCTCCAGCCAGCCCGGATCCACGCCGCTGGGCCGGAACAGGCAGCGGTCCACGTGGATGGTGCATTCGCGCCGGTCCATGTTCGGGCACGACGCGTCGATCAGCTCCAGGATGATCCGCGCCTCCATCCACTCGTCCACGCGGTAGTGGTTGAGCGGATCGTCCACGTACAGGTTGCCCGGCGCCCAGCGCGCGAAGAGGTGTCCAGCGGTGTGGGTGGGCAGCCACTGGGCACCGTACAGGGTCAGCCACACCACCCCGAGCACCGGCAGCGCGCCCCGCGCGATCCGGGGGAAGCGCGCGAGCCCGCCCGCGCCCAGCAACGCCAGCGCGGCCACGTAGGCCGGGAAGTTGGGCATGCCCGCGTGCAGCGTCAGGTACAGCACGAACGGCAAGACCACCCACGCCGCCAGCAGCGCCACCACCCGCCATCGCCGCCGGGGGAACCGCAGCGCCAGCAGCACGATGCCCGCCAGGGCGACGAGCCCGGTCACCACGCCCACGTCCGCGCGCACGCCGGCCAGCAGCACGTCGGCCGAGGCCAGGAACGCGTAGCGATCCCGCGACACCAGCTTGTTGTCCACGTAGGAGCTCAGCTCCTGCACCACCGGGATCAGCGCCAGGGCCCAGCACACCAGCACCGCCGCGCAGCGCAACACGAACCGCCGCCGTTGCTCGCTGTCGAGCCACCCGCTGAGCAGCAGCGGCACCAGCGTCCCCGCCCAGATCAGACCGGACGGACGGATCACGATCCCGGCCACGCCCAGCGCGGCTGCGCCGACCACGGTCCAGCGCCGTTGAAGCGCCGGGTCGCGGATCCAAAGCAGCAGCACTCCCAGGAACAGGGCCAGCTCGGGAATGTGGATCCAGCCGATCCGCCCCAGGACGATCATCGCCTCGCTGTTGGGCGGCACCAGCACCAGCGCCGTCACCGCCGCGGCCGGTCCCCACAGCCGCCGCGCCACCAGCGCCACCATCGTCACCAGCAGCCCCACCCAGACCACGTGGAAGGCCTGCAGCACCCCCGGAGACACCCCCACCAGCCGCATGGACGCGGCCAGCAGAAGACTGTACCAGCTCGACGTGCGCGAGAACACGTACTCGAGCAGCTCCGGCACGTTGCTCGCCGAGCCCATCAGCTGGAACACCGACGGCAGTGACCCCAGGCAGTGGTTCGGATCCTGTGGCGGCCGCCCGTCCATCACCGCGAAGCGCACGTGGGCCACCACCACCGCGAGGATCAACCCCACCGCGATCCAGTCCCAGATTCGCCTGCGCGGCTCGCTCACCGGCCCTCCGCGTCACATACCCCATGGTCCCGTTTGTTTCTGTTTGTAACACATCGAAAACGTTGATGAATCTTCGAAGCCTTTGCTCGAAGGGGGGGTCTGACCCCACATGAGCGAACGACGCTCGAACATCGTTGGAGGATTTGAGCAATGACCACTCGGAACAACAATCGATTTGGCATCCGTATCGCGACCACCCTGGCCCTGGCGCTGCTCTTCGGCTTCGCCACCGTCGCCTCTGCCGCCCAGTCCAAGCCCCGGTCCCCCGAGGTGCAGGACAACCACGCAGACCTGCGCGACGACACCCGGGACTACAACACCATCGTCAACCTGATCGACGACTGGCACGACGCCTACGCCCGCAACAACTACCGCGCCATGTCCAGGGCCGACGCCGCCATCGCCAGCTGGCTCAACACCGAGCTGCGCGAGTCGCGCCGCGACGTGTCCGAGGCCACCCGCGAGACCTCCAAGTCCCGCCGTGACGCCCGCGGTGAGGTCCGTGACGTGTACCGCGCCGCCTCGAACGGCCGCTTCGGCGCCGCGTACGTCCAGGCCGTCCAGGCCACCGCCGCGAGCCGCGAGCTCCGTGACGACCGCGGCGACCTCAAGACCGCGCGTATCGACGTGGCCCGCACCCAGAGCATCGCCAACGAGCTCTCCAAGATGGAGTCCAAGTTCGACCGCGGTGTCGCCACCCGCGCCGACTTCGAGCGCAAGAGCGCCCTGCTCAAGGAGCTGCAGTCCATGGCGCGCGCCGAGGTCAAGTCCGACAACCGGGAGATCCGCGAGGACCGCCGCTAGCCTCCCCCTAGAGCCTCCGGCTCCCGCACGGGGCGTCCGGCACTGCCGGGCGCCCCGTCTTCGTTTGGGGGGTTGAAGGTCGGGATGGAGCCGTGGAACGGCGAGCCGCGAGCCGGAGCGTGACTGGTTGGCGAAACGGTTCTACTGGCCCGTCAGAATGCGTAGCCGACACCAAAGACGGCGCCGTGGGTTGATTCCTCGATCGTCGCGTGGTCGCCCAAGGTGGTAGCGCCCTGTTCGTAGGTCAGGTCCACCTCGCGACGTTTGAACTGGTATTGCACGTCCACGACGATGCCTTTGTAAATCCGGACTGCGACGCCAGCCTCGAAATCGTGTTCCCCCATTCCACCAGCACTAGCACCGCCGATCAGAGTGCCCCGACAGCCCACATGGGGTTGAGCAACACCCACGATGGTGTACCGGACGCGTGCCTCCATGTAAAACCCGTGAACCCAGGCGTTCGTCCAGCCGAACGCTCCATCCTGCCCCGGTATGGTGTGGAAATAGAGAATGTCCTGCGCGTGGTAGCCCAACCCGCCGAGCAAGTCGAGTGGGCCGGCGTCCTTGAGCAGCGGGAGCCGGCCGAGTGCACCGACACGAACATGGAACATGTTGTCGGCGAAGGTCGTCTGGGTGCCATCCTCCAGGAGGACGGGGTAGCCGGTCGAATAGCCCCAGCTCTCGAATTCCGTGGACAAGCCCACATATTCCACAGGGAAGAATTCGATCTCGATCCCGTAGCTCTTGTGGAGTGAGACAGGTTTGTCCCCGCCCGATCTGCCGATGGCGAGATCGGGGAAGTAGTCACAATAAGAGCCGACACATGGATCGGAAGGGTCGGAGGCGAGGGAATAGGTGTATCCGGCAACCGGATATCGCAGCAAGATGCGTCCGATGCGATAGTCGCTGGTCGTTGCGCTCGACGAAGCCGTACTGCTTCGCCCGCTGTTCCCTCGTCCGCCTCGCTGGGTTGGGGCTATGCCGGCCAACTCATCCATGGCGTCGGCGAGCGCGACCTTTTGATCAGCCAGGTATCTGGGAAGCTCTTCGTCAATACGGAGCGGAGATCCTCGACAACGTCATCTACGGGCTTGAAGCCACATGGTTCGAGGGGTGGAAGCCCGAGAGCTTCCGCGAGTGCGTCAGCTTCCGGGGACTCCGCTGGTGGGTGGACCTGTGGCGCGGTGGCCGCTTCTTGTACTGGCTGGGTGGTCTGCGTCGGATGAAGCGGCTGGTCGGGCTGGCCCGGTTGGGTCGGTTGGATAGCGGTGGAGGGTACGTAGCTGGGATTCCACTGGGATCCAGGCGACGTCGCCACGGCAACCAGGGGGAAGGTGAAGTGTTTCGTGAACACTTTCCCCCCCCAGGTCACGTCCACGATCACGTCGGCGACTCCCGGTTCGGTCGAGAACGGCGGGGTGTACTGGGCAGTCCAGAGGCTCCCGCCGGCCCGGGCCCAGTCGGAGACTTGGCCTGTCTTGGCATGGGTCCAGGTGATCTCCGCGTCCGTGAGGTGCACGCCGTGGGCATCGGCCACGAAGATCGTCAGCGTGCGGACCTGGCCATCAGAAACGATCTCGCCGGGGGGGGATGAGGTTGACGGTCAGATCTGTGGCAGCTGCGGGGGTTGCGTTGCACAGAGCCAGGAACAACACCAGACGGAGCCAAGCCTGCATGGGAAACCTCCCCGAAGGCGAGAGTATCGAAACCTGGCAGCGCGGGGAAGAGTGGCCGACCTCACTGACTTGGCGATAGATCCACCCCGTGGCTCTCCGGCTTCGCAGGTGGAGTAGTGCGTGTAGTAGCGTTCGTCATTAGTCCACTCGGAAGTGACTTTCGGGCGGTATCCCGTGGGGCCGGCCTCTCCTCCCCCCACCAAATCCTCCCAAACGATCCACTTTCCGGATCAATGGACCAGGTCTTCTATCCTGACCGCCTGATTTGATCCGAAATCCGGATCGTTCGGGGAAGTCTGCTGTATCCCGTGGGGCCGGCCTCCATGGCCCGGCCGGCGAGGTGATGTGTGGGGTGGGGAGTTAGCTTGCGTTGGACGGGTCCGTCGACTCCCGCGAAACAACTGGCGATCCAAGAAGCCATGAAGTTCCCCGTGGGGGAACCTGAGGGCATCCTGGATGGCGCGCCGGAATCCAACCCCATGATCCAAACGTGGCGTCGTGGCGTCGTGGCGTCGTGGCGTGTTTCTCCCAGCTCGAGCGTCCACACTCGGCCTGGCCCCTCGGATAGCGAGCCAGCTGCCCAGCCGAATGATATCGCTGCCAGGGATCTCTCCCGCCGGTGTGGCGCCGTGACCGAGTCCCGATGAGTAGGAGCACGGGGATTCGAGTTTTCCCGAACGCTGGTAGAACTCCATTTCTTCCTGGAGTCGGCAGCCGGCGGTCGACGTTAGAATCCTTGTCCGGGGAGGCCGGGGTATGGCGCCATCAGGAGATCGACGGGTCGAGGCGTGCGTGTCCGTGGGATTGGCGCTGGTGTGCGCGCTGCTGACGGCGATGCCGGCCGCGGCGCTGGATCCCGGGCGCAGGATCACCGACTACAAGCTCGACCACTGGCTGCCGCAGCACGGGCTGCCCCAGGCGTCCGTGGAGACCCTCGTGCAGACGCAGGAGGGATACCTGTGGGTGGGGACGCAGGAGGGGCTGGCGCGGTTCGACGGGGTGCGGTTCGAGGTGTTCGACAGCCGGACCACCGGCGCGTTCCACAACAACCAGATCACGTCGGCGGTCGAGCATGACGGCTCCCTGTGGTTCACACCGTGGGGGGAGGGGGTGGCCCGGTTCGCGGGTGAGGCCATCACCCTGCTGGAACCCGGGGTCGTGCCGGGCGAGGATCGAGCGCACGCGCTGACGTCCATGGGGGAGGGAGGGCTGTGGTGGCTGGCCGACGGGCAGCTCGTGCGGTGGCTCGACGGCGAGGTCTCGCGGTTCGCCCTCCCGGAGCCTGCCGGGGGTGACGAGATCGTGGTGATCCTGGGCTCGCCCGATGGAGCGCTGTGGCTGGGCACGCGGCTCGGTGGGATCGCCCGTTGGGCTGGCGGCGGGATCGAGGTTGTCGAGCCACCCCAGGTGGTGGGCGGTGGTCCGATCACCGCCCTGGAGCGCGGGGCAGACGGCACCGTGTGGGTGGGGACGCGCGACGGCGGAGTCATGGCGTACCGCGACGGCCGGCTGGCGCGCCACCGGGACGGCCCGACCTATATCCGGGCGCTGGCCGAGGACAGCCACGGCAACCTGTGGATGGGGACCCACGCGAGGGGAGTGTGTCGCCTGCACGATGGCGAGATCGACTGCCTGGACGCGTCCGGCGGCCTGCCCCAGGACACGGTGATCGCCCTGTGCGAGGACCACGAGGGCAGCCTCTGGCTGGGCACCCTCGGGGCAGGGCTCGTGCGGTTGCGGGACGCGACCTTCACCAGCGTGACCACGGCCGACGGCCTGCCCTCGGAGGGCGTGTGGTCGGTGGCCGCCGGGCCCGGCGGGGTGTGGGCCAGCACCGACCAGGGGGCGACGCGCCTGACCGGGGCCGGGGTCGAGGACGTCCCCCTGCCGGGCGGACGTGACGCCATGTCCGCGTTCACGGACCGCGACGGCTGCACCTGGGTAGGATCGCAGATCGCGGGCCTGGCTCGGGGGTGTGCTGGCGAGTGGACCACGTTCGACCCGGACGAGGGCGGGCCCGATCGGCCTATCTACGCCATGGCCCAGGAGGCGGACGGGACGATGTGGTTCGGCACCGGCCACGGCTTGTTCCGGCTGCGGGACGGGCGCTGGTCGCGTTTCGGCGCCGCAGACGGGCTGCACGGCGAGCACGTGCGGGCCCTGCGCGTGGACGCCAGCGGAACCCTCTGGGTGGGGCTGTTCGGCGACGGCCTGGTCCGGCGCGAAGGGGAGACGTTCTCCTCGTTCGATCCTGGCGTGGCGCTCACCCAGGACCAGCGCACGGTGTGCGACATCCTGGTGGGCGCGGACGGCACGGTCTGGGTAGGGACCATGGGCGGGCTGCTGCGCATCCGGCCCGGGCGCATCGACGTCTTCACCACGGACCGAGGCCTGCACGACGACGTCGTCTACGGCGTGGTGGAGGACGCCACGGGCCACCTGTGGATGAGCTGCAACCGCGGCATCTCGCGCGTGGCCGTGCGGCAGCTCGACGAAGTGGCGCGAGGCGATCGCGAGGCCGTGGAGCCGGTGATGTTCGGGGTGGGCGACGGGATGCCGGCCGTGGAGTGCAGCGGCGGCGCCGAGTCCGCGGCCGCCCGCACGGCCGACGGGCGGCTGTGGTTCCCCACCATCGGCGGCGTGGCCGTGGTCGATCCGGCCGTCATCCGCGACAACGAGGTGCCTCCTCCGGTGCATATCGAGCGGGTCCTGGTGGAGAACCAGCCCGTGTCCCACGCTGCACCGCTGGACCTGAGCGCCGGCACGCGCCACGTGCAGATCCACTACACGGCCCTGAGCTTCATCGCCTCTCAGGAGATCCGCTTCCGCTACCGGCTCGAGGGCTATGACGAGGACTGGATGGACGCGGGCGCGCTGCGCGTGGCCCAGTACACGGCCCTGCCCCCGGGCGACTACGTCTTCCGCGTCATCGCCTGCAACAGCGACGGCGTCTGGAACGACGTCGGCGCCTCCCTGGCGTTCGGCAAGCGGCCGTACTTCCACCAGACGCCGGCGTTCTTCGTGCTGTGCGGTCTGCTGCTGCTGGGCGCCTTCGCGGGTTTCTACACCTGGCGCTTGCGGCGTCTCAAGCGGCGCCAGCAGGAGCTCGAGGAGCTGGTCGAGCAGCGGTCCAGGCAGCTGGTCGAGGCCGAGAACCTGCTCGCCGAGGCCCGCCACCTGCCCGTGCGCTTCGGCGAGTACATCCTCGTGGCCATCCTCGGCGAGGGCGGCATGGCCCGTGTCTACCGCGCGGTGCGCGAGGGGCCCATGGGCTTCCGCAAGGAGCTGGCGATCAAGCGCATCCGCACGGACCTGACGCGCGAGGACGACGATCTCGTGCGGTCCATGATCAACGAGGCCCGCCTCGGCGGGCAGCTCCAGCACCCCAACGTGGTGGACACCTACGAGTTCGGCTCGGTGGGCGACCAGTACTACATCGCCATGGAGTACGTGGACGGCTGGACCCTCAAGACCCTCATCGACGGCGCCCGCCTGCGCGGCGTGCGGCTGCCCCCTGCGGCTGTGATCGACGCGGCCGTGCAGATCTGCGCCGGCCTGAGCTACGCCCACGATCGCCGCAGCCCCGACGGCGAGCCCCTCAACCTCGTCCACCGCGACCTCAAGCCCGCCAACGTCATCGTCTCCGTGGCCGGATCCGCCAAGATCATGGACTTCGGCATCGCCCGCAGCGCATCCGCGGCCTTCCGCACCACCCAGTCCCACGTGGTCAAGGGCACCCCCCGGTTCATGTCCCCCGAGCAGCTCCAGACCCCCCAGGACATCGACCGCCGCTCCGATCTGTTCGCCCTGGGCGGCCTGATCTTCCAGGCGCTCACCAACGAGGACCTGCTCACCGGCCCCTCGGTCGAGGCCATGATGTGGCAGATCATCGCCGGCACCTTCGAGGACCGCCTCGCCCTGCTCGACCCCGTCCTGCCCGCCGCGCGGCCGGTGATCCAGCGATGCCTGTCCGCTGACCGCGCGGATCGATACCCAGCCGCCGAAGCCCTGGCCGACGACCTGCGTCAGCTGCAGCACGAACTCGGCGATCCCCGGACCTGCGCCGACCTCGCCGACCTGATCCGCGCCTTTGCCGAGGACGACCTGGCCCGCCTCGGCCAGCTCGGCGAACGCCTCGACACGCAAGCCGCAGGTCTCGCCACCTGGCGCGCCTTTGCCGACGCCCTGACCAGCACCCGGCCCGGCGACCCCGATCCCTACCGGCTCCGCGTCCAGCCCGGCGTACTCGACGCCGAAGCCGACGGGGATGCCGGAACCCACGCGTCCACGTTGCGCTGGAGCATCGGCGATCTGGCGTCCGGTGATGGAGAGTGACTCCCGCCGGGAATACGCCACCCACACCGCCGTACTGCAGTACGATTCCCACCCAAGGAGGAGGCCCACCATGACCACCGACACGACCGATTCGGTCCTCAATGCCCTCATCGCCCTCGAAGAACAGGAGCTCGCGCGCTACTGCGAGTCCATCAAGGTCGAGGGCGTGATCGCGCAGACGGTGGATCTGACCCTGCGCAAGGGCCAGACGCTGTGGGTGTCGCGGGGGTCGCTGATGGCGTACTCACCGGGGATCGACTGGGTGTTGAAGGTGCCGGGCGGCGCGGGCAAGGCGGTGGGCCGGATGCTGTCCGGTGAGGGGGCCTCGCTGACCTACGTGACGTGCCACGAGGACGGGGCGCGGGTGCTGCTGACGCCGAACCAGCCGGGCAAGCTGGCGACGTGGGACCTGGACCGGGGGCCGATCGTGTGCACGTCCGGGGCATTCGTGGCGGCGCTGGGGGACGTGAACATCGACGTGACGGTGGCGCGGTCGGCTGGCGCAGCGCTGTTCGGTGGGGCCGGGCTGTTCCTGCAGAAGCTGTCGGGCACCGGCATCGCGGTGGTGCACGGGTCGGGGGACTTCCAGGAGGTGCGGCTGGGCGAGGGGGAGAAGCTGCTGGTGTCCACGGGCAACCTGGCGCTGTTCTCCGGCGAGGTGAAGTACGACGTGAAGGGGGTGGGGGGCTGTCTGAAGTCCCTGTTCGGCGGCGAGGGGCTGTTCATGACCGAGCTCACCGGCCCCGGCTGGGTGATGCTGCAGAGCCTCAAGAAGCTGCCCATGGCACAACAGACCAAGCGACAGTGACTCCACTGGTATGATGTCCCTCGTGCCCTGAACGAGGAGGCGTCATGCGATTGTCCCTGGGACTCCTTTCGATCTTCGCGTGTGTGCTGCTGTGGGGCTGCGTTCCTTCGCAGCCGGTGGGGGACGACGACACCAGCGGCGACGACGACGACGTGTCGGACGACGACGACGTGGCCGATGACGACGACGTGGTCGATGACGACGATGTGTCGGACGACGACGACGCGGCCGATGACGACGATGTGTCGGACGACGACGACGTGTCGGACGACGACGACGACACCTCCGGCCCGACGGACGCGGACGGCGACGGCTGGGACGACACCGTGGACTGCGACGACAGCGACCCGGCGCTGAACCTCGACGACGCGGACAACGACGGGTACGACACCTGCAACGGCGACTGCAACGACGGCAACGGCGCCATCAACCCCCTGGCCACGGACGTGGTCGGCGACGGCGTGGATCAGAACTGCGACGGCATCGACGGAACCGACGGGGATGGCGACGGGTACGCTGCCGACTGGTCGTCCGGCGACGACTGCGACGACGCGGACGCGACCATCTACCCCGGCGCGCCCGATCCCTGCGACGGCATCGACCAGGACTGCGCGGGCGATCTGGAGGCCGAGGCGGACGACGACGGCGACGGTTTCCGGGTGTGCGAGGACGACTGCGACGACTTCGACGACACGATCCACCCCGGGGCGACCGAGGTGGCCTGCGACGGCATCGACAACGACTGCGACGGCGCCCAGCACGACGAGGAGATCGACGACGACGGCGACGGGCACACCGAGTGCGACGGCGACTGCGACGACACCTCGGCGGACGTGTACCCCGGCGCGTACGACGAGTGCGGCAACAACCTCGACGACGACTGCGACGGCACCCTGGACGAGACCTGCGTCTTCGACAGCTTCGTGCAGGCGGGCAACATGATGGCCGACATCCTGTGGGTCGTGGACAACTCGTGCTCCATGTGGGACGAGCAGGGGTTCCTGGGCGACGAGGCGGCGACGTTCTTCGACGCCCTCGACGCCCTCGGCATCGACTACCAGGTCGCCGTGGTCACCACGGACAGCAACACCTTCAAGGGGCCGGTCCCCATCATGTCTACCACCACGCCCGGCCTCTACGGGTCCTTCGAGGACGCGGTGAGCCTGGGGACGTCGGGATCGGGCACCGAGCAGGGCTTCAAGTACGGCTCCGAGGCCATCACCGCGCCGCTGGCTGCGCCGGGCGGCCCCCATGACGGTTTTCTGCGCGAGCGGGCGGGCCTGCGCGTGATCTTCGTGTCCGACGAGGACGACCAGTCCTCGGACACGGTGACGAACTACGTCGACCTGCTGCAGGCCATCACCGTCAACCCCGAGCACACGATGCTCAGCGGGATCACGGGGCAGGCGACGGGCTGCGCGACGGCCTACGCGGCCGCACGCTACGAACAGGCGGTCTCCCTCACCGGCGGCCTCTCCGAGTCCATCTGCGTGAACGACTGGGAGACCATGGTGGAGGGCCTCGCCGCGCACGCGGAGCACCACGCCGACACCTTCGTGCTGTCGGACGTGCCGGTGGGGGGCACCCTCGAGGTGTTCGTCAACGGGGTGGCCGTGGGCGCCGGGTGGAGCTACGACCCCGCCCTCAACGCGGTGGTCTTCGACTGGGCGTCGGTGCCCGACAACGGCGATGTCGTGGAGATCGGGTTCGCGACGTAGGCGCGCGCGGCCGGATCAGCCCCCGCAGTCCCCCAGCGTCTGATAGGTGACGTGGATGATGTCGCCGTCCTCGGGCACGTAGTCGGGCTCGAGGATGACGGCGTTGAGCACCGCGTCGTAGTACCAGCCCTGGTTCAGGCCCACGCCGTTGACCTCCACGGTGATGGTGGAGGGGATGGGCTCCTCGGACAGCACCAGGGTGTCGGCGAGGCTCAGCGACTGCCAGCCCAGGTTGGTCAGGGCCGTGGACCAGTCCGAGTCACAGATGGACGCGAGGATGCCGCCGGTGGCGTTGACTGCGTCCACGTAGCCGGTGCCCGCGTCCGCGTCACCGCCCGCGCCGTTGCAGCTCTGGGCGTTGACCCCGTCCGTGCCGACGATGGCCGACAGGATGACGTGGTCGGGGTTGACCTTGAGGCCCTGGTAGTAGCCCAGGTAGGTGGACCACGAGCCGCTCTGGTCGTTCTCGTCGGACACGAACACCACGCGCAGGCCCGCGGTGGAGCGGTAGAAGTCGTGGTTGGGCGACTGGTTGACGACGGCCTTCTCCAGCGCCTCCCAGCCGTACCGCAGGCCCCGCTCGGTGCCGCTGCCGTTGGTGCCCAGATCGCAGTTGTTGGCGAACACCTGCGCGCCGTTGGCCGTGGACGCGTCGATGACCTTGGTGGAGCCGACGAAGTCCTCGTCGTCGGTGGTGACCACGGCGATGCGGTAGTCCACGCCCTGGGTGTCGACGATGCCGTAGAAGCTGACGAAGTCGTCGCCCAACGTGTTCTGCTCCTCGTACATGGAGCACGAGTTGTCCACCACCCACAGGATGTCCGTGTCGAAGTTGCCCTCCTGCAGGAACTCGTCCACCACCCAGTCGCCGCCCTCGCCCTCGCCGGTCTGCGCGGCCGTGGCCTCGACGATGTCCTCCACCGGGAACACGGTCAGCTCGCCCTGGTACATGCCCAGGTCCTCGGCGGTGAAGGTGATGGTGATGACGGCCTCCTGGCCGGGATCGAGCACCAGACCCTCGTACAGGTCCTGGGTGGACCAGGTCATGGCCGTGGTGGAGGGGAAGGACTCGAAGGCCCACGTGTCGATGGTCACGGGCATGGCGCCGGTGCTCATCACCGACAGATCGACGGTCTCGACGCAGTTGATGCCGTGGGCGCCGAAGTCCCACGAATCGGGCTGGATCGTCAGCGCCGGGCCGATGCCCGCGCCGTGCAGGGCCACCGTGACGGTCTCCTTGACCGGGTCGGAGCTGACCACGTTGAACTCGCCGTGCTGCTCCGAGCCGTCCATGGCTGCGAACGAGACCGTGGCCGTGGTGGACGCCTCGGGGATCAGCGTCAGCGGCAGCTCCTCGTCGAAGCTGAACGAGAAGTGGCTCGGCCCCTCGATGTACAGGTCCTGCAGCTCCAGGCTGGCGTCGCCCACCGAGGTGATGGTCACCACCTGGGACAGCTCCGTGCCCACCTCGAGCATGCCGAACTCCACGGCCATCGGGGAGACCTCCACCGACGGGAAGACCGGATCGGGCTCCTCGGGCTCCTCGGGGACGTTGGTCAGCCCCTGGTCGCTGCAACCGAGGCAGGCGACCGCGAGGACCAGCAACAGGTGTAAGACCTTGTCCATGGGACCCCTCTCATTCCTTCGAATCGATCTCGTGGCAATTGGGCATGCTACGGGAAACCCGGGCCGGCCGGAAACCCAAAAAATCAGTCGGCGTGGGGGGAGGCGTCCAGGATCTCCAGTGCGAGCCGCGTCGCGGCCTCGGTGAAGCGGGTGCACTGGTGACGGGCGCCGGTGGCCTCGAAGGCCGCCTGGCCCTCGTCCGTGCCGAGGTCGCAGCCGGTGAGATCGGTGCAGCCCAGGGCGCCGTGTTCGGCCTCGAACCGCGTCAGCAATTCCTGGACCGCGGCGTAACAGGGCTCCACCGAATCGTCGGGGGACATGCGGCCCAGCTCCATCCCCAGGACGAGCACGGCGCCGCCGAGTGCACCGCACATGCCGCTGGTGCGGGCCACGCCACCGCACAGCCCCGTGGCGATGCCCGGCACGATCTGCGAGTCGATGCCGCGCTGCTCGGCCACGGCCAGCAGCACGGACTCGGCGCAGTACCAGCCGGACTCGAACAGCGCGCCTGCGCGTCGTGGGGTGTCCATGGGATCTCCGGTCAGGGGCTGTACAGATCCTCGAGCCAGGTCATGTAGCCCAGGGCGCCCCCCATGCCCAGCGTCAGTCGCCAGACCACGTCGCCGTCGGGGGTGACCTCGTCCACCTGGCCCTTGACCGAGAAGTCCACCAGGGTGTTGCCCGACGGCAGGCGGCGCACGTCGCCGAGGCTGAAGCAGAACAGGGCGGGATCGGGCTCGTACGACCACACCAGCTCCACCTCGTCCCCGTCGAAGCGGTGCTCCAGCGCCATGGACGAGCTGCGCTCGGGGGAACCGTTGTCGAACACCAGGATGCCGTCGTCGAGCAGCTCGAACTGGTGCTGGCGGAAGTAGAACTCCGTCTCGCCGTCCGCATCGGTGAAGTCGCTGTCGTCGCCGCCGAGCTTCCACACCAGCTCGCCGGAGGCCCGGTCCACGCGGAAGATGCTGTCCAGCCCGTACAGCGACATCGTGTACGCGTCCTCTTCGGCGTCGTGGTCCAGGGCGTTGGCGTGGGTGTAGCCGGGACCGGGCACCACGTCGCGCATGGGGTGGTACTCCACGTCGTCCCACGCCGAGTACACGTCCACGGTGGTGCCGTCCGGCCGGTACTCGCGGATGAGGTCCCCCTCCACGGTCTCGCCGTCGAACTCCTGCGGGTCCATCACCAGCGCGGCGATGGTGCCGTCGTCCAGCTCGAGGAAGTCGTGGTGCGCGCCGTCCATGGACAGCCGCTGGACCTCGCCGCCGTCGAGGCTGATCCGCACCAGCTCCTGGTCCTCGCCGCCCAGGGCGTAGGTGAGGTACTGCACGGCCGTGCCGTCGGCGGACAGGCTCGCGCGGCTCACCTCGGCGTCCTCGCGATCGGCGAGCCACCACCACACGTAGTCGCCGTCCGCGTCCAGGATCACCGCCGAGGGGGGCGCCGCGACCAGCGACGAGACCAGGAATCCGCCCGCGGCCAGGTCCGGATCTGCGGCCTCCACGGCCACGTCGGGCATGGACGTGGGCACGGATCCGGTGATGAACGAGTTGTCGCCGCTGGACAGGGTCTCGCCGTCCGCCTCGACCACCACTTCGAAGTGGATCTCGACCCCGGGCTTGTTGCCCAGCAGCAGGACCTCGTAGGGCGTGTCGCCGGTCAGGTCCACCGGCGCCAGGGCTCCGTAGGTCGCATCCGGGCCGAAAGCCACGTGGGCCGACGCCGGGACCACGCCGGGGTCGAAGGTCACCGTTGCCACGGTGGGCACGGCCTCGCTGACCACGGCGGTGGCGTCGAAGTCGCCCGCGGGATCCTCCTCGTCCGGGCTGCAGCCCACGGCGAGCAGGACGCACACCGCTGCAATGGGATATCTTGGGGGCGGCTTCATGGCGCGGAGTGTAGCACCGCGGTATGGGGCCACGTGGAGAACGACCCATGCCCGATCTCGCCCACCTCAAGGACACGGCCTACCTGCGGGCCTACACCTTCCTGCGCATCCCGGTGATCGCGTTCCTGCGCCCGGTGGTCGTGGAGATGAGCGACCGCCGCTGCGAGATCCGCATCCCCCTGAACCGCCGCACGCGCAACCACCTCAACACCATGTACTTCGGCGTGCTGTGCGCTGGCGCCGACTGCGCCGGCGGCCTGATCGCCTTCCGCCAGATCCAGAAGCGCGGCAACAAGGTGGCGTTCCTGTTCAAGGACTTCCACGCCGATTTCCTCAAGCGCGCCGAGGGGGACGTGGTGTTCACCTGCGAGCAGGGCGAGCAGCTCATCGACCTGGTCCAGCGCGCCGAGGCGTCCGATGAGCGCGTCGAGGCGACGGTGCACGTCACCGCCACCGTGCCGTCCAAGCTGGGCGACGAGCCCGTCGCGAAGTTCCAGCTGACCATCTCGCTCAAGAGCCGCAGCCATGACTGACCTCCGCCTCGTCCTCCTCGCCGCGGGCCTGCTCCTGGCCGCGTGCGACAACAGCTACGACGAGGCCGACGACGACACCACCGCCCCCTCGGACGACGACGCGGGCGACGACGACCTCACCGCGGACGACGACGACAGTCAGCCCGGCGACGACGACGACTCCTTCGACCCGGGGCCGTCGCAGCCCGTGGAGCTCGCCGGCACCGAGACCGAGGGCTGCTACGCGCACGTGTCCGCGTACTCCTGGAACCGCGTGATGGTCGCGTGGGAGTCCAACGGCACCGCCATCCACTACGCGTGCTTCGACGGGGTCTCCTGGACCGCCGCCGCGCCCGTGCACGGCGACTCCGGCGCCGAGAACAACCCCTGGCTCGACGTGGACTCCCAGGGCCGTTTCCACATGGTGTGGAGCCACGGCCTCGGCTCCGGTCGCGAGATCCACTACGCCACCTACACCGGGTCGTGCGCCGACGGCAGCTGGTCCACCCCCGAGGTGATCACCGCCTCGGATCCCTACCCCGGCTGCTCCAGCTGCTACCCGTCCCTGGGTGTGGACGAGAACGACGTCCCCTACGCCACCTGGTCCCAGGCCACCGTCCCCACCACCGACCCCTACTGCGACACCGACGACGACTGCCCCCCAGGTTACGACTGCGTGGAGGAGACCCACGTGTGCAAGCCCTACCAGTACGAGCCCCACTTCTCGAGGCGGCTCGGCAACGCCTGGGAGGTCCCCTCGGCCATCCACGAGGACCCCACCGCCATGACCCACCACGGCTCGCTGCACGTGGCCAGCTCCACCGAGGTGCACGCCGCCTACCACTACCGCAACGGCGCCCAGGGCATCTACCACGCCTCCTTCGACGGCCACTCCTGGTCCGAGCACAGCTTCACCGGCATCGGCGACCACGTGGGCGACGTGCGGTCCGACGGCACCAACGTCCACGTCTTCACCAACACCAGCGACCACGCCCACCGCCCCATGTCCGGCGGCTCCTGGACCGTCGATCAGGTAGGCTCCGGCGGCGACATCTCCTTCATCTCCATCCGCCTCGGCCCCGACGACAGCCTCCACGTCGTGTGGTGCTGGGGCCCCGACTCCGGCGGCCACCGCGTCTGGTACGCCCGCAAGAACCCCGCCGGCGCCTGGTCCGAGCCCGCCCGCGTCACCGACGACATCCCCCGCTTCACCGAACCCTCCCTCGACGTGGACCCCGACGGCTACGCCCACATCGTGTGGACGTACTGCACCGAGGACGGATGCGACTGGGACGTGGAGCACGGCGCGATCTGGTACGTGCGGACGACGCTGGAGGATCTACAGGGTCGGTAGCCGTAGAAAACCTGCAGCGGCGACACCGGAGCAGATAGGATGCAGGAGAGAGGGGGAGACCATGCGTCTCGACGGTCTGCTCGTTCTGGTGGTCGTGGGCCTCCTGGGTTGCGACGGCGGCGAACTCGGTCTGGACGACGACACGGTGGGGGACGACGACGTCGGCGACGACGACGTGGGGGACGACGACGACGTGGGGGACGACGACGACGTGGGGGACGACGACGACGTGGGGGACGACGACGACGACGACGATACGACCCCGGCGGACTCCTCCTTCGACCTCTCGATCACGTGGAGCTACTCGGGCACCGCCACCTCCTGCCCGATGGTCACGGCGGGTCGCTTCGTGGACACCGACGGCGACGGGATCGTGTCGGACACCGAGCCGATGCAGACGTGGCTGGGCTCCTGGGACGGCCAGGAGTTGATCGCCCACGACGGCACACCCCTGAACAGCTACCTGACGACGAGCGACACTGCCGGCGCGATCGTGGGCGAGGTGGATCCGGCCTCGCTCGGGATGGAGGCCCTGGTCCGTCACGGCGAGTGGATCTCGCTGTACGGTTCGGGCGGCGCGCTGTGGAGCACGGCCCTGCCCGGCGACATCGGAGCCGTCCCCTGGCTGACCGATCTGGAGGGAGACGGCACGAGGGAGCTCCTCCTGGGGGCGTTCATCCTGGATGCCGCGAGCGGCAGCCAGCTCGCCACGCTGGAGGGGATGCCGGAGGACGTCACGGGGCTCGCCGTCGCAGCCGACCTCGACCTCGACGGCTCCAAGGAGATCATCGCGGCCGAGCAGTACGACATCACCCGGATCGGCCTCTTCGACGCGACGGGGGCGTGGCTCGCCGATTGCTACAGCGCGCTGGATTCCTACACCTTCACGTCCTTTGCCGTGGGCAACCTCGACGATGACCCCGAGGGGGAGTTCGTCGCCGTTGGCGACGGCTTCGTCGTGGTCTGCGACTCGGATGGGACGCAGATGGCGCTGGCGTTCCCCTCCATCGTCGCTCCGGTCATGGTCGGCCTGGGCGAGCTGGACGGCGACCCGTACCCGGAGATCGTGATCCCGGACTGGAACGGGGTCTTCGCCATGGAGCACGACCTGACGCCGAAGTGGGTGGACTCCATCGTGCCGCTGACCCACTGGGACGGCCACAAGCCCGCGACGCTCGCGGACCTGGACGGGGACTGCCTGCACGAGGTCCTCGTGCGGATGGGCGATCAGCTCTTCATCCTCGACCCGCAGGGACACGTCCTCGCCTCGCTGGTGGGCGACTCGAACAGCTCGTGCAACGTGGGTGCCCCGGCCGTGGTCGATGTGGACGCCGACGACCTGGCCGAGATCCTCGTGCCGGCATGGCCGACCCTCGCGATGGTGGAGAATCCGCTGGGGGGGTGGGAGGTCCAGGGCGCCGAGGAGGCGCGGTCCTATCGTGACAAGTACCCTGGCGACCGCACCGCTCTGGGCGAGCTGCCGTCGCCCCTCGACGTGCACTGGGCCCGACCCGGACACAACGTCTGGCAGGGGCTACCCACGAAGGCGTGCCCCTAGCCCGGCAACCGCGATCAGCAGCAGCGCAGGGATCACCGCCGGTCGGGGCGTCGTCGAGCAGCCGCAGCCGCTCTCCCAGCTCCCGTCGTCGTCGTCGCCCGCAGGGGCGCCGTCGTCGTCGTCCGAGGTCGCGTCATCGTCGTCGTCGTCGTCGTCGCCCGCCGTGTCGTCGTCGTCGGCCACGTCGTCATCGTCATCGTCGTCGTCGCCCGGCCCGGGGACGTACTCGATCCGCAGGCGTGGCCCCAGCGTCGCGGAGCTCTCCTTGGAGTGGAAGTGCACGCCGTTGGTGTCGTCGCCGGTGGGCACGAAGGCGAACGAGAAGGTGCCCGATCCCCCGATCGCCGTGGTCACGTCCGCCGAGTAGGGCTGGTCGAACGTCACATCCGAGATCCGATCGAGGGCGGCGCCGGTGGTCGACGGGCGCGTGTCCCACGTCAGCGTGTTCTCGGACCATCCGTTGTCCTGGACCACGTACAGCTCGCCCCCATCGCCGCTGGCCCAGCTCTCGTCGTACGCGTGTAGATGAATGCGTGCGGACTGGACCTGTCCGGGGATCGAGCCCACGGCGAACTTGAGGAAGAACTCGCTGTCGTCCGCGCCCGAAGACAGGTCCCACTCGTCCGGGTACACGGTCGTCGGGTAGGACACCGACGCTGTGACGTCCTCGGTGACCGCCACCTCCAGCGTGTCGACCCCGCTGTCCTCCCCCTCGAAGCAGACCTGTTCGTTGCTCGACGACGCGTTGGGCATCGGCCACGTGGTCCCGTCCACCCCCACCAGCACCGATGCCCCGTCGATGGTCAGGTCGTAGTCGTTGTCCCCGATCCCCTCGTAGGTCACCCCGTCACACACCAGCGTGTACCCGAACTGCGCGGGGTCCAGCCAGATCCGCACGTCGCACACCTCGGACCCGTCCACGAAGATCGTGTCCGACGCGTTGGGGTCCGCCCACCCCTCCGGGCAGTCCGCCAGCCCACAACACTCGTCGTTGTACTCCTGCTTGAGCGTGCCCGGCGGGTGGTTGTGGTTGTACGGATCGTCCGGCCCGTACATCTTCAGCGCCACCGACGCCACGCCGCCGCACGTGCTGTCGTCCAGCTCTCCGATCATGGCCTTGGTGCCGAAGTAGTCGTCCGGGTTCGCGCCGGTGAGTCCGTAGGTGAGCTCCAGCTGGGTGGTGGCCTGGCCCGTGGCGTCCATGTGGTCGTTGAACTCGTCGAGGGGCATGCACAGCCACTCGGCGTGGGCGGGGTAGGGGCTGGACAGGGCGAGTGCCAGCAGGATCGCCAGGGAGCTCTTCATGTCTTCGACCTTTCGCCTTCCCGGAAGAGATCCTCGAGCGTGACCACACGAACGCCCGCATCCACGACAGCCTGACTTGCGCCGGCAGAGCTGACCAGGACCGGCTCGAGGGTGTGGTTGCGTGGATTCGGGTATGCGTGGCACTTGCGTGTGAGTTCGTCGATCAGTTTGCGATCGACGGGCGATCTCGACCACTTGCACTCGATGATGTTGGTCACGCCGTCCGATCGTTCGACGACGAGGTCGATCTGGACACCCTCCCGGGCCTTGGTCCGGCGATGCCAGTAGCTTCCGGTCCGGGCCACGACGTCAGTGATCCCAAGGGTGTCGGCCAGGGCATCGAGGTTACGACGGACGAAGGCCTCGAATCCCAGACCCAGGAACGTGTTCCAGCTGTCGCCCGTCATCCGATCGAACGCGTATCCACCGCGCCGGAGGTGAATCCTCTCGAGGTTCGGCTCGACGTACCGGAAGTAGAACCGCAAGTACTCGTCACTGAGCCGAAACAGCACGGTCTTGGACCTCAGGGACTTGCCCAGTGGTCGGTGCTTCTCCACGAATCCCAGGACTTGCAGCCGGGTCAGATAGAAGTCCAGTTGCCCCTTGTTCATCCCCATTCGCCGGCTCAGCTCGGCCATCGAGCAGGCTCCGACTGCGAGCTCTCCGCACAGCTGGTGGTATCGCTCCTTCTGGCGCAGTTGTTCGCCCAGCGCGAAGTCGATCTCGTTGACGAGGTACCCATCCTTGCTGAAAGCCTCATCGTCCAGCGTCGCGCGCACGGACCGCGAGGGATCGAATCTCTCCAGGTAGGCGGGAACCCCGCCGACCGTGATCAAGGCCTCGGCCACCTCGAACAGGCCGCGGTCGTCGAAGAACCCTCGAGCCTCCGCGGCCTTCAGCGGCTGTAGATGGATGGAGCCTGTTCGACGCCCGAACAGCGGGCTCTTGCGTGCGAGGACCTCGCCGACCATGAAGCTCACGGCCGAGCCGCACAGCACCAGGTACACGCGACCGCTGTCTCGCCATTCGAAGTCCCAGAGCCGCTGGAGGTCGGAAAGCAGTGTCGAACGCCCCGCACACATCCACTGGAACTCGTCGAGGACGATCACGGTCTTGCCCGGGCGGCCGCGAACGACACGAGCGATGGCGTCCAGAGCCTCGGACCACCTCGTCAGGCGCAGGCGCGACAGGAGGGGATCCCCCGACCACGAGGCGAGATCGCCAATCAGTCGCTGGATCTGACCATCGGCCGGTTCGTGGCTGCCGGTGAAGAAGAAGGGGTGTTTGTCACGCGCGAAACGCCGAATGAGCTCCGTCTTTCCGATACGTCGGCGACCATAGACGACCAGCATCTCGGAACGCGAACTCGAGTACGCCTCCTCGAGACGTCGTATCTCGAGTTCTCGACCGTGGAATGGCCGTCGACCTGCTTCGTTTTTGTCATAGTTGCTGATCATTTCAAGAACTATAACATCCATTTGCTCGGTGTGGCGTGCAAGTGATCGGGTCGTCGCAGCAGTCCATGGCTATCTAGTGACGCGATTATTGGCTTTGTTATAGTTCTTGGCTGCACCTGGTAACTATGACAAAAATCTAGGCGGCTGTAGGGCTACACCACATGGGCGCTGCGCGACCGAAGAAAAGCACTCCGCGCGACACCAGAGAGGGTAGGTTGGCAGGAGGGGAGCGCGATGGGTTCAGGAGCCAGAGTCCTTTCGGGTCTGCTCGTGATGGGAATGCTGGGGTGCACCGGCGTCGAGTTCGAGTTCGACGACGACGACACGGTCGGCGACGACGACACGATGGCGAACGACGACGACGCCACAGGCGATGACGACATCGGCGACGACGATGTCGGTGACGACGACACCGGCCCCGTGGACGCGGACGGAGACGGCTGGGACGAGGACGCGGACTGCGACGACCACGACAGCACCGTCCATCCGGGCGCGATCGACATCTGCGGAAACGGCGTGGACGACGACTGTGACGGCGTCGTCGATCCCGACTGCGTGACCGACAGCTTTCTTCAGGCAGGCGATCTGATGGTGGACATCCTGTGGGTGATCGACAACTCGGCCTCCATGATCGACGAGCAGGCTGCGTTGCCGCAGCTGGCCGGGCCGTTCATCGACGCCCTCGATCAACTGGGCCTGGACTACCACCTGGCCGTGGCGACCACGGACATGAATACCTTCCAGGGGCCCGAATCCATCATGGATGCGAGTACTCCGCTTCTCGTCGAGTCGCTGGAGATCGCCGTCACCGCTGGAAACACCGGGTCGGGGCAATCGCAGGGATTCAAGTACGGGTACGAGGCGATATCGCCACCGCTGGCCATGCCTGGGGGGCCCAATCACGGATTCCTGCGCGACGAGGCAGGGCTCCGGGTGGTCTTCGTGTCCGACGACGATGACCAGTCGCCCGACACCGAGCAGAACTATCTGGCGATGTTTCAGTCTCTGAAGAGCCATCCTGATCACCTGGTCATCAGCGGTATCACCGGCCAGGCGGCGGGTTGTCCCAACACACAACCGGCACCCAGGTACGAGTGGACCATTGCCGCGTCCGGCGGAGTTTCGGGGTGCATCTGCGATGCCGACTGGACGCCGATCGCCGAGGGTTTGGCCTGGCGGGCCGAACATCGCGCAGACACCTTCATACTGTCGGCACAACCCGATCCCGCCTCGATCGGTGTTCACGTCGATGGCGCGGCCGTGCTCGCGGGGTGGAGCTACGAGAGCACCAGCAACGCCGTCGTCTTCGACCCGACCTCGGTGCCCGCGAACGGCGAGGTCGTGGACATCCACTACCGTGTGCCATGAGGCGGTGGCGGGAGGGATTGTGATGAATCACGGATTTACTGTGTTGGCCGGTGTTGTCCTGGCAAGCCTGCTGGGATGTACGGGCGTCGAGTTCGAGTTCGACGACGACGACACCTCCGCGACCGACGACGACGTCGCGGACGATGACGTCGGGGACGATGACACCGACGTCAGCGACGACGATACGGATGTTGCCGATGACGATGTCTCGGACGACGACGACTCCACGCCGTCTCACAACTGGTCCTGGGGCCAGGAGAATTCCGTGAACGATGCCGACGCCTCTCTCGTTGGAGAGGCCTCCAACGGCCACGCGGGTGGCAACCTGGCGGTGCCCGGGGATGTCAACGGCGACGGGTTGAACGACCTCGCGGTCGGGGATCCCTACTACTCCGCTGGGGTGAATCTCGGGGGAAAGCTCTACGTCGTCCTCGGACGTGCGTCGGGATGGTCGCTGGGTGAGTCGCTTGTTGGCCATCCGTCCCTGGTCGGAGAGTACGAGTACATGCAGCTGTCCGATGCGGACGCCATCGGAGACATCAACGGGGACGGCCTGGAGGACATGATCCTCGAGCCCGGGTTCTCGTACAACGAGCCGCCGGGCGGGCTGTACGCGGTGTTCGGCAAGACCACCGGCTGGAGCAGCGACCAACCCGTGACCTCGGCGGACGTGTATGTCAGCCACGCTGATCATCCGGACTCCTCGCGTTACCTCTCCAACTGGGGTCGTTTTGGAGATTTCGACGGGGATGGAATCGACGACTGGCTCGTGAGCGGCCAGGTCTCGACCGACGCCAGCGTCGTCTCGGGCGCGTCCCTGGCCACCAGCGTCGAGGTGCCGACGGACGCCTTGTGCGCTGTGGTCGGGGAGCAGTCGTTCCGCCCCATCGGTGACGTGAACGGAGACGGACTCGCCGACGTCCTGTCCACGAGCGGTACGAACTCCGTGGTCCGCTTGTTGTTCGGCAGGACGGGGTCGTTTCCCCACGGACTGGACATGGCTGTCGCCGCGGACACGGCGATCACTCGCACGGTCGGCCAGGGATTCGAAGAGATCCAGCCCGTGGGAGACGTCAACGGCGACGGGATGAGCGACTTCGCGGTTGCAGCAGGAGGCGGCACCGGTGCGGGCCTGTACCTGTTCCTGGGCCGGGCCACGTGGCCGGCGAGTCTGACGGAAGACGACGCGGACGTCGCCATCGGTCCGGGACAGCTCGGAGATCCTGGCGAGCCCATCGGGGACGTCAGTGGAGACGGCCTGGACGACCTGGTTTTCATCCGTGGCAACGATGCTTTCCTGGTGTTTGGCCGCACGAGCTGGCCTTCCGAGATCGCCATCGGTGACGTGGATGTGGCCATCGAACGATCGCCGGGTACGGACGAGCTCCGCGTGTATCAGAACAGCCAGCAGCACCGAGGCGATCTCGACGGCGACGGCCTGATGGACCTGCTGCTGTACGACCCCTACACCGAGGTGGGTGGCGTCGAAGGTGCCGGGAAGGTGTGGATCTTCGCAGGTCGCACGGAGTGGCCGCCTCTCCTCACCTCTGACGACGCCGACGTCACTTTCGTCGGCACGGTCGCGAACCAGGATCTCGGAACGTTGCGCAGGAGCGTGGTCGGGGACATCGACGGTGACGGGCGAGACGACCTGATCGTCTCCTCCTATTACCACCCCACGGGTACGGAGGAAGGAGAGACGTTCATCTTCTTCGGGCAGACGCGCTGAGGCCCTCGCCAACCGACTCAGCGCGGTTGGCCAAAGAAGATGAACGTCTCACCCTCGCAGGTACCCACCGGTTTGGCCGTCGAGCTGATGGCCAGGTCGTCGTACCCGTCCCCGTTGAAGTCGCCCACCTGAGTTCGGTTGTCCGAGCCGAAGCTCTCCCAGCGCTCCGTTCCCGCGAAGATGACGTCCGCGTCATCCGTGGTCAGGTGGGGCGCCCACGACTCCCGGCCCACGAAGACCAGGACCTTGCCACATTCGACCTCGCCGTCGTGGTCGGCGTAGGGGTGGTGGAGGAGCAGATCCGTGATCCCGTCCCCATCGATGTCGCCGCTGAGGTGCTCGAAGTGCTTGTAGTTCCAGATCTCCCTGAATCCGGTGGAGGGCTCGAACCGCACATCCACATCGGCGAGCTCGATCCGGCTCGTCCAGGAAGTGCGGCCCGCGAGCATGTACACGTCGGTCACATCGTCGGGATCCACGTCCGCGTCGGGGCCCTCGAAGACGAGATCGTCGATGCCGTCGCCGTCGAGGTCTCCAACAGGCATTCCCAGGGCTACCGGGTAACCGGGCGCGACGTGGACGTCGGCGGAGTCCGTGTCCAGCGCGTCGGGCCACGTGGTCCTGCCGAAGAAGATGAACAGGCCGGTCTGCGGGTCGTTGAAGGGGTAGTTCACGGAGATGGCCAGGTCGTCGATTCCGTCGCCGTTGACGTCCCCGATCACGACGCTGCCCATGCTCGATCCCAGCGGGTGCACGATCCGACAGTCCGTTTCATCGGTCATGGCCGCATCGTGGGGAATGCCGGTGGATCGTCCGTGCAGCAGGAGCACCGCGGTGTACGTGGATCGGGGGTAGCCGATGATGTCGTCGAGCCCGTCGCCGTTGAGGTCACCGCCGGGCTTGAAGGCCATCTCATTGAAGTCCATGGCCGGGCCGTGGAGCCACGAGACCGCGTCGTCGGGCACCTGCATTCCGGGGGCGATGTCCGCTCCGGACACCACGTGGCCCTCGCCGTCGGAGATGAACGGTCCGCTGACGAGCCAGTCGTCGAGTCCATCTCCGTCGAAGTCGCCCAGGTAAGCATGGGACGACAGATCCGACGAACCGTTGGCGTTGGCATTCTCCAGGGAACCGTCGGAGGACGACACCGGCATCGACGATACCCAGCCGGTGGTCCGGCCGAACAGGACGTACTGGTTGCCTTCGGGCGGACCGAGGTCGGCTTCGGGATCGAGGGCGACGTCGGCCAGGCCGTCGCCGTTGACGTCTCCCAGCGGATCGGCCTCGTCCAGACCCATGTCCTCGAGGGTACCGACGACAGAGGGATGATCCGCCAGGGGCTCGCCCAGCTGCCATCCCGACTGGCGGCCGTGTACGAAATAGATCTTTCCACCACCCTGGACCACGGCGTCGTGGTGCGCCGTGCCCACGGCGAGATCCACCAGGCCGTCGCCGGTCATGTCCCCGGTGACGCGTAGTTCTGCACCGGCCGTATCGTCGAGATCCTCGCCCACGAGGGAAGCATCTGCATCGGCGCTCGTGTTCACCTGCCCCCAGGACCAGTTGCTGTCGGGTACGACGTCATCGTCGTCGTCACCGACCGTGTCGTCGTCGTCGAACTCGAACTCGATGCTGTCGCAGGCCATGGCGAGGAGGAGTCCGATCCCCAACACGATTGCGAGCGCGTTCTTTACCAGACGTGCCATTGCGTCCCCCCCCGTCACTTGATCTCGCACCACAGGCCACTCACGCCCCAACCGGGCGCGACCCCGGTGAGGGAGACGTGTCCGAGCTGGGCACCCGATTGCCGGTCGAATCGGAAGATGTCGGCGTCCTTCATCAGGAGCATCTGGTTTTCCACCACGCTGATCCCGTGGATCCAGTCGTCGTAGCCCTCCGGATGGACCGTGTTCTGATAGGTGCCGTCGGTGTAGCTGTGTATGTCGATCTGGTCCGTGGAATGCCAGGCGACGTAGGCCTCGTCGCCGGCGATCCCGAGCCGGGAGCCCACGAAGCTGCCCCACACGACATCGGAGGCCGTCCCCGCGCACCACGCGTCGAAGTCCTCGTAGACACACATCGCCTGATCGCTCTCGCACAGGCTCACCAGATCGGTGCCGTGGACGGCGAGCCAGGACCAGCTCTCGTCTCCATATTTGATCGTGTCGGCCACCAGATCGATCTCGGCCTGGATGTAGCCGCCCCCGTCGTCACGGATCGCCGTGACCAGCGTGTCGCCGACTCGGACCAGCCCGTAACTACTGTGGAATCCATACGTGATCCCGGAGCCGAAGCGGCCGTACTCGAACCAGTCCCCCGAGGCCATGTCGATCTCGAGCACGGCGAGGGATCCATCCGCCTGCATGAGAGTCCAGCACCACACCTGGCGGCCGGATGTGTCGTCGTCGTCGCCGGAATCGTCGTCGTCGCCGGAATCGTCGTCCGCGACGTCGTCGTCCGCGTCGTCATCGTCGTCCGGCGGCAGTCCCACCGATTCGTCGGGTTCGCCTCCGCAGCCGACGAGGGCGGCCGCCAGCGCGAAGAGGGCGACCGAGACGAGAGTCCTGTTCATGCCAATCCCCCTTGGGTTGTTCCTACTCCTTCGAGTGTCGCCGCCGCTGGATCTCTTCGTTGCGGCGGTAGAGCGCACGCGGTCAAGGCGTACACACCTCCACGTACCGCTGTGCCGCCTCCTGCCACGGCCCCGCGTCGCCGGCGAGTTCCTGGTACGCGGGTAGCGCCCGCTCGCAGTCCTGGAGCCGGTCGCGGGCCACGGTGGCCTCGATCCAGCGGACCTGCTGTCGCCTGGAGTCGTCGGGATGGAGGATCAAGTACCGTTCGGCGGCGAGCAAGGCGTCCTCGTTCTGACCGGCATCGGCCAGCGCCTCGACGGTCAGGGCGCGAACCTCGCCCACGTGAGCGCTGTCAGGGAAGCGATCGACAAAATCGCCGAGGAGCTCGAGGCGGGTCTCCGGGGGAGCTCCCGAGCCCCGCTGTAGCTCGATCTGGGCGAGGAGGCGGATGTCCTCGGAGAGGGAAGGGGTGTCGGGTTCGTCGGCGGAGGCGTCCTCGGGTGGTGCTGGCTCCTGGTCGGGCGTGTCGTCCGGGGCAGGGGTGGTGACATGGGGGGGGACGATGGGATCGACTGCGGGCTCGGATTCCTCGACCAGGGGCAGCTCGGACGACTCGATCTGCGGCTCCATCTCGTCACTGGATTCAGGTGGCGCCAGCACCGGGGCGTCCGGTGGTGGGCTGGCTGTCGAGCCGTGAGAGCGGTCGCGGTCGCCGACCATCCCGATCGCGGCTGCCGCCCCCGTTCCCACGACGAAGCACGCCACGACGATCGCGGCGATCCGCCGCCGCCGGTGCCGACCGGCGGGCCGGACCTTCATTCGCTCGAGGCGGGCGAGGAAGCGCTCCTCTTGCGCCGTGTCGGACGTGAGCATGTCCTGCGCGAGGGAGAGGGACGGGCCGACGTCGACGGTCTCGACGGGCGCCAGACGGTCCTTGTCGTGCGTGCGTCCGGTCATCGGTGATCTCCATCGCCTCGGGGCCGTTCGAGCCCCACCTCTCGGGCACGCTCGTCGAACGCCGCCCGCGCGGCGTGCAACCTCGTGTAGACCGTGGCTTGCGGGATACCCAGCAGCTCGGCGGCCTCCTTGCCCGACCGCTGCTCGATGGCGCACAGCACGATCACCTCCCGTTGGAGCGGCGTCAGCGACGCCAGACATCGCTGGATCATCGCCAGCTTCTCCGAGTCCAGCAGCCTCTGCGCCGGGCTTCGAGCGGGAGAGGCCTCCCGGTCGGCCCGGTCGCCGGTCAGCCACTCCCACAGCCGGCGTCGCTGGGCCTTGCGCCGGTGGTTGGCCAGCACCTTTCGCGTGAGCCCGAACAGCCAGCGGCCCAGCGTGGACTCGGCGCGGAACGATCCGACCCGGTCCAGGGCGGTGACGAACACGTCCTGGGCCGCGTCTTCGGGATCCACGAGGCCGCACCCCAGCCGCCGGCACCAACCCAGTACGTCCCGGTGATAGAGCCGGTAGAACCGGGACCGCGCTTCGGGCTCTCCCCGGCACAGTTCGGCCACCAGCTTCGCCTCGTCCAGCCTCCGCACGCCGCGCTCCCTACCCTTGAGGGTGTCTGCCGGAGCCACTTTCTTCGCCTTGGATTTACGGGACACGACGGAGACGCGGGAGGCCGAGTTCGACGAAGGCCTGGCCCGCCAGCGACCAGCGTCCGAGTTCGGCTGTGGCCACGCTGCTTCCCTGGTCCAGCTCGAGGCGGATGGGGGCCTCGTCCTCGATCAGGTCCAGCGTCCAGGCGATCCGGATTCCAACGCGGACGTGGGTGGCGACCGGCCAGCAGATGCTGCAGAGGAAGCGCAGCGCAGGGCGGGCCTTGGCGAGCGCCGGCAGGTCGGCGTGGTCGGGCAGCTGCGCCCAGTGGACGTGGGCGCCGCCGCCCACGCCCAGGCCGAAGGTCGTCCGCCGGACCGTCGGGCGGATCTCCAGCCCTCCGGCGATCAACAGGGCGTCGAGGCGCGCGGGCACCGAGCCCAGGTCGACCCGACTGCCGAGGTCTGCGGTCACGTCCGCGACGAGGTGGAGATCCACCGAGCCGCTGCCGGCCAGTCGGACGGATGGAGACACGGTAACGGCTACCGAAGGCGCGGCCAGACCGGGCCGGCCGGATGCGCCCACCGCGAGGCCGATCGAGAGGAGGGTAGGGCTGGGAGGCGCGGTGGTGGAGGGAGGTTCGGGGACGGTGGCGGCCTCGTCCTCGGGGGGCGGAGGGGCTGGCGGCATCCATCCCTCGTCCCCGATCCCGAGGGGAGATGTCATGCCCCGCAGGATCAGCAAGATGGCGCACCGGCTCGCGTGGGAATCACCGCCGCCGGTGTCCAGCGGAAGAGTGATGTCCTCGCCGTCCGAGGCACATACGAACAGGGCCGGATGGCCCTCGAGGTCGTCGAGGTAGGCGTGGGCGATCGCCAGGCCATCGACCTGCGGGGGCCAGTCGCCGTCCCAGACCCCCACGGCCAGCATCCCGTCCGGCCAGGTCTCCGCCGCCGCCTGGCTCCAGTCGTCGAGGTCGTCTGCGGACCGGATCATCCAGCGCAGCGACTGGGCGGCGGCCGGAGCGGGCACGACCAGGAGGGCGACCAGGACGACTTGCACGAGTCGCGTCACGGCACACCTCCGAGGTGCAGTCTATTCGGCCGAGGCCACGCAGCGGAACCCCACACCCACGTCCTGGAAGGTGGGCGGGGGGAGGTACTTGAGGCGGCCGGCGGAGCGGAGATAGGGGGGCTTGGTGGCCCAGGAGCCGCCGCGGAGGACGCGGGTCTCGCCGGATTCGGGGCCAGCAGGGTTGGCGACGTTGTCGCGGCCGACGTAGACGCGGGCGTCGTACCAGTCGGAGACCCACTCCCAGACGTTGCCGCCCATGTCGTGGACGCCGTAGGCGGAGAGGCCGGCGGGCTTGGACTCGACGGGCCACGAGGACTGCTTGCCGCAGCCGAACTCCTCCTCGTCGAGCACGGCGCGGTTGCAGGTGGGGAGGTCGTCGCCCCAGGGGAAGGGGCGCTTGTGCTCGGGATCGAGGCAGTCGGGGCACCAGCTGGCGGCCTTCTCCCACTCGGCCTCGGTGGGCAGGCGCATGCCCTTGTGGGCGCAGTAGGCGGTGGCCATGTCCCAGTCCACGTAGACCACGGGGTGGTGGTCCGACTTGTGCCATTTGGCGGGCGGGTCGCAGGCGCCGGCGTCGACGCAGGCGCGGTACTGGCCGTTGGTGATCTCGTGGCGGTCGATCCAGAAGTCGGAGACCCAGACGCGGTGCTGGGGCTGCTCGTTGGTCTGGGCGTCGTCGTCGGGCAGCCCCATCCAGAACAGCCCCGACCCGACCAGGACCTGGGTGTGGCCGTTGTGCTCGCGCTGGGTGATCTTGGGGGGGCCGTCCTCGCCGGCGACGCTGGGCAGATCGTGCAGGGCGATCGCGGCGACCACGGCCGTGGCGAAGATGCCGCTGCGCGCACGGATCGACCCCCGAACCATGGTGCTGCTCCTGTGCTCCCGTGACGTTCCCCGCGTCGTTTATTGTACCACCTGGGAGGCTACAGCGGCTCGGCGCGCCAGATCGTCCCGTCGTCCATGCCCAGGTAGAGATCGTCGTACCAGTAGGCCAGGGAGACGGGGGCGGGATCGGCGGTGAAGGCGGTGAGGGGGACGAACTCGGTGAAGGTGGGATCGGCGAGGTAGATCCAGTACTCGTCGCTGGCGGCCTCACCGTAGAGGTTGCCCTCGCGCACCAGCAGCAGCCAGCGGCCGTCGCCCACGGGGAAGGCGTCGAGGGGGGTGACGTCGCCCATGCCCTCGATCTCGGTGACCAGGCCGCCTTCCTCGAGGATGTACGCCTCGTAGGTGTAGTCTCCGGCGGCGGGCACCCACAGGGCGAACACCAGGCCGCGGGTGTCGTCGATGGGGTAGGTCTCGGAGACCCACATGCGGGCCATGGCGGAGTAGTTGTCGAGCTCGACGCCGTCGTAGCGGTAGGACAGGAAGTCGGTGATGTACTCGGTGTCGGTGCGGTAGCCGAACAGGTACAGCTCGTCGCCGATGGGCAGCAGGCGGACCCAGCGAGCGTCCCCCTGGCCGGGGTTGATGAGCTTCTCGAGGACCTCGAAGTTCTCGCCGCCGTCGGTCGATTGCCAGAACATCGACGAGATCTGGAAGGCGTCGTACTCGTCCCAGGTGCAGCCGCTGCCCACCGCGTACAGGTCGCCGCCGAACAGGGCGATGTCGTGCACGTGCAGGGCGTGCTCGAGCGTGCGGCTCTTGACCCACTCGGTGTCGGGGTGGCGGTTGTAGGCGTTGCCCCACAGGTCGTCCTCGGTGGCGTCGAGGCCGGCGATGTACAGGCCGTCGTCGCCGTCGAATTGCCGGTACTGCTCCACCATCTCCTCGTCCACGGCGAAGTCGGACTCCCACAGGTCGGGCTCGTCGGGGTCGGTGTAGTAGCGCAGCTCGGTGGGGAAGACGCGCCCGGAGTTGATGTCGGCGTCGCCGTACCCGAGGTACATGCGGTCCATGTACAGGGACAGGTCCCAGATGTGGGTGTAGAAGCCCCCCTCGCCGTACTCGGGGATCATGGCCTCGACGTAGTCGAGCAGCGGCTCGGACCAGGGATCGAACTCCTCGAAGACCGTGTCCTCGAGGCCGCCGGCGCTGTCGTCGTCGTCGCCCGCGGCGCTGTCGTCGTCGTCAGCGGAGGCGTCGTCGTCGGCCGGGGCCGAGTCGTCGTCGGGATCGTCGGAGGGGCAGCCCGCCAGCACCAGCAGCGCGGACAGGCTCAGGGAGAGCAGCCAGAGCGGAAAGAAACTACGCATGGGGCGAGTATATATCCTCGTTTTCCTTGACCGGTCAGCGTTGATCGGCTACTCACCGCGCCCTACCCCTCGCGGAGCGTCCACGTGGCCGAAGACATCACCAGACTGCGGAACATCGGGATCTCCGCGCACATCGACAGCGGCAAGACCACGCTGACCGAGCGCATCCTGTTCTACACCCAGCGCATCCGCGTGATGCACGACGTGCGCGGCTCCGACGGCGTGGGCGCCAAGATGGACTCCATGGACCTGGAGCGGGAACGCGGCATCACCATCGCCAGCGCCGCGACCCACTGCCGCTGGGCCGACCACCACGTCAACATCATCGACACCCCCGGGCACGTGGACTTCACCGTGGAGGTGGAGCGGGCCCTGCGGGTGCTCGACGGCGGCGTCATGGTGTTGTGCGCGGTGGCGGGCGTGCAGAGCCAGTCGTACACCGTGGACCGGCAGATGCGTCGCTACGGCGTGCCGCGGATCGCCTTCGTCAACAAGTGTGACCGCATCGGCGCGGACCCTCTGCGGGTGAGCAACCAGCTTCGCGCCAAGCTGGCGCTGAACCCCGTGCTGCTGCAGCTGCCCATCGGCCTCGAGCAGGAGTTCGCCGGCGTGGTGGACCTCATCGAGATGCAGGCGCTGCGGTTCAGCGGTCGCCAGGGGGAGGAGGTGGAGTACGGCCCCATCCCCGACGAGCTGGCCGCCGAGGCCGAGGCCGCCCGCGAGGAGATGATCGACGCGGTGTCCATGTTCTCGGACGAGCTCACCGAGGCCGTGCTCGAGGAGCGCCTGGACACGCCCACCCTGCAGCGCGCCATCCGCCAGGCCACCCTGGAGCGCAAGATCACGCCGGTGCTGCTGGGGTCGGCCTACAAGAACAAGGCGATCCAGCCCCTGCTGGACGCGGTGGTGGCCTACCTGCCCAGCCCGGCGGATCGCGAGTACTCGGCCACCGCCCTGGCAGACGAGGCCCCCCTGACGCTGGATGCCACGCCGGACGATCCCTTCGTGGCGCTGGCCTTCAAGCTCGAGGACGGCCGCTACGGGCAGCTGACCTACCTGCGGGTGTTCCAGGGCCGGCTGCGGCGCGACGACACCATCGTCAACGTGCGCACCGGCGCCAGGCACCGGGTGGGCCGGGTGGTGCGCATGCACGCCGACGAGATGGAGGACATCACCTCGGCGGCGACGGGCGACATCGTGGCCATGTTCGGTATCGACTGCCGCTCCGGCGACACCTTCACCGACGGGAACCTGCGCGTGGCCATGACGTCCATGCACGTGCCCGAGCCGGTGATCTCGCTGTCGGTGACGCCGGTGGATCGCAAGTCCCAGGACAACCTGGGCAAGGCGCTGGGCCGCTTCACCAAGGAAGACCCGACCTTCCGCGCCGAGGTGGACCCCGAGTCGGGCGAGACCGTGATCAGCGGCATGGGCGAGCTGCACCTGGAGGTGTACATCGAGCGCATGCGGCGCGAGTACAGCGCCAGCGTGGAGACCTCGCCGCCCCAGGTGGCGTACCGCGAGGCCGTCACCCGGCGGGCCGAGTTCGACTACACCCACCGCAAGCAGACCGGCGGGTCCGGTCAGTACGGGCGGGTCGCCGGCGCCCTGGAACCCCTCGAAGGCGGGGAGTTCGAGTTCGTCGATCGTATCCGCGGCGGCGCGATCCCACGCCAGTTCATCCCGTCGGTGGAGAAGGGCTTCCGCTCGATGCTGGATCGTGGCGCCAAGATCGGCTTCCCGGTCACCGGCGTGCGGGTGGTGGTGGACGACGGCAGGGCCCACTCGGTGGACTCGTCGGAGATGGCGTTCCAGGCGGCCGCGCGGGGGGCGTGGCGCGAGACGTACATGCGGGCCCAGCCCCAGATCCTCGAGCCGGTGATGCGGGTGTCGGTGGAGGGGCCGGCGGACTTTGCCGGCGCCGTGCTGTCCACCCTGATGCAGCGGCGCGGCAACATCCTGGGCTCCCAGGAGGACGCGGGGTTCGCCCGCGTGGAGGCCGAGGTGCCGCTGGCGGAGATGTTCGGGTACTCCACCGCCTTGCGCTCGGCCACCCAGGGCAAGGCCGAGTTCACCATGGAGTTCGCGCGGTACCTCCCCGTACCCAGGAGCGTCGCCGACGAACTCGTCGAGACTTACCTCAAGCGCAAGAAGGGGGGGCGGTCATGATGGAGCGCACCATGGAGCCAAGCGAGAGCCGCGGTCCCCTGGACCTGGTCCGGCCCGGCCTCGGCGCCGGGGATCTGGGGGTGATCCTGGCGCGTGCGGGCGTGGGCAAGACCGCCTGCCTCACCCGCATCGGCATCGACTACCTGCAGGGCAAGTCCGGCGTGCTGCACGTCGCCCTGGGCCAGACCCTGGAGCAGGCGCGGGCGGGCTACCTGGCGCAGCTGCAGCGGCTGCTGGCCCGGTTCCCGGCGGCCGAGCGGCAGATGAAGCGCGCGCGCCTGACCCGCGACCGCTGGATCCAGGCCTACCCCAGCAATCACCTCACCGCCGCGCGGCTGGACAGCCTGGTGGACATGGCCGTGGATCATCTGGACTTGCAGCCCGCGGCCATCCTCATCGACGGCTTCGACTGGGCGTCCGGTGCTGCCGAGCACGAGGTGCAGGGGTTCCGCGACGCGGCGCAGCGGATCGGCTCCGCCCTGTGGATGACCATGGTCGCCCGCCGGGCGGACATGGGCGCCAATCCCGATGCCCTGCCCGGGGACCTGGCCCGCTTCGACGGCGAGATCCGCGCGGCGCTGTACCTCGAGCCCCGCGGCTCCCAGCTGGCCCTGCGCCGGCTGGACCGCCCCCAGCCCACGGCCGAGCAGTGCGTGCTGCTGGACTGCGGCGGTCACGACGCGGGATCGGCCGCGGCCCACGCCGGGCTCACCCTGCTGTCGGGCGGCGCGCGGGGGGCCGAGGCGGAGTTCGGCGCCTGCGCCGAGCGCTGGGGCGTCAGCGAGATCAACTACTCCTTCCCCGGCCGCGAGGTGGTGCGATCGCGGGGACTGGTGGAGCTGGGCGAGGCCGAGCTGAACAAGGGGGCCGTGAGCCCGGCATACCTCGCCGCGGCCATGAACCGCACCTACTCGGACGCCCCTGACTTCCGCCGCATGCTCAAGACCATCTGGCACCAGGTCTCGTCCGCCGGGGAGGTCTTCATGGTGGGATCCATCCAGCCCGACGCCACGGTCCGCGGCGGCACCGGCTGGGCCGCCGAGCTCGCCCGCAAGTGGAGCAAGCCCCTGTACGTGTACGACCAGGACCGCAGCGCCTGGTACGCCTGGTGGGACGACGAGTGGGTCGAGGAGGCGCGACCGCGCATCCGCGCTTCCCGCTTCACCGGCACGGGCACCCGCTCCCTGCGCAGCAATGGCCGCCGCGCCATCCAGCAGCTGTTCGAGGACTCCTTCGAGCGTCTCAGCGAGGACGATTGACCCGCGTCACGGCGTGACGCAGCCCGCGTCACGGCACGACGATCACCCGCCCCCACGTCGCGCTCCGCGCGGATCCATCTCAGGGTCCGGTTCGCTGGCGCAAGACCGACGTCCATCGAATACGCACTTTTTTCGGCTTTTTTCGCGGGTTCCCGCGGGGCGTGGCACGGCCGTTGCTCTTACATCGGACCCATGCTGAACAACAACACCATCGAGCCCCATCGTCGATCGGAGAACACCATGACTCGCGACCACGTCCTCTTCATCGCCATCCTGATCACCCTGGGCCTGATGGCCTCCATCGCCACCGCGGCCAACGCCCAGGAGACCGCCGTGGGCGACTTCAACTGCGACGGCGTGGCCGACACGGCCGTGGGCATGCCGCTGCAGGCGGTGGACGGCGTCGTGGGCGCCGGCCTCGTGGTGGTCGAGTACGGCGCCGGCCTCCTGGCGAGCGCGGTCGAGGAGTTCGACTTCGCCGCCAGCGCGGCGGAGCTGGCCGGCGGCACCGCGGATCGGGGCGCCTACATGGCCGACGCCGAGTTCGGCGCCTCGCTGGCCGTGGGCCGGTTCGACGACGACGGCTGCGACGACCTGGCCGTGGGCGCCCCGGGCTTCTACCAGGGCCTCGGCGCCGTGGACGTGCTCTACGGCACGCCCGCCGGCCTGGCCAGCGACGGCCCGCTGGCCCTGACCCAGACCGCCCACCGCCTGTACGCCCACCTGGGCGACGGCTTCGGCGAGGCCCTGGCCGCGGGCGACTTCGACGGCGACGGCCTGGACGACCTGGCCGTGGGCATCCCCTGGGACGGGCACGGCGAGTCCGGCCGCGTGGCCGTGCTCTACGCCACGGTGGACGGCCTGGACACGGCGGACTCGCAGTACTGGCACCAGGGTGCCGCGGACGCCCACGGCACCCTGGCGGGCGCCCCGGAGGTCGGCGACCACTTCGGCGCCACGCTGGACGCGGACGACCTCGACGGTGACGGGATCGACGACCTGACCGTGGGCGTCCCCGGCGACGGCATGGACCAGGTGCTGTACGGCCTGCGCGGCGAGGGCCTGACCACGCTGGACAACACCCTCGAGTAGGACACCCCCCCGCCCGACTCCCCCGAAGACTCTCTCCTACCGCAAGTACCCCGCCCCCTGGAACCACTGCAGCGCGTCGGCGATGGACTCCTCCAGATCGCGGAACTCCAGCCCCAGCTCCCGCCTTGCCTTGGCGTTGTCGAAGAACAGGTACTGCGACGCGTAGTCGATCTCCACGGGGGTGGAGATGGGGGGGCGCTGGGTGAAGCGATCGGCCCGCCAGCTCAGGGCCGCCGAGCCCATACGCAGCATGGACTTGGTCAGGGGCACGGAGAGCATGGACGACTTGCCCGCCACCTTGAGCACCAGATCGTTGAGCTCGCGCATGGTCACGTTGAGGTTGCTCAGCAGGTACATCTCGCCGGTGCGGCCCTTCTCGGCCGCGAGGATGTGGCCCCGCGCCACGTCCCGCACGTCCACCACGTTGATGCCGCCGGGGAAGATGTAGCGGTTCTTGCCCTTGACGATGTCCAGCAGGATCTTGCCCGTGGGGGTGGGGGCGATGTCGCCGGGGCCGAAGGGGAAGGCCGGATTGACCACCACCAGGTCCAGGGCGTTGGCGGCGAAGCCCAGCGCCTCCTGCTGGGACAGGTGCTTGGTCAGCACGTAGTGGTGGTTGAGGGTGTGCTGGTTGAACGGCGTGGTCTCGTCGGAGACCTCGTGGCCCGGGGCGATGCCGATGCCGGCGATGGAGCTGGTGTAGACCACGCGCTCCACATCCGCGCCCACGCACGCCCACAGGACGTTGCGCGACCCCAGCATGTTCACGTCGTAGATGCGGCTCCAGTCGGGCATCCAGATGGCGTAGATCGCCGCGAGGTGGAACACCGTGTCCACGCCGGTGAAGTACGGGCGGATGGTGTCGGCGTCACAGATGTCGCCCTCGACGATCTCCACGTCCAGCCCCTGCAGGTTGTCGCGCTTCTCCCCCGGGTAGAGCAGCCCGCGGACCTCGACCCCCTGGTCGAGCAGCTGCCGCACCACGTGGGAGCCGATGAACCCTGCCGCGCCGGTGACCAGTACCTTCTTCATGGGAGCCTCCCCGCACCGTCGGGTGGAGCGCCGGTCGTTCGGCCTCCGCCCTGGGGGAACTCTCACTCTCTGCGGCCTCGGTGTCAATCGGCGCTGCCGTGCTGCGCTTCAGCAGGGTCCGGGTGCCCAGGTCGAACGCGGCGCGGAACAGGCCCGCGCGGCTGAGCACCCTCATCACCGGCGCGAACTTCTTGTAGCCCAGCACGAACGCCCAGTAGGGCAGGCGCAGGTCGGCGTGGGTGGGCGACCGCCGGATCACGTTGGGCCACGTGTACACCTGCCGGTAGGCCCAGCGGTAGCCCTGCTCCAGCTGCTCGCGGGTCATGCGGCGTGGCTCGAACACCGCGTGGGCGGTGTTGTAGTGGTCCCAGTTGCGGTCCACGATGCGGCCCTGCTGCTGCAGGTCGTCGAACAGGGGCGTGCCGGGGTAGGGCGTGAGGATGTGGAAGGTGGCCGTCTCCACGCGGTTCGCCGTGATCCACTCCACCGTGTCGCCGAACACGTCCGGCGTGTCGTGGTCCATGCCGAAGATGAAGCTGCCGTTGACCATGATCCCGGCGTCGTGCATGGCGGCCACCGACGCCTCGTAGGGCAGCACCCGGTGCTGGGTCTTGCGGTTGTCGTCGAGGTTGCCGTGGTGGATGGACTCGAACCCGACGAACAGGGATCGGCACCCGCTGTCGTGGGCCAGCCGCAGCAGCCGAGGATCGTTGCCCACGTCCGCGGACGCGGCGCCGCTCCAGGTGATGCCCAGCGGCACCAGCGCCTCGAACAGGCGGCGGGCGAAGGGCCGGTCGCCGACGAGGTTGTCGTCGAGGAACATGATGTGGCCGCCCCCGTGGCCGCGGATCTCCTCGGCCACCGCGTCGATGCAGCGGTGGCGCACGCCCCGCGTGGGGTAGAAGGACGGCTGGTAGCAGAAGCGGCAGCGGAAGGGACAGCCGCGGCTGGTGCGCAGGGTCTTGACCGACGCGTAGGCGCTCGCCCGCGGCACCTCCACCCGGGCCACGGGCAGCGACTCCAGGTCCACCGGCTCCTCGTTGCGGTAGAACGGCCGGAACTCGCCGCGCTCCAGGTCGTCGAGCAGCTGCGGCCACAGCCGGTCCCCTTCGCCCACCACCACCACGTCCGCGTGCTGCTTGGCCTCCTCGGGCATGCACGTGGCGTGCAACCCTCCCACCACCACGGGCACGCCGCGCGCGCGGTACGCGTCGGCGATGGCGTACCCCCGCCGGGCCGTGGCCACGAACAGGGTGATGGCCACCAGATCGGGCCGGTCGTCGAGGTCACAATCGACCAGGTTCTCGTCGCACAGCTCCAGGGTGTGGTGCTCGGGCGTGACCGCGGCGAGCCGGATGTAGCTCTGGGGCGGCAGCAGCCGGAACTTCACCTGCGTGTCCACCGGCCGGCTGTTCATCCGCGGGTTGACGAACTTGATGCGCATGGATTCCTCCCGTCCCGGGGGTACGACCGGGACCGGATTCACCGTGACCCGCCCCCGTGGCCGGCGCGCGGCGCGGTGGTGGAGAGGTCGCGCAAAACGGGTGCAGCCGTCGTGCAGGTCTGCCGGTAACTCGGTGGTAACCCCGGCGGCGCCCCATACGCCGCCCCCCCTCCGTATCCCCAGTGAGCGTTGGACATTGCACAACCATCAGCGCACGGAGGACACCATGACCCGCAACGATTCCAACAACCCCCTTCCCCTGACCAGCCCCTGGATGATCGTGATCGCCCCCATCGCCCTGGCCGTCCTCGGCCTGCTGGCCCTGGGCTGCTCCCTGGAGATCCCCGAGGACCTCCTCGACATCTCCGTGGGGGACGGGGACGGGGAGTGCGACGGCTTCGAGGACGAGGACTGCGACGACTTCGACGACTGCGACGACCTCGACGACGACGACGACGACGACTACTACGACGACGACGAGGACGACTACGACGACGACGACGACGC